>JBDSDN010000255.1:0-17050 GCA_039920545.1 Ferruginibacter sp. | reverse complement strand
GTACCTGCTTAAGATACCAATTGCATTACCTTTGGCACTCATAAAAAAAAAGAATTGGCAGTACTAGACGAAAATAGAAAAGCGTTTTTTAAAAAATTAGGCCGCAACAAATCTTCTGAAACTACAGAGATGAGTTTTGTAGACCACCTGGAAGCCCTCAGGTGGCATTTGGTTAGAGCTGTAATAGCCTGGTTGGTAGCAGCCATTGGTATATTTCTTTATATAGATTGGATTTTTGATAACGTTATTTATGCTCCTGCTCGGTCTAGTTTCATTACTTATTCAGGCCTTTGTAACTTAAGTCATAGGCTACACCTGGGGGAAGCGCTGTGTATGCCACCCGTAAATATTCCTTTGCAAGGTAACACCATCAGCGGGCCTTTCATGTCAGCCATAAATATTGCAATGATTGGAGGGATTATAATAGCCTTCCCCTATTTATTCTGGGAGCTTTGGCGTTTTATAAAACCTGCTCTTTCTCCAAAGGAAACAAAATATGCCCAGGGCAGTCTTTTTTGGGTCTCCTTATGTTTCTTTTTAGGTGCAGCCTTCGGATATTTTTTGTTGGCCCCTTTTACCTTTAATTTCCTGGCCAATTTTACTTTAGGGGCCGTAGGGGCTTATAAATATATGCCCACTTTAGATGATTACATTGACACACTTAATAATATTATTCTTGGCTGTGGTATTTCGTTTGAGTTACCAGTACTGGCTTTTGTTTTAGCAAAAATCGGCATCATCACGGGAGCTTTTCTTAAAAAATACCGTAAGTACGCTTTTGTTATCATCCTTATCCTGGCCGCTGTAATTACCCCTTCCCCTGATTGGACCAGCCAGACTATTGTGGCCATACCATTATTACTTTTATTTGAAATAAGTGTAATACTTGCCAGCCGGGTAGACAAACAAAAAGCAAAAGCAGAAAAAGAATGGAGTTGATAAATTTCCTGTTCCATACCCATTAGATAAAATGGGATGTCAACTTTCGGTCTCAGGCCACTCGCCGTATGGGCTCATATTTTTTGTAATACATAAAAAACAGTAAACTGCTGGCGGGGTGCATCCCAAGCTAGCCTATTGATATACAATAATGAAACTTTTGTATGGGACAATTTTGTGGAATTAGTGATAAAATAAATTTGATCACTTCAAAAAAATAAATTCAATGGTTAATAAAAATACCCTGACTTTTTTAAGAGATATAAAACTTAATAATAACAAACCCTGGCTGGAGGCTAACCGCCAAAAATACGAAACCGCAAAAGAGGATTTCGGTACATTTATAAATGAATTAATAACCGGTATGGCTAGTTTCGAACCAGCAATAGGTTCCCTTACCTCAAAAGACTGTACGTTCAGGCTTAACCGTGATATTCGTTTTTCAAAAGATAAAACCCCTTATAAAACAAATTTTGGTGCGGGTTTTAATGCTGGAGGAAAAAAAGCCGGCAATGCGGGCTATTATCTTCACCTGGAACCAGGTCACAGCTTTATTGGTGGGGGCTTCTGGATGCCGCCACCAGAGGCAATAATAAAAATAAGACAGGAAATAGATTATAATTTAGAAGATTGGAATAACATTATTAACAACAAAAAATTTAAAGAGAACTTTCCTAATGGCCCGGATAGAGAAGGTGCCCTTAAACGTTCCCCAAAAGGGTACCAAGAGGAGAATGCAGCGATGCATTTTTTAAAGTTGAAAAGTTATACTGTTACCAAGCCCCTTGCAGATGAAGAAATTCTTTTACCATCTTTAAAGAAAAACATTCTAACAACTTTTAAAGTATTGCATCCTTTTATACATTTCTTATATAACAGCGCTAAATAAAAAATGGCCAGTGATAAAAATCACCGGCCTTGCTTACCTCTGAAACCACAAGAAAAAAATGTATGAGGCTATAGATAATAAAATAAATTACAAATAAGTATACTTTGGGTGATGATTTATAGAATAGATTTTGATGGGAGTTTTAGATAAGATAGAATTGGAGAGAGGCAATTATGTTGTGCAGGACGTAAAAATAGTACTTTTAAATTAGTATTTTAATTTATTTTGGTTTTTTGAAGAAATTTTTGAAATTTCTTTGCTGGCATTATCACTCAGCTTAGCTTTCTTCCGGTCATACCACCACTTTGGAGCAGTTTTTTTCATCAATGTATCTATACTTCTCATACCAAATAATTTCCAAAGCCCGTTCACTTTACCGCCTAAATCGTTTTGTAAGGCCCGTAAACTCATGGCAAATCCTGCGTCTATATATTCCATATGGTGCCAAAAACCTGCAGGCATAAATAAGGTTTCTCCATGCTCCAGTATAACCTCATAACCTCTTGCCAGTTTAACTGCAGGAAAAGTTTCATAATCAAACCCGGTACTGTAATTTGCATAATTTGCCAGGCTCAATACTTCCCAGGGTTTCCGGTATAACTTGTATTGCTCTTCATGCGGGAAAAGTAATACTCTCTTACGGCCCATGAACTGGGTGTGTAGAATATGGCTCATATCTATGTCAAAATGCATATGGGTTATCGAGCCCTGCCCACCTACAAAAAGCATAGGGTATTTCTTTACAAAACCAGTCATTAATTCTTCCGGCCACATAAAATCCGTCGTTATCCCTGGAGCATGCTGAAAAATATTGAATAAGAAAATCCTCAAGTCTAAGGGGCCAGCTTTCACTTTTTTTAGATAATCCCCAAATTTCATATAGGCATCGGCAGTGTTTATAGGCGTGTACGAGTCGCTTTTTACATTATCGTATACTCCTACTTCTATATCACCGACTGCATCAATAAAATAATCCCAATTCCATTTTTCGTATGCTGGCCATTCTTTAGCCAACCCCGTGATAATTAGGGGTTTCATCACATCATAATAATTCTTTTTAAAATCCCCCGGGCTTATAGATTCAACTTTATCTATGGGTTTTAATTGCATGCCTATCAGTTTACGCTGCAAAAATAGATATAATAATTGCTTGCATTGCTAAAAAACTATTTATCCAAAAACTAATATCCGTTAGTTTTGCATAAATGTAATTATGGCCAAAATTAAAGCGGCTCTCAACGGAACGATAAAAGATGTTATTACGAAAAAAGCTGCCGGCCTGTTTAGAAAAAAAGGGTTCATAGCCACTTCAATGCGGGAGCTTGCAGAAAATATGGGGGTAGAAGCCCCCAGCCTGTATAATCATATTGGAAGTAAAAGTGAATTGCTGCAGAATATCTGTTTTAAAATAGCGGATGAATTTAACAACCACTTGCAGGTCACTGAAACCTCCCAGCAAACTATCCCGCAAAAGCTTGAGCTACTTATCCGTTTTCATATACAAATGATGTTACAGGTTTTTGATGAGGTTTACGTAGCCAACCATGAATGGAAACATCTTAAAGAACCTTATCTTGGCAATTTTTTATTACAACGAAAATCTTACGAAAGCAGAATGGTGAAATTGATAACGTCCGGCATTAAAAACAAAGCATTAAAAAATATTCATCCTCATGTAGCGGTTCTTACTATACTATCGGCAGTTCGTGGGCTGGAGTTTTGGCAAAGGCATAAAAAAGAAGTAACCGTTGAAGCCCTGGAAAATAATATAGTTGATCATCTTTTAAACGGGTTAATCAAAAACTAATGGCAGTTCATTTTCATCCTTTAAAAATAAAAAATATTAAAAAAGAAACCGCAGATTGTGTTTCTTTAGCCTTTGAAGTGCCCGCAGAATTACAGGCAACGTTTATTTACAGAGAGGGCCAAAATATTACCTTAAAAAAAATAAAGGATGGAGTTGAGCTCCGTCGGTCTTATTCTGTTTGCAATGCACCATACGAAAAGGAATTGAAAGTGGCCATTAAAAAAGTGGAAGGCGGGTTATTCTCTGCTTTTGCAAATGATGAACTCCAGCCAGGGGATATTTTGGAAGTTTTACCGCCCACCGGAAATTTTACTACCAAAAATATTGAGGGTAATTTTCTTGCTATAGCCGCCGGCAGCGGTATAACACCAATTATCTCTATTATTAAACACAGCTTGCAAACACATGCCCAAAGCAGCTTTACCCTTATATACGGAAATCAAAGCCGCAGCTCCATAATCTTTTTTGAAGAACTGGAAGCCATCAAAAATAAATTCATTGAGCGGTTTAATTTCATAACTATTTTAAGCCGGGAAAAAACGGAAGCCGGTATTAATTTCGGCAGAATAAACCTGGAGAAACTTCATTCTTTAAAACAGGTAATTAATTTTAAAACTTATACCGGCGCTTATATCTGCGGGCCTGAAGAAATGATTTTTGCTTCAGCAGCCTTTTTAGAAAATGAGGGTATGGCAAAAAACAATATCCATTTTGAACTTTTTACTACGCCAGGGCAAAAAAATATTGCAACTGCTCCGGTTGCAGGTTCCGAAATTACTGGACCCAGGAGTAGTATATCAGTTAAACTCGATGGGCGTACGTTTAGTTTTGACTTGGCCTATGACAGTGAAAGCATTTTAGACGCTGCTCTAAAACAAGGTGCAGATTTACCTTATGCCTGTAAAGGGGGCGTGTGCTGCACCTGCAGGGCCAAACTACTGCAAGGCAAAGTACATATGGATGTAAATTATGCCCTGGAAGACGCAGAACTAGCCCAGGGATTTATTTTAACTTGCCAGAGCCATCCGCTCACAGAAAAGGTAGTGATAGATTTTGATGTTAAGTAACAAAATACCTTGAAAGAATTTGGTTTCCCAAACCCGGAAGCCGGGAAAAATCTCTGGTACAATCATTAAAAAGTGGTGATAGAAAAAGTAAATAAATACAATAAAATGTTGACTAGAAAAACGCTGATATTATTTCTGAGCCTTATTGGTATTTGCTTAAATTCCTTTTCTCAAACCAATGTTTTCACAGGAACCTGGCAAATGATTGAAGTACCGTCTCCAGGCTTAAAACCAATTTACCTAGAATTATCAGTTGCAGCACCGGAAAAAAATCTACTCTATCCTGCACATATCACCCTTAAATCGGATAGCTTTTCGGCCGGGTATGATATATTGCTGGTTAAAAAAAATCCCCGTCAGTTAAGTATCAGCAGAAATAAATATGCAGTTAGTGAAAATCCCTTCAGCCTGCAGGAAGCCACATTTTACTTAAACGGCAATCTGGATATCAGCCGGGATCTTAAAGGCCAGCTTACGCTCCATCTCAACAGGATACAAAACGAAGCTATTAATATCGCATTAAAATCTTCTCAAAATAAAGTACTTGCAACAACTCCCTTGCAGCTCATTCTTTTAAATTTCCTTAAAAAAGCTGATATCAGATTTACTAAAATAAATGACGCCGAAGTTAGTGGAGCAGTTAATCCCCAAACAATTGTTCCGCCTTCACCACCGGTTTATTTTGGAGTGGCAGATACTGTTTATGTAAACACCCGGGAGGCTATACTTGATTTGAGTGATAATAAAAAAGATGATATTGTTTCCGTTGGCCTAAACGGAGTTACTATTATCGATTTACTAACGCTCTCAAAGAAGCCCTATAGGGAAGATATTCTTTTGGATACAGGGCTTAATATTTTAACTTTTTTTGCGGATAATTTTGGTAGCGAGTTTCCAAATGCCGGAAAATTAAATATAGGTTTTAACGATAAAAAGTTAAACCTCGATTTTACAAATCCGGCGGATAGTGCAGCAACTTTTATAGTAGCAAAAATTTACTGCCAACCGGGTAAATTAAAAGATAATTTCTTCAGAGAACTACCACTGAACCCTGCAGAAAAACTACAAGCCAATGATAAGCTTATAGGGAATATTGTAGCTACGGCCCAACAGGTTAAGCTGGCAATATGGGATGATGCCGTGGAAGATGGTGATAGTATTTCCATTAATATTAATGGCCGCTGGATTGCCAGGGGATTTCCCGTAAAGAAGAACCCTCAATTTATTATGGTTACCCTTAAGCCAGGCCCTAATACAATAAATTTTATAGCAGATAACCTTGGCAGCATTCCGCCTAATACCTCCATCCTGGAGATAATTGAAGGCAAAAAAAGAAAATCGTATACCCTGGAGGCGAACCTTGGTGAAAATAACCTGGTTAAGATCTTTTACGAAATAAAAGGGGACAAGTAGGCAAAAAACAAATTTTACACCTCAGCGATTAATTAGATAAAATTTAGATCTATTAGCGTGCTCTTATTTTCCAAATTGTGTTTGAGGCATCATCTGCTACTAATAATGACCCATCGCTTGTAACGGTAACGCCTACCGGCCGACCATGAACTTCTTGCTCGCTCTCATCGTAAATAAAACCGGTAAGAAAATCTTCCGGCTTTCCGTTAGGTTTTCCATTTGCAAAAGGAATAAACACCACTTTATAACCCGATAAATGAGACCGGTTCCATGATCCATGCTGGCCAATGAATAGGCCACCGTGGTAATACATTGGGAAATTTGTTTTTGTATAAAATGCCAACCCTAAGGAAGCAGTATGGGAACCCAGCGGCACCTCCGGCACCAGGGATTTTGCAACCAGTTCAGGGTGGGGGTTATCTTTCATCCGGGGGTCAGGATGCTGGCCAAAGTATGAATAAGGCCAGCCATAAAAAGCGCCGGGCTTTACCCCGGTGGTATAATCAGGTACAAGTTCATCGCCTAGTTCGTCCCTTTCGTTTACTGCCGCCCATAGGGTTTTAGTTACCGGCTCCCACCCCATACCCACAGGGTTGCGCAGGCCCGAGGCATATATTTTTTCGCCACTCCCATCGGGGTTTATTTCCAGAATATTCGCACGGCGCACTTCATTTTCCATCCCATGCTCAGCATTATTGCTGCCGGAGCCGACAGTAACATATATTTTAGTACCAAGTTCGTTGGCCACAATGTTTCTTGTCCAGTGATTATTATACCCGCCTGCCGGAAGATTAACGATTTTTTTACCAGTACCCGTGATAGCCGTATCAGTACCAGAATAGGGATAAACGTAGACACCATCTGTATTGGCAATATAAAACTGACTATTCAAGACCAGCATACCCAAGGGTTGGTTCAGTCCTTCAGCATATATATATTCAGTTTCGTAACTGCCGTTATGGTCTGTGTCCCTGAATAACCGGATGCGGTTGGCACTTTCACCGAGGTGCTGTGTTTTTATTTTCCGGGAAAGTTTTGCCCCTATCTTTTTTATCCCGTGCAGGATCGTATTTGTTTCTGCTACAAAAATATCGCCGCCGGGAGCAGCATAAATCCACCTGGGGTTATCCAGGCCTTTAGCAAAGCGGCTCACTACAAACCCAGCCGGCGCAATCGGCGCCTCGCCCTCTTTCCAGCCAATTACCTTACTAAAATTTTGTTTTGATTTGGTGGCAAAAGGTTCCGGCAAACTATCTGTGAAAGAAGAATTGCTTTTTATCGTTACAGTAGACTTTTTTTGTTGAGGCGAAACACATGAGCTAATTAAGCATAACAGGGTAGCGGCGGCAATGTTGAATAAAGTGGTAAACATAAAATATAAATGAATTGAATTACTCTTGCTGGAATAATTGTGCCAAAGGAAAATTTTATTTGAGGAGTTGCAAACGGTTGCTACAGTGCTAAACGTTTTACCTTTAAAATCCCCAGGTATTCTTCCAACTTCTTCTTTTACCCGAACCTAATCATTCCTTTCTTTATAAAGACAAGCTTATACTTTGAAAGATTGTTAACTAACAGTTGTTAGTTTTTTAGTACTTTTATGTTCTAAATAATTCCCATGTCATTACACGATTTAGAAAAAGCTTTTCAGGATAAAATAGATAAAGAAATAAAAATTGAACCCAAAGACTGGATGCCTGATGCTTACCGCAAAACAAATACCCGTCAGATAAGTCAGCACGCCCATAGTGAAATTGTTGGGATGCTACCCGAAGGCAATTGGATAAGCCGGGCCCCAACTTTAAAAAGAAAAGCTATTCTTATTGCCAAGGTGCAAGACGAGGCAGGCCACGGTTTGTACTTATATTCTGCTGCTGAAACCCTAGGCAGTAGCCGGGAACAAATGATTGATGACCTGCACACCGGTAAGGCAAAATATTCATCCATCTTTAATTATCCTACGCTTACGTGGGCCGATATGGGAGCAGTCGGCTGGCTGGTAGATGGCGCAGCAATCTTAAACCAGGTAATGCTCTGCCGCACTTCTTACGGACCTTATGCCAGGGCCAATGTTCGTATCTGTAAAGAAGAAAGTTTTCACCAGCGCCAGGGCTTTGAAACTTTATTGGTTTTATCAAAAGGGACAGGTGAACAAAGAGCAATGTGCCAGGATGCTATAAACCGTTGGTGGTGGCCAAGCCTGATGATGTTTGGCCCAAAAGATAGCGAAAGCACCAACAATGACCAAAGCATGAAATGGAAAATAAAACGTAAAACAAATGATGAACTACGCCAGCAATTTGTAAATATGATTGCAGAACAAATAAAATTATTGGGCATGACGCTCCCTGATGCAGACCTTAAATACAATGAGCAAACCAAACAATATCATTTTGGAGAAATAAACTGGGAAGAATTCTGGAACGTGGTGAAAGGCAATGGCCCATGCAATAAACAAAGGTTACAGGCAAGGCGCAGCGCACATGAAGACGGCGTATGGGTAAGGGAAGCAGCGATGGCGTATGCAGAGAAGAAGAAACCCCAAACCCCTCCCGAAAATATCCGTACAGGTAAAGGAACTTTAAACGCAGCTTAAAATATTATACTACTATTATGCATATACAGATCAGAAAATTTTATTACGGCGACATTCCGGATGAAAATGCCGGAGACAATAGTCCTGAAAATAAAAAGCTACCTAACGAGCAGGCATGGCCGCTTTGGGAGGTTTTTATCCGCAGCAAACAGGGCCTTGACCACAAACATGCGGGCAGCCTCCATGCAGCCGATGCAGCCATGGCCATAGAAAATGCCCGGGATGTGTATACCCGCAGGCAGGAAGGTGTAAGCCTTTGGGTAGTAGAAAGCAAATACATTCATGCCAGCAATCCTGATGATGCCGAAAGTTTTTATGAGCCAGCCGCAGATAAAATTTACCGACACCCCGGCTTCTATGAACTCCCGGATGAGATCAAACACATGTAAATTTTCTGTGGAATTTGGGGTGAGGTATTAGGAATTTGTAAAACCAGCATTTATGAATTACAAAGGTTATAAAGAACTGGATTGTTATATTCAATCAAGATTGTTACGAATCTATATTTCAGGATTGGTTAAAACATTTCCTGCTATAGAAAAATTTCTTTTAACTACCCAAATTATTGATTGTTCCCGATCTATTACCAGAAATATACCCGAAGGTTATGGACGATACACTTACACTGACACCAGAAACTTTTTCATTATCGCAAGAGGTTCAGTTACGGAAACAATGGAGCAATTAACTACGGCATTTGATGAAAAATATATAGATGAAACCGAATTAAAAATCGGTGAAGAAAAATGCGAACTTGTATTTAAATTAATAAATGGTTACATCGGCTATTTAGACAAAGCAAAGTTGCAAACGAAAGCTCAATCTAAATCTAATTCCTAATTACAAATTCCTAATTACACAATGGATAACCAGTCACTAATCAACCTCACCCTCCACCTTGCAGACAGCTCTTTAATTCTTGCCCAAAGAAATGCTGAGTGGTGCGCACATGGACCTATCCTGGAACAGGATATTGCTATTACTAACATAAGCCTTGATCTCCTGGGGCAGGCAAGGAATTTTTATCAGTACGCTTCAGAATTGATCAACGCTACCAAGGCTCCCTCTCCTTTGGAGAGGGCGGGGGGTGAGGTTAGTGAAGATAGCCTTGCCTACTTAAGAACGGAAAGAGAATTTAAAAATTTATTGATGACGGAACTGCCAAATGGGGATTGGGCGCAAACGATTTTACGTCAGTATCTTTTCAGCGTATACCAGTACGGGTTATATGAACAGTTACAAAAAGCTGATGATGCACAACTGGCTGCCATTGCTGCAAAATCAATTAAAGAAACAACCTATCATGTAAAGTGGAGCAGCGAATGGGTTATACGTCTTGGTGATGGCACAGCCGAAAGCCATCAGCGCATGCTTAAAGCCATTGAAAATCTTTGGCCTTATACCGGCGAATTTTTTATGCCTGCAGCTTATGAACAGGAGGCCCTCCTTGGTTTTGATTTAGTTTCTATAAAGCCAGCCTGGCTGGAGAAAGTAAAAACTGTATTGGAAGAAGCCACTTTATATTCCCCCTCTTCCGGAGAACGACAAGGGGAGACAGTATTTATGCAAAGCGGCGGTAAAACCGGCAACCACACTGAATACCTGGGATTTATTCTGGCCGAAATGCAACACCTGCAAAGAACTTATCCGGGCGCAGAATGGTAACATAAACCTCAACCCTTAAAGGGGCTTTTTAGCAATGAACATTTTACAAGAACATATCAGTGCCGAAGAAAAAAAAATCTGGCAATTGCTGGAAACAGTAGTTGATCCGGAAATACCTGTTCTCGCCATCACAGATTTAGGCATTGTACGAAGTGTCGAAATTTACCCCCTCTCCACCGGGGAGGAATGGGGTGGGGCTGTTACAATCACCCCAACTTACTCCGGCTGCCCCGCTATAGATGCAATCAGCATAGATATAAAATTAAAACTGTTGGAGCATGGTTATAAAAAAATAAAAATAACTTCTGTGCTTTCGCCAGCCTGGACAACCGATTGGATGACCGAAGAAGGAAAAATAAAATTGAAAGCATACGGCATAGCGCCACCGCAATACAGTAAAAAAGAAACTGCAGTAATTCAATGTCCGCAGTGTCGCTCGTCCAATACCAAACTCCTCAGCCAGTTTGGTTCTACGGCCTGCAAAGCTTTGTACCAGTGCATTGATTGTAAAGAACCTTTTGATTATTTTAAATGCCATTAAAAATCAGGGGCTGTCAGCATTATAAAATAATCAACTGTTGTCCGGGCTATTCGTTACAAGCATCGCTTCGCTTGCTTTTCACTTCTATCCCGCAGCCATTGAGCAACTGAATATCCATTAAGCAATCGGCCGTAAGGTTATTGTTGATCAGAAATTTAGTTTAATGACCTTTGCCTGATGACTTTTGATTAAATTAGTATTTCACTTCACCCCTTTTATATATGTCTTCCATTTTATTAGAAATAAAAAACAGCATTGCCATTATCACCCTTAACCGCCCGGAAAAATTTAATGCATTTAACCGGGAGATGGCTCTTTCCCTGCAAAATATACTAGCCGATTGTGCAGGAGATAAAAAAGTAAATGTTCTTTTTATTACCGGCAGTGGAAAAGCATTTTGTGCCGGCCAGGATCTGGGCGAACTCACCGGCCCCAATGCACCGGGCTTTGATAAAATATTAGCGGAACATTACAACCCGATTGTAACCCTTATCCGCCACATAGAAAAACCGGTGGTGTGCGCTGTAAATGGTGTGGCCGCCGGCGCCGGCGCAAATATTGCTTTGTGCTGCGATGTAGTGGTAGCAACCGCTTCAGCGTCCTTCATCCAGGCCTTCAGTAAAATCGGGTTAATACCTGACAGCGGCGGCACTTTTACTTTGCCACGCCTTATTGGTTTTCAAAAAGCCAGCGCATTAATGATGCTTGGCGATAAAGTAACTGCAGCAGAAGCAGAACGGATAGGAATGATCTATAAGGTTTTTACGGATGAAAGTTTTGCAGATGAAAGTATGAGAATTGCTGAAGCCCTTTCTAAATTACCAGCCAAAGGATTGGCATTTACCAAAATGGCTTTGAATGCTTCACTAAATAATTCTTTAGCAGAGCAATTGAAGAAAGAAGATGAACTGCAATATAAAGCAGCAAATACATATGATTACCATGAAGGCATTAAAGCCTTCTTAGAAAAAAGAGCACCTGTTTTTAAAGGAGAATAAAAAATGGACACAACTACATTTCACATTGCCCAGTTAAACATTGCCCGTATGATTGGCAAAAACATTAATGAACCGGGTATGGAAGATTTTGTAGCACAGCTGGATGAAATAAATCTGCTTGCAGAAAGAAGCGAAGGATTTATCTGGCGACTAAAATCGGATGATGGCAACGCTACTTCTTACAATCCATATAATGATGACAGGCTCATTGTGAATTTCTCTGTGTGGGAAAATGCAGCACACTTAAAAAACTTTGTATATAATTCGGTACATGTAGTGGTAATGAAAAACAGGAAAAAATGGTTTGAAAATTTTGGTCAGCCTTATTATGTTTTATGGAATATTCCCGCTGGCTATGTTCCATCTTTAGATGAAGCCGTAGAGCGGTTGATGTGTCTGCAGCAAAACGGTGCATCAGAATTTGCCTTTGATTTTAAAACAATTTTTAATCCGCCAGTCGAAAAGTGATTTTTTATGACAAATGACAACAGGGCCAATCAGGTTATACAAAAAGTGATGAAAGATGATCTTTTCAGTCAATGGCTGGGGATTACAATTATTGAAATAAGAGAAGGGTATAGTAAAATAAAAATGACTGTGCGTCCGGAAATGATGAATGGCCTGGGCATTGTGCATGGCGGCATCGCATTTTCTTTAGGCGACAGTTGCTTTGCATTTGCTTGCAACAACCGCAATGTATTATCAGTGGCCCTGGATACTTCGATAAATTTTTTAAAGCCCGTTCATGTTGCTGATGTACTTACTGCAGAAGCAAAAGAATTGCACAACGGAAAAAGTACGGGATTATACCATATCACCATCACCAATCAAAATAATCATACAGTGGCAATGTTTAAAGGCACGTGTTATAGAACAAATAAAACTTTGGTATGATCTTCGAATTCAAAGGATACAAACCAGTTATTCAAGAAACATCCTTCGTACACCCGCAAGCCTGCGTTACCGGCAATGTATTTATTGGCAAAAATTGCTACATCGGGCCTGGTGCTGCTATACGTGGAGATTGGGGCCAGATCATTATTGAAGACGGCTGTAATGTACAGGAAAACTGTACCATTCACATGTTTCCGGGCATAACCGTTTTATTAAAAGAAGGCGCACACATCGGTCATGGTGCTATTATTCATGGTGCAACAATCGGGCGTAACTCACTGGTAGGCATGAACGCTGTTATTATGGATAATGTACAACTGGGCGATGAATGTATAGTGGGTGCCTTAACGCTTATAAAAGCCGATAGCATTATTCCTGCAAGAAGTATGGTTGTGGGCAGCCCATATAAAATTATCAAAGAAGTAACAGATGAAATGCTTGCCTGGAAAACCGAAGGCACTGCCTTATACCAGCAGCTACCACAGCAAATGAGGGAAAGCTGGAAAGAATGTGAGCCGCTAAGAAACCTTCCCGAAAATTATATGGCTGTAAATAAAGAATATAAAACATGGAATGAAACAAGAAAATAGCTTTTCTTTTTGCCGCAGAGTAAGCTGAGAGCCAGCGGCAATTTCCATCACATAATGTTATCCATATACTTATAACCGCTTCCTGTATTCAGCACTAATATTTTTTCTGAAGGATGTATTTTCTTTTGAGCAATAAGATTTATAAGACCCTGCCAGGCAGCGGCACCTTCGGGTGAAACAATTATCCCTTCTTCCAAAGCAATTTCTTTAACAGCTTTAAGAATTTCAGCTTCTGTTACATGACAAGTTTGCCCACCGGATTCATCTAAAACTTTTAAAATCATTTTCATTGCAAAAGGATAAGGCACAGCAAGGCCATTTGCCAGCGTGGCTTGTGGCGTAAATCTTTCCTTCCAATCTAAAGGATATTTAAGCGCAAACTCTATAGAAGGGCAGTTGGCAGATTGTACTGCAATCATCCGCGGCAAGCAGCCGCTAATCCAACCCAGCTGTTTCATTTCTTTGAATGCCTTCCAGATACCTATCAAACCTGTACCACCACCTGCCGGGTACACAATCACATCGGGCAACTCCCATCCGCATTGCTCAGCAATTTCATATCCCATTGTTTTTTTACCTTCCAGCCGGTAAGGCTCCTTCATGGTAGAAACATCGAAATATTCTTTCGTTAATTTTAATTGTGCTACTTTTTTTGCACAATCACTTATTAAACCGTCAACAAATATCAACCCAGCCCCGTATAAAATGCATTCCTGTTTAAATATATCCGGTGTTTTCTGGGGCATTACAACAGTACATTCTATAGACGCTTTTGCGCAATAGGCTGCTAAGGCCCCACCGGCATTTCCTGCAGTTGGCACAATACAGCTCCGTACATTAAATTCTTTTGCTTTAGAAATGGCCAGGCTTATTCCCCTGGCTTTAAAAGAGCCCGTTGGGTTAAAGGATTCATCCTTCATTACCACCTCATTAATACCATACTTAACCGATAATTTATTTAATGATAAAATGGGCGTCATTCCTTCCCCAAGTGATACAATATTTTTTTTATCCGATACCGGAAGTACGGCAGCATATCGCCACATCGTTAAATCTGAGGCATTGATAATTTCTTTCCCCATGCGTTCGGAAAGAAAATAGTTAGCAACTAATGGTTGATTACAACAATGGGCGTAGGTTTGAAGATCATCGGCAGCATACTCAGCATTACATTCAGCACAGGTAAGTGAACTTATTCCCGTTTGCGGCTTTAACAAGGTTAACATCTTGTAAAACTACAGGTGCTATTATAACAATTTGCATACTCTTTTATTATAGGGTATAACTTAATATTATAAGCTGCTTTTACAGAATTTTATAAATGATTTATTTAATTCATTATTATCAGCTCCCCGCCTTTGTATAAAAAAGAAATTTCTTTCTATTTTAAAGTCTTCAATTTTTACCGCAACCAGGTCGCCTTCTTTTAATTCCCGGGTTACTGATCCCTTTGGCAAAAATCCGAGGCAAACATCTTCCCTTAAAAAGTTTTTTAGTGCTTCAGTACCTGCGAGCCTTATCCCTACTTTTAATTCAGATAACTTTATTCCTTTTTTTTCCAGCGTATCCTTTAAAGCATCTAAGGTGCCCGAGCCCTGCTCTCTGAGCACTACAGGCGTTTTCTTAAATTCTTCAATACTCAAATTTATTTTTTTGGCTATAGGGCTTTTAGCACTGCACACCGCTACCACTTCATCTTTTATAAATGGCTGGTAAATTATAGCAGAAAGTTTTTTCTTGCCTTCCACAATGCCAATATCAATTTCTTCCTCCAGCAGTGCCTGTACAATGGTGTCTGTATTGCGGTTTAATAAACTAATTTTTACATTGGGGTACTTTTGGTGAAACCGGGAAAGCATTTTTGGGATTATATACAAGGCAACAGTTGTGCTTGCGCCGAGTTTTAATTCGCCCTTTGCTTTAAATTTATTGGTAAGTGTACTTAGTTCAAATTCTAACTGAGCCTGAATTTTTATAGCTTCTTTTAAACGCTGAAACAATATATTGCCTGCAGCAGTCAATTTAATATTGTTGCCTTTTCTTTCAAAAAATGTTTGTTTGTAATACTCTTCCAGCGCTTTAATGTGTTTACTAATTGCTGGTTGGCTTATAAATAATATTTTGCTTGCCTTTGTGAAGCTGCCACTGGCTGCAACTTTCATAAATATATGGTGACGGGTTGAAAGCATATAATTGATTATTAATGCCCTGCTTTTCCAGTAGGTTTAGATAGCTTTGTTTTTACTACATTATTAATATCCTGTTTTTGTAGAAACTTCCAACAGTTTATTTTCTTTCATCATGCCACAATAATTTTTCCATTGTTTTGGTTTTTATAAAATCCGGCAACCTCCCATCGCCGTTACCTGTAAGGCCTCCATCAGGATGGGCTATCATATTGCAATCCCCATCATACAGATCACTATACTGGTCACAGCAAATTGCCGGCACATAATAAACAGTTTTTTCACTGTAGGTATAACTATATATACTTCGAGGTGGATTTTGTTTCGGCTCGCTTTTATATTGTACTATAAGTTTGTTTATACATTCCGGTATCGCTGCGGCACTTCCATTCAATGGCCTTTCTGTATTTCGAGTAGAACAGCAACCTGTAAAAGCAAACGCCGATATTACAATCAATATTTCATATTTCATATTCATGTATTGCAAATTTAATGGATAAAAATTACTCACCTTTGCTGCAATGGAAAGATCAAATTTCGTAGACCAGATAAAAATATTTTGCCGCAGTGGCCACGGTGGTGCCGGCAGCAAACATTTTATGCGTAACAAACTCACTGCACTGGGTGGACCGGATGGTGGTGATGGCGGCAGGGGCGCACACATTATTTTAAAAGGCAATACCCAATTATGGACTTTGCTCCATTTACGATATTATAAAAATGTATTGGCAGAAGACGGCGGAAATGGTGCCGGCAATAACGCTTCGGGCAAATTTGGAAAAGATATTATTATAGAAGTGCCACTTGGTACCATTGCAAAAAACGATGAAACAGGTGAAACGGAGGCAGAAATATTGGTAGATGGGCAGGAAATTATTTTAATGAAAGGTGGCCGTGGCGGCCTCGGCAACAGCAATTTTAAAACATCAACCAACCAGGCGCCAGAGTATGCACAGCCCGGCGAAGATGGTGTGGAAGGCTTTAAAGTTTTAGAGCTGAAGGTATTGGCAGATGTGGGTTTGGTCGGCTTTCCCAATGCCGGAAAATCAACCTTACTGAGCCGTATAACCGCAGCAAAACCAAAAATAGCAGACTATGCTTTTACTACTTTGGTCCCTCAGTTAGGTATTGTAGATTACCGGGATGGAAAAAGTTTTTGCATAGCAGATCTTCCCGGCATTATTGAAGGTGCTGCAGAAGGAAAAGGTTTGGGGCACCGGTTT
This sequence comes from Ferruginibacter sp., assembly GCA_039920545.1. Taxonomy (GTDB): domain Bacteria; phylum Bacteroidota; class Bacteroidia; order Chitinophagales; family Chitinophagaceae; genus Ferruginibacter. Next base: position 242 of record JBDSDN010000255.1, on the reverse strand, counting down.
TTACGGCATATAGAACGCAATTCCATATTATTATTTTTAGTACCATCAGATAGTAAAGACCATGCTGCAGAATTTGAAGTATTAAGAAGTGAACTGGAGCAATACAATCCTGAAATGCTGCAAAAGGATTTTGTAATTGCCATAAGTAAATCTGATATGTTAGATGAGGAATTAAAATCAGCTATAGAAAAAGAATTGCCCAAAAATATTCCACATATGTTTATTTCCGCACTTACAGGACA
>JBDSDN010000254.1:0-8961 GCA_039920545.1 Ferruginibacter sp. | reverse complement strand
AGGATGATAAAATATGTGTAGTGCGTATTCAAAAGGATTGGTTGAAATAATAAAGAAAATTCTTACGAGTGAAATGGTAGGTTGCGTGAGGGATTGCAGCGGTTACCACGGTGAAGGTTTTGTGCCTTGCCTTGTGCCGTAGTAAGAGCGTAAAGCCCGGCCCCTTGCGATAGCATGGGGACACGCCCAAAACAGATCAGAAGGCATTTCTCTTTTTATCTGCCTTTACTTTTTCCCAATACTTTCTGGCAACATATAACATACCGAAGCTTTCGCCATGTTGTTTGTTTAGATGTTTATGATGCATTTTATGTGCCCACCTGATGGTACGCACATAAACATTACTACTCCTGGTAAACCATTTAAAACGCTGGTGAATAATTACATCGTGTACAAGAAAATATGCAAGGCCATACATGGCTATACCAAAGCCAATGGCTGCCAACCAATACCGTTGCTGTTGCAAACCTAACATTATACAAAGCCAGCTGGGAATTGCAAAAATTAAAAAAAAGGCATCGTTCTTTTCAAATAAGCCAGGTTGTGGCTGGTGATGATCCTGGTGCAGATACCACAAAAAGCCATGCATAACATACCGGTGCGCAAGCCAGGTAATAGCTTCCATCAGCAAAAAGGTACCGAGCATAATAGGGATGAATACAATCAAATTCATAAAAAAGTCCTGAGCAATAAAAAAAACATGGCCTGTATAAGTAACAAATTTACAGCAAATTTGTTTTGCTTATTAAATGTGGCAAAATGAAAAACAATTAACAATAAAGAACTTATAAGAAACCAGCAGGCATAATTATATAGAGGTACCTCAGCAGCCGGAAGCCACTTCCAATAGCCAAGTTTTATGGCAACCGGCTCCATGAGCCAATCGAAAAAAACAGCTAAGCTTGCTCCATCAACTATAATTGAAATTGCTTTGAGCGCCGGCCTGGTAGTGCCTGTTTCTACGGCGAGTTTATCTATAAGTTTTGTAAGAAACATATAGATGGTAATGCCACAACAGTATATAATAATAAACCAATTAATTCCTATAATTAAAGGCACCTGCTGTAGTGAAGGCCCGAGTACATTTCCGTATTCATATTGTCCGAATAAAAGACCCGTATGTGTCCCGATAACCTCTACTAAAATTCCGGTGGCCACACAAATTGACAGGAATATAATAAAATATTTTCCAGGGTTAAACTGGGTGTATATGAGCAAGGCAAACATGAGTAACATGTTCAGAGAAGTAGTTTTGATAAAAAAAGCTTTATCAAAAAATAAAATCCCAACCAAGCCTATTAGGTGAAATAAAATAGCAATTGCGGTAGCAACCTGGTATTTGGTATAGACGTTTTTCAAAAAAAATTAATTCCTTTGCTTTTTAAAATCCCTGATTATTAATTCCGTTGCAATCTTTGCACTTTTAAAACACAAAGGTATTCCGCCGCCGGGATGTACACTGCCACCACAGAAGTATAAATTCTTTATATAGTTGGTAAAGTTGGCGGGTCGAAAAAAGGCAGCCATTTTTGAATTAGAGCTGCTTCCGTATAAAGACCCCCTGTAACTCCCTGTTTTTTCCTCAATTTGCAGGGGATCCAAAATATCTTCTGTTTCTATAAATGGTTCGATACTTTCTCCTAATATTCTCTCCATTTTTTCCAGAATATTTTTTTTAGTCTCCTGGATAACCCGTGGCCAATTCTGGCCTGCGTTTGCCGGAACATTTATCATTACAAACCAATTCTCGCCGCCAGGTGTTGCATGCCCAGATTCCATTTTTGAGGTAATGTTTACATAAACTGTAGGATCTGCATAGGATGATTTTTTTAAAAAAATATGGTCAAACTCCTCCCTGTAATTCTTGCTGAAGAATATATTGTGCAGCTGCAGCGCCGGGAATTTTTTGTTAATCCCCCAATAAAAAATAAGAGCGCTGCTGCTCCGTTCCTGCTTTAAGATTTTTTTTGCTTTAGGAGAATGCCCTAAAAGTTTTTCATAGGTAAAATATATATCGCCGTTACTTATTATAGTATCGGCAAAAAAGTTGCCCCCGTCCGTAACAACACCTTTCACTTTACCCTCGTGGTGTATGAGGCGCTGCACGGGTGTATTAAATTTAAATTGAACGCCTTTTTTTATTGCTAACTTATACAGCGCATTGGTAATACTGCTCATACCTCCCTGGGGATAAAAAGCTCCTTCATTCTGCTCCAGGTGAGGTATTACGCTGAGCATTGCCGGGGCTGCGTAAGGATTACTCCCATTATAGGTGGCATACCGGTTAAACAATTGTGTAACTTCAGGTGAAGAAAATTTATTGCTGTTATACCCATGCAGGGTTTTAAAAAGATAGCCGGGTTTTAAAGCACTTAAAGCTTTAAGCGTACGGGGATGGAGCCAGGTAGAATATTTGTGTAAAGAATAGTTTAAGAAAATACCACCAATCTTATTATATAAGTTTTTAGCGGATAGTAAATATTGAGTCACAGCGGCGGCAGGCTGGCCGGTTTTTTCTGCGATTTCTGCTGCAAACAATTGCGTATCAGTAAAAGCCGTTACCTTTTTTCCATTTTCAAAAAAATATTCGCAGGCACTATCTAGTTTTTTATAAGTGAAAAACTCAGTGATATCTTCACCGGCAAATTTAAAAAGTTCCTCTATATTTTCTGGCTGGGTAAATAGTGAAGGGCCGGCATCAAATTGGTAGCCTTGTGTTTCAAAAAAAGATAATTTTCCGCCAGGATAACTGTTTTTCTCGTAAACGGTCACAGAAAACCCTGCTACCGAAAGCCTGGTGGCTGCCGCCATGCCGGCGACACCACTCCCGATTATAATTGCCGGCCGCATTTTCATTCTACAAATTATACTGATACCGTTGCAAGATAATCTTCCAATTTTGGAAATGCAATTTTAAACCACGAAGTATACTTTTGCGGATGGGCCTGCAGTCCTGTACGTATTTCGTTCATGGGAAGAAAACAATAATCTTTTACTTCTTTTTTATCAGGGTTTATATCTCCATCATAAATGCCTGTAAACACATGATCATATTCATGCTCTGAGAGGCCATTATCAAAATTAGTTTTGTAAAGAAAGCTGAAGGCTTCGTCAAGATTTGCGGTGAAACCCATTTCCTCTTTTAATCTCCTGTATGCTGCCACCGAGGTATCTTCCCCAGGTTGCGGGTGGCTGCAGCAGGCATTGCTCCAAAGGCCGCCACTATGATATTTGTTAAGAGCCCTCTGCTGCAAAAGCATAGCACCTTTGGTATTAAAAATAAACACACTGAAGGCACGGTGCAATATCCCTTTTTCATGCGCCTCCATTTTACCCATACTGCCCAGGGCTATATCTGATTCGTTTACTGTAATTACCTGTGACAAAGCTAAATTGGTTTTTTAAGGACTATAAAAGATTTAACTGGCTTCTTAAACCTGCACGCATTAATATAAAAACTTTGGAATAATTCGGGACCCGTATCCGGTCTTCCATTAAAACAGCAGGATGTAATTTTTTGATCCTGTGGAATAAGGATAGATAATATTTGTAAGCAACATATACCCCAAACCTCGCTTTTAAAGGTAATTGCAAAATACCCTCATAAGCATTATTGAAATCCCTGGTGATGTCTTCTTCAATCCGCTGTTTCATATCCTGGGTAAAGTTTTTAAAATCAATGCCCGGAAAATAAGTGCGGTTTAATTGCTCATAATCAGCTTTTACATCACGCAAAAAATTTACTTTCTGAAAAGCGGCCCCGAGTGCCTGTGCAGAAGGTTTAAGGTATTGGTACCTATCTTTATTTCCCTCACAAAAAACATACAGGCACATAAGCCCCACGACTTCAGCACTCCCATAAATATATTCACTATAGCCAGAGACATCATATTTTGTTTTATTTAAATCCATTTCCATGCTGTCAAAAAAAGCATTTATTAGTTGTGTATTTATATTGTATTTATTTACCGTAGATTGAAAACTGTTTAAAATGGGATTTAAACTAATACCGGTTTCTATAGCTTCAAAAGTTTCTATCTTAAACTTCTGCAGCAAAAGTTCTTTATCGTATTCATGAAAAGTATCTACAATTTCATCCGCAAACCTAACGAACCCATAAATATTATATACTGGCACACGAAGCTCCCGGTGCAATAATTTAATTGCACTGCTGAACGAGGTACTGTACTGCTCGGTGACAAGCCTGCTACATTTACTGCTTACTTCATGAAAAAGATGAATCATAGCTGGTTAAATTAATGCTGCCATTTTAAAAAAAAAATTCCTCTTTAAGAATACAACTTAGACCCATTTTATTTAAATTGTTTTAAAACTTCTTTAGCTACTACTTCCCCACTAATTAATGATGGGGGAACCCCAGGCCCTGGCACCGTTAATTGCCCCGTATAAAAAAGATTATTCACTTTTTTACTTTTTAAGGACGGCTTTAAAATAGCTGTTTGCCTAAGCGTATTTGCCAGGCCATAAGCGTTTCCTTTATATGCATTGTAGTCAGTTACGAAATCGGATACTGCATAGGATTTTTTAAAGACTATATTATTAATCACCTCTTCCCCCACCCGTCTTTGAAAACGTTCAATAATTTTTATAAAATATTCATCCCTGAGCTTTTCTGTATCTCCTCTTAAACCAGCGGCTACCGGGATAAGAAAAAACAGGTTTTCACAATTTGCCGGCGCAACATTCTCATCAGTAACAGATGTTGCACTAACGTAGAAAAGCGGTTCTGCAGGCCATTTGGGCTGGTCGTAAATTTCCTGGCCGTGCTTATCAAAATCTACATCAAAAAATAAGGAATGATGTACCATATTTTTTAATTTTTTATTTAGTCCTACATAGAATATGAGGCAGGACGGCGCCATCACCCGGGTATCCCAATATTTTTCGGTGTAGGACCGGCAATTTTCGGGCAACAATTCGCTTTCTATAAAATGATAGTCCGCAGCACCTATAACCACATCTGCATCATAACTGCATTTTTCAGGTAAACCATTTGAAGATCTTTTTAATGCTGTTACAGAACTTGCCAAGGTTTTATCAACTACAATACCGGTAACCTCATTTTCAAAACAAAATTTTACGCCCAGTTCCATGGCCAGTCTATGCATTCCGGCTACGACTGCATACATTCCACCTCCGGGATACCAGGTGCCTAATTTTATATCTGCATAGTTCATCAAACTGTACAGAGCCGGTATATTTTGTGGCAAGGCGCCTAAAAATAAAACCGGAAATTCCATGAGCTGAACAAGCTTAGGGTGCTTAAAATATTTACTGATGTGTTTTTTCATTGAAGTAAACACATCCAATCTTAATATTCCTTTAGCTAAATCAACGTCTATAAATTCATTCAAAGAACGGCCGGGCTTATATACCAGCTTATTAATGCCCACCTCGTATTTATATTCAGCTTCTTCTAAAAAAGCATCCAGTTTTATTGCGGCCCCTTTTTCTAAAGATTCAAATAACGATTGCAGTGCTCCATAATCTGATGGAATGTTTAAGGGTCCATCTGAGTAATAAACACGATAGGAAGGACTGAGCCGGCTTAATAAATAATAATCTGCAGTTTTTTTATCAAAAGAATTAAAATATCTTTCAAAAACGTCCGGCATCCAATACCAGCTTGGCCCCATATCAAACGTAAAACCCTGCTCAGAAAATTTTCTCGCTCTTCCGCCAGGCAATCCATGCTTTTCTAAAACAGTAACATCCCAACCTGCTTTTGCCATAAACGTTGCGGCCGACATGCCTGCAAATCCGCTCCCAATTACTACTACTTTATTCACTACCCGAAAATATGTTTATTGAAGTGGAAACAGGTATAAAAAATAATTATGCGTACTTAATACCTGGTCAATTGCTCTTTTAATAGTTTGCGGGCAAAATGTATCCTGCTTTTTATGGTACCCAAGGGCTCACGTAAAACCTCTGCTATCTCATTATATTTGTAACCCTCATAGTACATAACAAATGGCTCCTTAAAAATTGAGGGTAATTTAAATATTGAGGCCTGTATGTCCTTAAGCTTTAAATTTATTTCCGCAGTATTCGTAACCGCTGCCTGGTTATAATCCAGTAAAAAATCGTTTGGAGTATTATCAAAAACCGTATTCTGTCTTACTTTTTTGCGGTAATTATTTATGAAAATATTACGCATTATGGTGTACATCCATGCTTTTATATTAGTACCGATATTATATTTATCCTTATTAGCAATTGCCCTGTACATCGTTTCCTGGATTAAATCTTTCGCTGATTCATTATCTCTTGTCAGGGTAAAAGCAAATGATTTAAGAAAATCTGAATTACTCACCAACATATTGTTAAATTCAAGGCTGGACATTTTGTTTAGTTTTTGATACGACAAAGTTAAACAGAAATATTTACAGTTGAGTGTTTTGTGGGTAAATTTTTCAAAAAAAAATTACGGGTTGATTATAAAGTTGTTACAAACTCCATTACCTCTTTAAAGGAACGTTTAAAAACAATGGGTGGATGTATTTTTTTTTCGTAAACCTGGGTAAGGAGCCCCGAAATAATTATAGTAGTTTTTGGAAAAGCCTTGATGGAAGCGGATAAAAATTTTTCAAAATTAAATTTTGCTCCGACAGTAGTAAGGTGAGAATATACGTATGTGGGCTTTTTAAGGGTAACAACATATTCAACATCTTTAATGGGAATATTTGCCCCGACATAAATTACCTCTGCACCCCTGCTTTTTAAGAGATAATGCATAAACAACAGGCCTAATTCGTGGTGCTCTCCTTCTGGTAAAAACAAAAGCACTGATTTGTTTACCTTAATGGAAGTGTGCGCTCCATCGATGCCTACTATTAATTTTTGACGTATAATATTGCTTACCATGTGCTCCTGGGCAGGGTTTATGTGATTTGTAACCCAAAGGATGCCAATTTTTTCCAGGAAAGGAAAAATGATCTGGGAAATTGTTCTCTCTATGCCACGGCCGATAATATTTTTTTCAAGGATTGTTTCAAAAGCATTTATCTCCAGGTCAATCATGTTTTGAATGAGTTCATTTACGATACGTTCCTGCTGCGCCTCGGGGTTTAGAGAAAGAATTTTTGCATGTACTTCTGCCGCAGTCATCTTATCTATGTGCGAAATTTTATACCCGTATTTATTCAGCAAGGCAATATTGAGTATCGTTTTTAATTCTACGTTATTGTAACGACGAATGTTGGTAAAACTACGTGTTGGCTTTAAAAAACTATAACGTTGTTCCCAGATACGCAGGGTATGGGCTTTTACGCCGGAAAGGTTTTCCAGATCTTTTATTGTAAATGTATGCATGAGTAGATTTGACTAAGCCATTACAATTTAATTAAATAATTGTTTAAAGTTTGAGAGATAAGAGCTAGACAAACCTAAAAATTTCTTTTGGGTAGATTTTTAAAAAAAGTTGGGGTAAGTTTATTGGCAGGAAAAATAATAGCCCAGCCGGTAAGAAAAATTATTTTTAAATCGTTCAGGATAGATTTATGATCCCTGTACCACAGTTCTAACTGGCCTTTATATGGATAAATAGAATCGTACATGGCCCTGGGGTCGGCGGCTTCGGAAACCAGCTTTTCTTCATCCCTAAACACAAGAGACCCTATGCCAGTAATGCCAGGTTTAGAATCATAAATGCTTTTCTGCACCTGAGGAGAATATAATTTAAAACTTACATCCATCAATGGTCTTGGCCCTACAATGCTCATTTCCCCTTTAAAAACATTAAAAATCTGTGGCAGTTCATTTATTTTAGTTTTACGCAAAAATCTGCCAAAGCTTGTTACCCGGGAATCGTTACGTAAAGTAATTTCACCAGTGCCAATATTTGGACTGTTCTTTTGCATGGTGGCAAATTTCCAGATATTAAAGGTTTTGTTTTTATACCCAATTCTTTTTTGCAAATAAAAGACTTCATGCTCTCCGGTAAATTTTAAAATAATAATTACGGGAATAAGAATAGGTGATAGTAAAATAAGCGCTACTGAAGCAATGAGAATATCAAGAATTCTTTTCAGAAGGTCATACATAGGAGTCTACACTTTTCTATATGGCAAAAAAAATTTAAAATATTTCCTTTATTTTTTCAACAACTCCCTGCATTTCAGCATCAGTAATATTAGTGCTGCAAGGAATACTGAGGCAATGCTGGTATACAAAATCTGACCTGTCATTTTTATTGATGTAAATATCGTTTTTGAACATTCGAAGCTGGTTCATAGGAACCCAAAAGGGGCGGCTTTGCAATTTATGATCATTCAGTATTTTTAAGATTTCTTTTTGCCTGGCAGTGAAAATCGTAGGCAGCCACCAGTTGGCGTTTACTTCATCACTCACTTTTTGAAACTTTATATCTCCTACGCCTTCAAGTTCTTTTTTATAATAAGCAATGATCTCTTTTTTGCGTTTAAGGAAGCCCGGTAGTTGCTCCATTTGTGCTACACCCATTGCCGCTGCAACGTTTACCAGCCTGTAATTATAGCCAATCTCATCATGAATATATTCAAATGGGTCACTCTTGGCCTGGGTGGTAAGATGTTTTGCTTTTTTTGCAAGGGCTTCATCGTCTGTAACAATCATACCGCCGCCACCGGTGGTAATTATTTTGTTACCATTGTAACTAAAGGTGCCCATTAATCCAAAGCTGCCTGCATGTTTGCCTTTGTAATAACTTCCTAAAGCTTCTGTACTATCTTCTATAACTATAAGATTGTACTGTTTTGCTATTGCCAACAGCCGTTCAATATCGCAGATATTTCCCAATACATGCACGGGCATAATAATCGGAATACGACGCCCATCTTTTTTATAATGGCATGCGCCGTTTTGTTGTTCTGTTTCATTTTCTAGAAATCCCTGCAGCAGGTTCAGATCCATTTGCCAGTTATTTTCATCCGTATCTATTAATAAAGGAGAGGCACCGGT
>JBDSDN010000253.1:0-3204 GCA_039920545.1 Ferruginibacter sp. | reverse complement strand
GGCAATACCATTAAATGATTTTTTGCACCACCTAAAGCCAGGCATCTTTTAAAATTTGAAGTGGCTCTTTGGTAAACAATTTTGGCCACTTTGGTAGAGCCTACAAAAGTTACCGCTTCAATACCCGGATGATCGCAGATAGCATTTACAATTTCTGTATCTCCATGCACAATATTAAAAACCCCTTCAGGCAAACCTGCTTCATTTAAAAGTTGAGCAAGTCTTCCAACACTCAACGGTACTTTTTCTGAGGGCTTCAGGATCATACAATTGCCCAGCGCTATTGCGTTTGGCATTGTCCACATGGGCACCATACTGGGGAAATTAAATGGCACAATAGAAGCAACCACACCAAGAGCAACATGCTCGGTACGGCATTCTACGCCCCTGCTGACTTCTAATACTTCACCGGTTACCAACTGCGGGAGCGATGTTGCAAACTCTGTAAGCTCAATACACTTTTCAATTTCGGCAACTGACTCACTAAATGTTTTTCCATTTTCTTCACTGCACAATTCTGCCAGTTCTTTTATATTTTTTTCCAATAAAGTTTTGTACCGGAAAAAAACCTGAACCCTTTCTTTAATGGGTGTTTTGCTCCAGGCGTAAAAGGCTTTTTTTGCTGCAGCAACTGCATGCTCTAAATCGTCACCGGAAGACAACGGTACGGTTGATAAAAAATTCCCATCAATGGGAGAAATAACTTCCTGGGTTTTCTGCGAAACAGGAACGACAAATTTTCCATTAATGAAATTGTGAATAGGGGAATATTTCATAAAAGATAATTAGTTTAATAAACGAAACTCGTTTTTATGAATTCTTAATTATTTAAAAAAAACTTCCATTTATTTAGTGAATTTTTATAACCAAATTCAAAAAAAATTCTCGAACTGAGGCAAGCCTCCTACAGTTTTAATTCTAAGTAAATTTTACATTTTCCAACCCATACTGTTTTATTATTTCTGGCGGTACGCCGATCCATTGGTTCGGCTTGTTACCTACATAACCAACATCATCCATACCGATTTTTGTGGTAAAAAAGCCACTGGCAGTAAGGTTTCGCATTCGATTAAAAAATGCTACGCCTTGTTTCATACCTGGCATTGCTTTCCCGGGATATGCAATTTTCTCCACCATTTGTATCTGCTGTGCGGCCGTGCAATCTTTAAAAGACTGTTGGTATAATTTTAAGCATTGCAGATCAAGCCATCGTAATCCGCCACGCATGGGCACTTGGTGATCAGGCATATCTTTTACAATAAATTCTATAAACTCCGGCACTTTGGCATCCGACGCACTGCCGGATTTTTCATCTTTTGGGATAATGATATCTGCCAATAGCGTGATAGTTGACATTTCGTGTGGGGTAAAAAAAGTTTCGCTATGCAGTTCTTTATCCCGTGCTATCTCTGTAACCTGGCGGTCAGCCAGATCCTCAGTTTCTTTAGCAGGAGCCGGCGCTTTTACTTCAGTTGCTCCGGGCTTACAAGCATCTAAAAGTACCCCAGCAGAAAAACTGCTAAGCCCAATTATTTTTAATGATTTGCGGCGATCCATAATCTAAATTTTGTTCTTAAATATTCTGTTTTCGGCGTTGATCTAAAATATATTCTGCTGTGCGCATGGAAAGTGCCAATATTGTCCAGGTGGCATTTTTATCAGATTGCTGCACGGTTGCTGCCCCATCTACTACAAACAGATTTTTACAATCATGGGCCTGGCACCATTTATTTAATACAGATTTTTTACTATCGTTTCCCATTCTTGCGGTACCAACTTCATGAATAATTCTACCAGGTGCTTCCAGCCCCCACATGTCTTCGGGACCATGCGGATCTGATAAAGTTATTGCCCCCATTTTATGCATAATATTACTAAACGTTTGCTGCATATGCTTAGCCTGGTTAATTTCCTCGCTACTCCATTTATAATGAAAACGTAATACGGGAATACCAAATTTATCAACGACTGAAGGATCTATTTCGCAATAATTATCTATTCGTGCCATCCCGACTCCACGCCCCGCCATTCCAAAATCAGTTCCATAAAATCTTCGGTAATCGTCTTTCAAAGCGGCACCATAACCACCGCCAACTTTCATTTTTCCATCCTTACCAGGCACCAAGCCATTAAGCTTAGGCACCGACCCACCAAACCCGTATGACGGCATGCTCATACCGCCACCAAATTCAATATGATAACCTCTCGGGAAATCTAATTTTTTATTGTCGGTTACCCATGGGCCGTAAACATTAATACTGCCGGCAGCATCTTCGTTAAACCGTTTCCTGTCCACCAGCTGTGGTAACACTCCCCATTGTGAAGACCCGGTAGAATCCTGTAAATATTTACCGACCAGGCCGCTACTGTTAGCAAGCCCATTTGGATAAACAGCTGAAGTAGAATTAAGCAAAATGCGTGCAGATTCGCAGGCGCTTGCAGCTAAAATAATAGTTGTCCCGGCAACCTGGTATTCCTGCATGTCTTCTTTATTCACATAAGCAACGTCTGTTGCTAATCCATTTTTATCAGTAATTACTTCCCGAACCATTGCATTCGCAATAACTTCCAGGTTACCGGTTGCAAGAGCAGGTATTACCAGGCAAGAAGAAGAAGAAAAATCTGCGTAAACTTTGCAACTGCGGCTACATTGCCCGCAATAAAAACAGGCGCCCCTGTCTTTATTGCCGGGTAAAGCTTCTGTAAGAACCGAACCTCTGCCGGGTATGACTTTTACTCCTGCTGCCGCTGCGCCCTTAATAATGAAAAGCTCTGGCAGCCGGGGTTTTGGCGGGGTTAGAAAAATTCCATCCGGATCATTTTCTAAATTTTCAATGGTACCGTAAATTCCTAACAGGCGGTCTATCTTATCGTAATACGGTTTTACTTCATTGTAGGTTATGGGCCAGGCTTCGCTAAGCCCATCAGTAGGCTGAAAATCTTTTGGGCCAAAACGTAGTGAAATTCTACCCCAGTGGTTTGTGCGTCCACCCAGCATCCTGCTTCTAAACCAATCGAAAGATGTACCATCTTTTTTGGTATAGGGCTCACCTTCTAATTGCCACCCACCAAAAGACGCATCAAAGTCACCAAAAGGTCGATCTTTAGTACCGGCGCCCCTTCTGGGCGATTCGTAACTATATTTGAATTGAGAAGAATTTTTACGTGGATCATAAAACGGACCTGCTTCCAGTAACAAAACTT
>JBDSDN010000252.1:0-6038 GCA_039920545.1 Ferruginibacter sp. | reverse complement strand
CCAGCAGCGTTTAATTTTTCTTTAAAAGCTTCAAAAGTCCCGAAGGCTGAATTAATTTCATCAGCTAATTTTCCGGACGGAGCCCCGCCCGCATTAGCAGCCAGGGTATCCCAAAAGAAAGTGTGGTTCCAGTGTCCACCAGCATTATTGCGTACCGCAGGACTGATTGTGCCAGCATTTTTTACTAATTCTTCCAGGCTCTTATTTTCATGTGGCGAACCTGCAATGGCTTTATTTAAATTATCAACGTAAGCTTGCTGGTGCTTATCATGATGTATCTCCATGGTTTTTGTGTCAATATGTGGTTCTAATGCCTCGTAAGCATAAGGAAGGGGGGCTAATGTAAATGCCATGATATATGTTTTAAAGGTGTAAAATATAATTATGTAACTGATGCAAAATTAAAGCCTAACTTTTTTAATCCCAATTTTTTAAACTGATGTTTCCTATTTCGGAAATTTTTAAAAGAATACCTTATGCGTTAAATTTTACAAGCTACCTTTTTGCAATAAAAAAATCCCTCATCAATTTACCGCAGTCTTGTTGGAGAATGCCTCCAATAATTTTTGTTTTAGGATGAAAAGGATTGTTACTGCCTGCCACTTTTCTATAACCGTTTTTATCATCACTGGCTCCAAAAATTATTTTACCAATTTTACTCCAATACAAAGCCCCGCTGCACATAAGGCATGGTTCAATGGTTACAAACAATGTCGCTTCGGGCAGGTATTTACTGCCTAAGAAATTAAAGGCGGTTGTAAGCGCTAAAATTTCTGCGTGGGCTGTACTATCATTAAGTAACTCTACCTGGTTGTGTGCTTTGGCAATAATTTTATTATTCATTACCAGCACCGCCCCTATGGGAACCTCATCCTTTTCAAAAGCTTTTTGTGCTTCCAATAATGCAAGTTGCATATATTGTTCATCAGTCATAAAATTGTTTACTAACTTTAAAAACAAATTTAAGGTAAATGGACCTGGTAAATAAATTGGTAGCACAGCGTCTTTTTTTTGAAACAGGAACTACTAAAGAATTTGATTTCCGAAAGCAGCAATTGCAAAAATTACTGGCCGTAGTAACTAAGTATGAGATTGAAATATTTGAAGCCTTGCATACCGATCTTAAGAAAAGCCCGGAAGAATGCTGGATTACAGAGAATGGTTTTTTTATTTCAGAACTTAAAAATGCCCTCCGTAAATTAAGTAAGTGGATGCGGCCGCAAAGCGTTCGTACAAACCTGGCAAATTTACCCTCAAAAAGCCTGATTGTTCCGGAACCTTTAGGTGTTGTTCTAATTATAAGTCCCTGGAATTATCCCTTTCAATTATTATTTACTCCATTAATAGGAGCCATGGCTGCCGGCAATTGTGTTGTGTTGAAATCTTCTGAGTTTGCACCGGCAACATCTGCAATTATGAAAAAAATGATAACCGAAACTTTTAATGAACAATATGTTCTGTTTGTTGAGGGAGATGGAGCTGAGGTTATAACGGAGATGATGAACAATTTTGTTTTTGATCATGTGTTTTATACAGGAAGCACGGCAGTTGGAAAAATTATTTATCAGAATGCAGCTAAAAATCTCGTGCCTGTTACGCTGGAGTTGGGCGGTAAAAGCCCCTGCGTTGTGGAAGCAGAGGTTGATATAAAAGTTGCAGCAAAACGAATTGCTTTTCCCAAATTTTCTAACGCCGGGCAAATGTGTGTGGCACCTGATTATGTGCTGGTGCATGCTTCCCAAAAAGACGCCTTGGTAGCAGAATTAAAGAAAGCCATTGAGACATTTTTTAAAGGGAATGCTGCCAGCAGCTACGATTACGGAAAAATCATCAATGAAAAACAATTCGACCGGCTGGTTAGTTATTTAAAGGATGGAAAAATATTATATGGAGGTAAAACAGACCGGGAAAAATTATTTATTGAGCCTACTTTACTTGATAATATTAACATGGACGGGGGCATTATGAATGATGAAATATTCGGCCCCTTGCTACCCATTATTTCGTTTACTGAAATGGAAGATGCACTCAAAATAATAGGCAGGAATAAAAATCCGCTAGCGTTTTATGTTTTTACCAATAATAAGGATAAAGAAAAATTGTGGTTGCAATCTGTAGCCTTTGGTGGCGGATGTGTAAACAATGCCAGCGTTCATTTGGTAAATCATAATTTGCCTTTTGGTGGCCGGGGTACCAGCGGTATGGGCAGGTATCACGGTAGATTTAGTTTTGATACATTCAGCCATAAAAAAGCCGTATTGAAAACACCGACCTGGCTCGATCCTTCCGTTAAATACCCACCCTATGCTGGACGGTTAAATTTATTTAAAAAACTTATTGGCTAAATTTCTCTAATGACTATACGGCAAAAATTCCTGAGATTCGTTTATCCTTTGTTTAATGCGCTCACCTCACTAACCGGAAAAAACACTAGAAAAATTTCAGCCAGCACAATGCCCGCAACGTCATTTTATGATTTAAGCATAACGCTGAATAACGGTAATGAATTACCATTTTCAGGCTTAAAAAATAAAAAAGTATTACTCGTAAATACAGCCTCCGATTGTGGATATACCAGGCAATACGAAGGGTTGCAGGCCTTGCAGGAAAAATATCAGGATAAACTTATTGTCCTTGGTTTTCCGGCAAATGATTTTGGAGCGCAGGAAAAAGAAGGAGATGAAACTATTGCTGCATTTTGTAAAGTAAATTATGGCGTTAGTTTTCCCATTACAAAAAAAAGTACGGTAATTAAAAATTCTTTGCAAAATGAAGTGTATCGTTGGCTGACAGACGAGAATAAAAATGGCTGGAATCATGTCGCACCTTCCTGGAATTTCTGTAAATATCTGGTGGATGAAAAAGGAAACCTTACGCATTTTTTTGAAGCCGGGGTAGAGCCAATGAGTAAAGAATTAAAAGAGGCAATTGGCGTTTGAGATATCCTGCACAATATTATTACGCCAGTGAAACCGGGCTCAAATAAATCCGTTCTTATCCGCAATAACCCGTGTCATCCGTATTCCCATCCTTTATAATGGACACTTCTCATGATAATTAATTATTTCTATTGGCGTACGCTCAAACTGGTAATCTTTATAATGCTCACTGATTTCATCTAATACTTCGTTTACTGCTTCGGGTGAGTTAAGTGTCACTAATTTATACCGGAATTCTTTTATGCCCGGCAAGCCTTTTAAATAATTGGTATAATGGCGGCGCATTTCATTAATGCCAACTATGGGGCCTTTCCACTCTACCGATTTAAATAAATGTGTTTTGCATACTTCTATGCGCTCATTTAAATTCGGCGGCGGTAAAATAGTTTGCGTCTGCAGGTAGTGTTTTATTTCCCGGAATATCCAGGGATAACCTATTGCAGCACGGCCAATCATAATGCCATCCACGCCATAGCGGTTTTTATATTCGAGTGTTTTGTAGGGACTGTCAATATCGCCATTCCCAAAAATGGGAATATGCATCCGTGGATTATTTTTTACTTTCCCAATCAACGTCCAGTCTGCATCACCTTTGTATAACTGGCAGCGGGTACGGCCATGTATGGCCAGGGCCTGCACGCCAATATCCTGCATCCGTTCGGCTACTTCCTCAATATTCCTGCTGTTATCGTCCCAACCTAATCTTGTTTTAACGGTTACGGGTAGCCGGGTACTTTTTATCACGGCTTCAGTAAGCCGCACCATTAGCCCGATATCTTTTAATACCCCGGCGCCAGCACCTTTACTTACCACTTTTTTCACCGGGCATCCAAAATTTATATCTACCAGGTCAGGATTTACAGTTTCGCAAATGCGGGCGCTCATGGCCATAGCATCTTCATCTCCCCCAAATATCTGTATCCCAAAAGGCCTTTCTTCTTCACTAAAATCCAACTTCTGCCTGCTTTTCATCGCATCCCGTATCAATCCTTCACTGCTTATAAATTCACTATACATCAGGTCTGCACCGTTTACTTTACAAACAGCCCTAAAGGGGGGATCGCTTACATCTTCCATAGGTGCCAGCAGCAACGGGAATTCGGGTAATTGTATGTTGCCTATTTTGGGCATA
This sequence comes from Ferruginibacter sp., assembly GCA_039920545.1. Taxonomy (GTDB): domain Bacteria; phylum Bacteroidota; class Bacteroidia; order Chitinophagales; family Chitinophagaceae; genus Ferruginibacter. The sequence continues at coordinate 1,967 of JBDSDN010000252.1, read as the reverse complement.
TCTAAGTTGTATATTTGCGGCTGCAAATTTACAACTTATCAGCTTAGCTTATGCAGTACAAAAGTGTTAAAGGGTTTTCCGGCTTAGGGCAATTGGGTCTGTTGATCCTTTTTTTAGGTGTTGGCTTCATACTAACAGCTATAGCACAAATAATTATCGGCATGAAGATGATGCCTGCTGGGACTTCAATATTTTCTTCTCCGGAACTTTTGATGAAGGCAATGATGGATCCTAAAAACATCGGCCTTGCCAGGTTAATGCAGGTTGCAGGAACATTATTTTTATTATTTATACCGGCAGTATTATACTCATGGGTTACTAATGGCAAAAATAAATTCTGGCTGGGGTTTAATAAATATCTTAATGGGTACCAGGTACTCGTTGGGTTTTTTATCATTTTTGCTGCCAACGTAATGGCCGCCCCCCTGGCAGATATCAGCAAATCCATTATTGCCCATTTCCCCCGGGTAGATACGATGGCAAAAAACATGGAAGACGCTTATAACGCCCAGGTGCTTGCCCTCAGTAATCTTAGGAGCTGGCCTGAATTTTTAATGGCAATTGTTATTATAGCTTTTTTTCCGGCCATGTTTGAAGAGGTATTTTTCAGGGGAGCTTTGCAGAACCTGCTGGTGCGCTGGTGGAAAAATCCTTTTATTTCCATTTTAGTTACCTCCCTTGTTTTTAGCCTTATACACATGTCACTGTACCTGTTTTTAAGCCGGGCCGTGTTGGGTTTTATTTTGGGATTATTATATTATAAGAGTAAAAATATTTGGGTAAATATTATTGCCCATTTTTTAAATAATGCTATTGCCGTGGCCCAGTTATTTTATATGAGCAATAGAACCGAAAAGCTGGATTTAAATAAGTTAGACCCCTCTTACCCGTGGTGGGTTGGCTTAATTGCCCTCGGATTATTAATCTTTTTATTTATGTTACTAAATAAATTTTCCATTGCAAACCGGTTAAAAATAAATGCGCAGGAACAGTTGCTGGTGCAAAAAGAAGATCCCTTCAGATCATTTGCTGATGCAGATAATAATTATTCAGCCGGGGAGAAATAATCATTTTGGCGTTCCCTGCAGGCCGGGCTTTTCGCTGCAATCTTTTTTCGCCTGCCAGCAGGCAAAAAAAGGATTTCCGCTTCAATCCCTAACGCAACTTACAAAGCAAACAACGATTTATAAGTGCCTATAAACATTCAATCGCTAAAAACCAGGTCGCTGACAGCAGTGATATTTGTATTTGTGATGCTGGCAGGCCTGTTTATAAACAGGTGGGCTTTTATCTGTTTGTTTACCATTATAATGTTTGGCTGCCTTTATGAGTTTAGTAAAATTGTAAAAAAAATAAATATCAGGAAATATTTTTTCTTTGTCCCCCTGGCATTTTTTTACATTATCATGCCCCTTATGATGATGATAGATTTAGGTATTAACGGGAGTAAGTCAGCTGACCAGCCTGCAGTTTTTGAACGGGCCAGTAATTCTTTTTCGCCTTTATACCCGTGTGCAATCATTTTTTCCATCTGGATAAATGATACTATGGCCTACCTCGTCGGCTCTTACATTGGTAAAACGCCCTTCAACAAAATATCTCCCAATAAAACCTGGGAAGGTACCATCGGCGGGGCATTGTTATGTATTGCAATTATAGCCTTAGCAGGATATTTTATGCTGGTAGCTAAACACCTTAGTTTACAACATTGGGTTTGCATTGCTGCAATCTGCGCTGGGTTTGGCACACTCGGGGATTTACTGGAGAGTAAATTGAAACGTATGGCCAAAATAAAAGACAGCGGAAGTTTTATGCCGGGGCATGGTGGTTTTTTAGACCGTTTCGATTCTTTGCTCATTGCTACTCCCTTTGTGTGGGCATATATCAGGTTTGTGGTAGAAAATTAATCTTATGGGTTCAAGAATATCCGGGATTTTTTCAATTCTTTATTCCACACTTCCCGTCCT
>JBDSDN010000251.1:0-4656 GCA_039920545.1 Ferruginibacter sp. | reverse complement strand
GTTGGCTGCAAATTATTTGGGCTACCTGTTCTCCTGTAATTGTTATACGGTTCAATGCCATTACCCCAGGCGGCTAAATAATATTCTTTAATAATAACATTTAATCTTTCAGCATCTGTAGTTGCAGCATCATACATACCCAATACTATACTTACGTAATTTTCGATAGCTGCAGATGAAGGGATACGGTTAGCCGGTACAATTACATTAACGGTGGCGGGAAAAGCCAGCACTTTTGCAATAGATGCTCTTACGCCTTTTTCTAATAAAGCACGTGGCGTACCTAATACGGTAATATTTAATTTTAAAGCAGCCTCCGCTTCTATAAATGAGGTAAATGAGGATAGCCAGATAGGATCAATTCCAGCTCCTTTGCCACCCCTGGTATTATTAACTGAAGTACCCTGGCTGGCATCAAATTCGCCTGCTGCAGGGTACACGCCCCAGGTTGTTCTTAATGGTCCATCAGGCGGTATACCCGAATTGTCCCCGTGGTCCCTGCCCCAATACCCTGCCCCTACTAAACAGAACGGCTGCTCAGCGGGGTAATGTGCCGGGCGTGGAAGTATGGAACATGAGGCCGTTTCTGAGTTTACATCAGCAAAATTCGCTCTTTGACGGTAAAAATAATACCTCAACCTGGGGTCGGTACTACTTACAGCGCCATTTCCCGATTTTTCAACAGCTACTGCCCATAGAAAATAATTTCCAACAAAGTCATTAGCACTATTACTGCCCGTAGAAGCATTATTATAATTGTTCGCATAATGAGGGTGCCTGCTATCCGGGGCATTATTAACCGTAGAATATTTAAACTTAAAATCCTGGGCGGAAGTATTGATCAAATCGTTCTCCGTCATCAAAGCCGTTACTTTTGCCGTTACATTAGCCGCATCTACCAGGCGGGTCTGCATGTAAAATTTAAGCTTTAAGGATTTAGCAGCTGTTGCCCATTTTTTTGCACTGCCCGCATAAAACAAATCTGTTTGCGTGCCTGCCGCTACCCCGGGTTTGCTAAAGTTAGCAATGGCGCTATCTAAAAGAGAAAATACTGTCTTATAAACATCAGCACCTTTATCGGCTTTAGGATTTAAATTGTCCTGGCCCATAGCAGCTTCAGAATTAGGAACATCCCCAAAATAATCTACTAAGGTACCAAGAATATAAGCTTTTAAAACCTGCGCTTCACCTGCCTGCACATATTTTTTTTGTGCCAGGGCAAGTGGCAGTAAAGTATTAATGTTAATAATTGCTCCATTATATGCATTTGTCCATATACCATCAAATGAGGTAGGAGAATAGGCGTTGTTGTACAATGGGCCAAACATGATCTGTTGCCTGGTTAATTGTCCACCGATATCTGAAGCGGTCGTATATACACCCGTAAAAGCTAACTGGGCGTTGTTTAAAAGGAGATCCACGCTAGCCAATGAGGGGTCCACCGAATTAGGATTGTTTAAACCCGTATCCAGTTTTTTACAGGCAGACAGGCTGCCGATAAAAAAAACCAGGATTATATATTTATAATATTTCATACTTATCATTTTTTAAAATTAATTAGAATGTTACTCTTATGCTTGCACCAATTCTGCGTGATGATGGGCCCGTAAAAAATTCTAACCCTTTTCCATTACTTACGCCTAACCCAGAAGTTTCTGGATCGAAATGTATATATTTTGGAAAATTAGGTGCGAAATTATAAAGGTTAGTCCCAGAAATAGAAATGGCAACGGCGCCAAATGGTGATTTTTTTAAGAAACTTTGAGGAAGATTATAAGAAAATGATGCCTCCCTGATTCTAATGTTTGTACCATCATAAATGCCTGCTTCATCTGCAGCGCCACCGGCAACTGAATTATTAAAATAGGCCTGTGTAGCGCTTATTTGTTGATTATTAGGCGTTTTACCATCCTCTAATACTCCGGGCAATATATATGGTAAGGCCCGGTCAAATTCCGTGTCCCTGGTTACACCACGGCCTAAAAGTACACTGGAAGTAGCGGAATAAAAATCCCCACCTTTAGTATATTCCATTTGTATACGGAAAGTAAGCGCTTTAAAACTTACTGAAGTGATACCTGTCACTTTATAGTCCGGGTTTGGGTCACCGAGAATACTTATTTGATTATTGGTAAGATAATCACCGCCGGTACCTACGATTCTTTCTCCTGTTGCTGATCTCTGGTAGGCTACACCTTGAATAACACCAAGTGGCTGGCCATTTATGGCAAAAGTACCCAGGTTAGTAAATCCGGCAGTTCTGATGAAAACGATACCATCAGGAATATCAGACACTAAACTTTTATTTTTAGTGAACAAACCATCTACCTGCCATTTCCAGTTTTTATTCCTGATAATTGTATAACCTAACCCAAGTTCAATTCCTTTGTTATTTACGTTTCCTCCATTAATTGTTTGAAAAGTGAACCCGGTTGAAGGGTCAAGATCCCTGTTTAAAATCTGGTCTTTTGTATTCCTGTCGTATAGGCTTAGATCCAGGCTGATCCTGTTATCAAAAAACTTGCCTTCTGCGCCAACTTCGTATTCTTTAAGCAAAGCTGGTTTCAAGTCTCTGTTTGGTAACCGGCTGGGAATAAAATTTGTATTAATTGAAGTTCCGCCATTGTCAACAAATACTTTTGTAGAAATACCCAGGGTAGGACGTGTTGCATACAAGCCCGGAAACTCTGCACTGGTACCGTAAGCTACCCGTAATTTTAGGTAGTTTATGCCTTTGTTATCCCTTAAAGCAGGGATAATAGCTGTTGGTATCAAGGATAAATTCACACTGGGATAAAATATTTTCCTGTTATTTTTTTCCAGGGCAGAAGTGTAACTTTCCCGACCACCTAAATTTAAAAATAAATATTCTTTATATCCCAGGGTGGCAAATGCAAAAGCGCCAATGGTTTCCAGTTCCGAGGAGTAATCTAATTCTCCGCCATCTTCACCACGGGACTGATGATCAATAAAATTATTATGTTTTAATAAACCATAGACTAATTGATTGGTGCTAGTATAACCTGTTTGTTTAAATATATCATTTCTAACATTCACTCCCGCTTCAACGCCTAATTTTACATTACTGCTTAAGTCTGTATTATAATTGCCTAAAACAGTTTGATCCCAGATAGTGTTTAGTGCGGCTGAAGTACGCAGTATTCCCGTCGGCGTGTACCTTCCACCTCTTTGTTGAGCATACAATTGACTCTCGGTATAATTATCGAAACCAACCCTATAGCTTAAATTTAGTTTTTTAGTAAAATCGTATTTCAATTGAATGTTACCAAATATCCTGCTTACATCATCTCCTGTAAAAGAATTCAGCACAGTCCAGCGGGGATTCTGTATACCATTATTAGAACGGTAATAAACATGTGAGTGATCTAATGGATTCTCAAATGGTAAACCCTGCAAATCTACTGACGTAGGTGTATATAATACATCGCCAAAGGCAGAAGCATTGCTGGCAGAACTACCGAAGCTGGTGCTGGTTGGTGGCGATTTTACCTTAGTGGTTACATAGGTAAAAGCACTCGTTAAAGTAAAGTTGTTGGCTAATTTAGCATTTCCACCAATACCAAAAGTCATTTTCTTCAAATCGTTTCCTGGTAAAAATCCAATATCATTCAGGTAACTAAAGTTACCGTTGTAGCTGGCATTAGTACCGGAACCGCCAATATTAACTGAGGTGTTGCTTACAGTACCATCCCGGAAAAAATCCCGTACATTATTTTTGTAAGCTTTAAATTCATATTTAGCACCTTTAAATTGGGGAAACGCAGCATTTAATGCAGCCCGTCCGTAAGGGTGGTTTACCAATACCGGAGGATCACTAAAAGCGCCACCCCAGTTACTAAAAAAAGTAACCCCGTTACTCAAATCGAAACCGCCGCCGTATTTCCTGTTGTATTCCGGCAAATTTGCTACGTTATTTACAAAATAGGATTGGCTCACGGAAATTTCAGCTTTCTTATTTATCCGGGCACCGCCACCATTTTTAGTGGTAATTAATATAACTCCATTTCTGCCGTACTCTCCATAAATAGTTGTAGCACTCAATCCTTTTAATATACTTACGTTTTCAATATTGTTGGGATCAAGATCTAAAAACCGGCTGGAGGTTTGGTTACCATAAGTGAAACCTGTATTTGCGTTGGTGCCGCCATCAAAAGGAACACCATCCACAATAAATAAAGGAGTAGAATTACCGGTTATAGTACCAACTGCCCGTATGGTGATATTAGTACCACTACCAGAGATACCGCTGGTATTAATAATATTTACGCCGGCAGCTTTACCGGTTAATACCCGGCCTATGTCACCTTCAGGCCTTAATTCAAGGTCTTTTTTGGCTACGGTGGAAACCGAGTAACCCAGTGCCTTCTTTTCTCTTTTAATACCCAGGGCAGTAACAACAACTTCATTTAAAGATTGTGTTGAACCCTGCTGCAGGGAAATATTTAAATCTGTGCTGTTACCTACGGCCACTTCTTTTATTTCATACCCAACACCACTGATTATTAAAGTAGAATTTGGGGAAGCGTTAATAGAAAATGTACCGTCAGATGCGGCGCTGGTACCCGTTTTAGTGTTTTTGACCCTGATAGATGCAGCGCTGATTGGAACCCCGTTGGCATCTGTTACTTTACCCTT
>JBDSDN010000250.1:0-6245 GCA_039920545.1 Ferruginibacter sp. | reverse complement strand
CCGGATAGTACTGCAGTAAAAGATGTAAAGAAATATTTAGATGAATTTTTAATGGATGGGCGGGTTATTGATGTGCCTTATCTTTTAAGACTGTTATTGGTTAGAGGAATAATTACGCCCACAAGATCGCCAAAATCTGCAGAGGCATATAAAACAATTTGGACAGAAAAAGGATCACCGCTGGTAGTGTTGACCAAAGAATTACAACAGACATTGCAACAGCAGGTAGCCGAACCTGTAGAGATTGCTATGCGCTATGGTAGCCCATCGCCACAGAAAGGTTTTGATAATTTATTAAAGCGCCAGCCCCACTTGCAGGAAGTAATAGCTGTGCCACTATATCCGCATTATGCCATGTCATCTTATGAAACAGCAGTAGAATATGCGAAGGAAATACATGAAAAAAATAAGTATCCTTTTACATTAAAATTTATACCCCCTTATTATAATGATGAAAACTATATAAATGCATTGGCAGAAAGTATGCGAACATACTTAACTGAGGATTATGACCATTTGCTGTTTAGTTACCATGGGGTGCCGGGTAGGCATATACGAAAAAGTGATATTACCGGCAGCCATTGCCTGGCTACAGCGGATTGCTGCAGTGTAGCCTCACCAGCTCATGCCCATTGTTACCGTTACCAGGTTTTTACAACAACAAGATTAGTAACCCAGCAATTAAGTATACCCGGAAATAAGTACAGCATTTCTTTTCAATCCAGGTTGGGTAAAGGCTGGCTGCAACCCTTTACTGATATACGTTTGGCAGAAATGCCAAAAGAAGGAATTAAAAAATTACTGATTGTGTGCCCTGCCTTTGTAAGTGACTGCCTGGAGACACTGGAAGAAATAGCGATAAGGGGAAAAGAAATTTTTATGGAAGCCGGAGGGGGTAGTTATCAAATGATTCCCTGTATGAATGTACAACCAAAATGGGTAGAGGCATTAGAGGAATTGGTGAAAGGTAGTGAATAGCTGAATAAGTGAATAGGTGAATGACGGATTTATTTAATCTGAATTGTAATTATTTCAAAATCCTAAATTAGGTACTCATCTGAAGCTAAATATTATGTTTTTGAAACTTAATCATCAAAATTTAGAAGTTTATAAAGTTTCAAGAAAGTTTGTAAAATGAAAGTTATAAATTAACTAAAAAACATCCTGCCGACGAAAAATTCAATTTGATTTCTCAAATAAGACGGGCTAGTTTATCGGCTCATCTGAATTTAGCTGAAGGAGCAAGTGGAAAATCTATGGCCGGAAAGGAAAAGATTTTTTGAAATTCAAGAAGTTCAGTAGTAGAAGTTGATACGGCACTGGATATAATATTAGACTTAGAATATTGTAAAGAAGAGAAAAATGTCTGATACTGGTAATGAACTAGTATAATGTTTTAAATTACAATAGTTGCTAATAAAAAAAATCTAAAGTTAAAAAGCCCATTCACTTATTCACCATCATGTATCTTTACATAAAAGCCATTCACATCATTTTTATTGTAACCTGGTTTAGCGGCATGTTTTACCTGCCAAGGCTTTTTGTTTATAATACAGAAGCGGCAGAAAAACCAGAACCCGATAAAAGTATTTTACATAAGCAATTTACCAAAATGATCAGGAACCTGTGGCTGGGTATTACCTGGCCATCTGCAATACTTACAATTATTTTTGGGGGATGGACGGCCTGGCTGTATGGGAGTATTCCAGAATGGTTATGGATAAAACTAGCATTTGTCTGCGGCCTGTATGCTTACCATTTTACGCTTCAGAAAATTTATGCAGAACAAATGAAAGGAGTTTTTAAATATACCTCACAACAGCTTCGGATATGGAATGAAATAGCCACCATTTTTTTGGTGACTATCGTAATAATCGTTTCTGTAAAACAAAGTATGAGTCCGGTTTGGGGTCTGCTTGGTTTGCTTTTATTTATTATAATTTTAATGAGTGCAATTAAAATTTATAAAATAGCCAGACATAAAAAATAACCGGGTAGTTCTAGTAAATCATATTTTTTCTTTGCAGGGAATATAAAAAAATAAACAACAGTGCAATAAAAGCTATACAATAAAAAAATATACCTGCAAGGCTGAATGTACCAATAAACAGCACCATGCTTACGAAGGGTAATATTTCACCAATCACATAAAAAAGAAAGCCTTGCTTTTTTAATTTTCTCATCTCCATTACCCCGTATAAGCAGAGACCAAAAGCCACCAATCCTACTATCAAAATAGGTAACCTGTTTTCATAAGACTTTACGATCATCTCTTCGAAATGCGTCATATCAGGCATAAAAGCTTTTGCAGCAGCCGGCATTTCTGCAGAATTCATTTTCTCCATCACTGCATCTTTTTGATCATAAGCAGTTTTTGCATTAAAAAAATTCCAAGCAATCCCGAGGAGCTGAAGAGCGCAACCAATAAAGGAGAGGATGGTTAATACATTTAAACCAGGGGGTAATGCAGGTTGATTAAAATCTGCAGGGGTAATAGAATCCTGCATTACAGTTTCATTTTCCATAATCAGTAAGTTAATTTGAGTTAAGTTTTACCCAAAGTAAACAAGTAATTAATCATTTCAAAAATTCAATTCAATTTATTAGCTCATATATTATCTTTGCGAGCTCATGTCGTCCTTTTTACCCTATCAAATTTTTGATAACCATTTTTTCTTAAACGCTAACAGAACGATTTTTTGGGAAAATGAAAAAGCCCTGATACTTTCTGATCTGCACTTGGGTAAAAGCGGGCATTTCAGGAAAAGCGGCATAGGCATACCACAAAATATTTTTAAAGAAGATATGCAGCGCCTAATGGCCACGATTCAATTTTACAAACCCACACAACTTATTATTGTTGGTGATCTTTTTCACAGTGATTTTAATAAGGAGCATGATTTATTTTTAAAGTGGCGGAATGATTTACCCCTTCTGCAGATAAACCTTATCATGGGTAATCATGATATTTTAAAAAGCAAATGGTATGAACAAGCTGAAATAACTGTCCATAAAAAAACTTTCGCCGTTGGGAATTTTAGCTTCACTCACGATATAAATGATTGCAGCGACAATGAAGAAAATTATTGTTTTAGCGGCCATATTCACCCGGGAATAAGAATAAATGGATTGGGTAAACAATCGTTACAGTTGCCCTGTTTTTACTTTGCAAAAAAATATGCTGTATTGCCTGCCTTTGGAAAATTTACAGGCACTTTTCCGGTGCACCCGCAGCCTGGAGAGACAGTATTTGCATTAGTAGAAAATAATATAATGCAGGTACATTAATTTTTAAAATTATCCTTTGCGCCGCCGTAGTTCTTTTTTAATCAGGCCAAGTTCACGGCCGGTTTGCCCCACGGCAGAACTGTTTTCCTGCGCCCTTCGCATGAGATAAGGTATCACATCTGCAATAGGCCCAAACGGCAGATACTTACTAACGCTACAGCCGGCCTTTGCCAGGTTGAAAGTTATATTATCGCTCATACCATAGAGTTGAGAAAAGTGTATATGGGGATGGTGATGTGAAAGATTTTGCTGATCTAATAATTCTGTTGCATACAAATTACTAAACTCGTTATGGGAGGCGACAATTACGGCGATATGATCCAGGTGGGTAATACAAAATTCCAGGGCCGTATTATAATCAATATCAGTTGCAGCTTTATCGGGTTGAATGGGAGATGGGTAATTCATTTCTACTGCACGCTTTCTTTCTTTTTCCATGTAGGCCCCTCTTACCAATTTAGCCCCTAAAATAAAATTTCGCTCTAAGGCTGCAGCATAGCTGTCTTTAAGAAAAACCAGCCTGTCATGCCGGTATAACTGGATGGTGTTGTAAACAACGACTTTGTCTTTGTTATATTTATCCATCATCAGGATGGTTAGGGCATCAACCGGGTCCTGAATCCAGGTTTCTTCTGCATCTACCAACACACCTACTTTTTTTGTATCTGCTGTTTCGCAAATTTTAAATAAGCGGCTTACTGCCCTGTTCCATTCTTCTTTTTCTTCTGCAGAAAGCGATTGAATTATTATATGATACCGCTTCATCAAGGGTCCCATACTGTCATGCATAGCCGCATCTATTTTCTCCAGTAAACCAAAGCGAACAATACCGGTAACTTTAATGCTTATAAAAGGAATATTAGATTGCGTAGCTGCATAATTTATCACATTAATAAATTCATCTGTAGCATGGTCGTAGCCGTGTTCTCCATCATCGCCACCTTCAACACCATAATCTAAAATTACCTGAACTTTATATTTGCCCAATTTATCTGCGATGGTGGCGGTTTGCTCCAGGGTTTCGCCACCAACGAATTGCCTGAAAATAGTTTGTCGTATGAGTGATTTTGTAAACGGAATATTCATTTTTATTACAAAAGGCATCAGCTTTAACCCGAGGCGCACCAGCCAGGGCTGGCCCATGGAAGAAAAAAGAAAATTGGCCCTTATTAGTTCCTGGCTGCTTTTATATGCAAAAGCATATTCTGTATTGTCAAAAGAAATAGCGGGATCTTTTAAAATTATGGATGGCAAGCTTTCATTCATCAAAAAATATTATAGGCTTAAAAGTTATTCCTGTTTACCGGATTTAAATGCTGACAAAAATAGCAATAAACCATTGAAAATATACAACTGCATTAACACTAATCAAGGTTCTGGTATTTAATATTGGGTGTTATAAAAATTGTTCAACTTTTTTTTGGGCGCTGTTATTTAAAAATCAAGCAGCAACTAAATAACAACAGAAGCCATTCAAAGGAAAAACTTTCTTTGTTACCTTAATAAAATTGTGCCACTTATCTTTGCAAAAAATATTTTAAGGAATGGATAAAAAAGCCAGCGCTTCATTGGTTGTTATGACGGAATTAGTGTTGCCGAATGATACCAATAATTTTGGAAATTTAATGGGCGGTCGTCTGATGTACTGGATGGATATCGCTGCGGCACTGGCCGCCATGAAACATTGTGCTGCCCCGGTAGTAACGGCTTCTGTGGATAATATTTCGTTTGAAACTCCAATTAAGATTGGCAATGTTGTACACATACAGGCCACGGTTACCCGGGCTTTTAACAGCAGCATGGAAGTACATTTGAATGTATGGGGCGAAGATGCTATTCAGCAATACCGGTATAAAAGTAATGAAGCGTACTATACTTTTGTATCCCTGGATCCTAATGGCAAACCCAGGCCGGTAAATAAATTAATCCCTGAATCAGAAGAAGAAATAAAACTTTTTGAAGGTGCTTTAAGACGACGTCAATTGCGCCTTGTTCTTGGAGGGAAAATGAAACCCGAAGATGCAGAAGAGTTGAAGGCGTTATTCGGGAAATAGTCAAAAAGAGTTTAAAAGTTCCCGGAGGTTTTTTATACGGCGTTATTTTATTGACCTTTGCTCAATGACCATTCACTTATCCATCGTTGTCATTAAATGATGTTTGCTTTTAAGCATAAATTTTTTGCTTTGCTCTATAGCATCCATAATTTTTTCAAGGATATTTTCTATGGTATCGTTATAATCTATTTGCAAAGGTTCCTTGAAAGTAACAGATAAAGGAGAACCCTTCTTCTTAAATTTTAATCCTTTTTTATTAAATGCCCGCCAATACCCGGTGATGAGTACGGGAATTACAATCGGTTTATTTTGTTTGATGATAAATGCAGTGCCTTTTCTTCCGGGGGCAAACGGCTTGGTAGTTCCCTGGGGGAAAGTAATGACCCAATTATTTTCGAGCGCTTTGTTTATTTTACGTGTATCTGAAGAATCAAGCCCACGCCTGACTTCGCCACCATCGGAACGCCAGGTTCTTTTAACAGTTACTGCACCTGCCAGGCTGAATAACCTGGTGAGCCAACTGTCTTTCATCGTTTCTTCGGCCGCCACATATTTTATTCTTGTAAAGGGCCATAATAAGTAATAGGGTATCCCGAGTTTGTTTTTCTTTCTCCAGCTTGCGGCACAAAAAATATGAATAAAGGTAATGACATCGGCAAAATATGTCTGGTGATTACTTACGAATAATACATTTTTTTTTGGGAGTCCCTCCAGGTGCTCCATTCCACTAATCTGAAGCTTATTTATGAGGTTAATGCCTGGATAAGAAAATATTCCTACGACAGAATAAATTATTCCTTTTACGAACCTGGATTCCCTGAAATCCTGAAAAAAATTATTCATTCTTTTGATTATTAGCAAGAAAGAGAATATGTAATTTAGACTAAATGAGCTTTAGTAAAA
>JBDSDN010000249.1:0-7388 GCA_039920545.1 Ferruginibacter sp. | reverse complement strand
ATTAGTGCCTGTAGCGGAAAGCATTGCTGCCGCTGCATTCTGGCAATAGGCAATGGCGCCTGTAACAGTTGGAGTAGCAGGAGCAGCTGTAACATTTATTGTTATAGAAGACCTTGGGCTTTCACATGAAGCAGCCGTTTGGGTGACGTAATATATTGTTGTGCCAGCGACATTAGTTAATGGTGTAGGTGCTGTTGCAGAACCCGTACCACCGGTAGCAGAACTATACCACAATAAATTAGTGCCGGTAGCGGTAAGCACAGCGGCTGTTGCATTTTGGCAATACGTAAACGGGCTGCTTACAATTGGTGCCGAAGGAAGCGCTGAAACATTTACTGTGATAGCCACCCTTGGGCTTTCACCGCAAGCCTGTGTCTGGCTAACATAATAAGTTATACTCCCGGCCGTAGAGGTGGAAGGAACCGGCGCTGTAGCAGAACCTGTACCGCCCGTGGCAGAACTGTACCATAATAGATTTGAACCTCCTGCCGTTAGTGCGGTGGCTGTTGCATTCTGACAATAATTTACCGGGCTGGTTATGGTAGGCGCCGCAGTTGTTGCAGTTATGTTTACGGTTATAGCGCTCCTTGGGCTTTCGCAATTATTTGATAACTGGCTAACGTAATAAGTAGTTGAGCCGATAGTATTCGTCGCCGGAGTTGGTGCTGTGGCCAAACTGCTACCACCCGTTGCAGTAGTATACCATAATAAATTTGTTCCGGTTGCAGTTAGTGGCGTAGCCGTTGCATTCTGGCAATAATTTACCGGAGTTACAGTACCCGGTGCCGCAGGCAATGCCGTAACATTAACTGTTATAGCTGCTCTTGCACCTTCGCAACCCATGGTTTGACTTACATAATATAGTGTACTGCCTACAGTATTTGTAAGTGGTACGGGGGCTGTGGAAGAGCCAGTACCACCTGTAGCGGTTGTGTACCATAATAGGCCTGTACCGGAAGCTGTGAGTGCTATGGCTGTTGCATTTTGGCAATACGTTACCGGGCTGGCTACCAAAGGTGCTGCTGTAGTACAAGGTGCAGAACTTACAAAAATGTGGTATTCTCCCGGTTGCAATGTGATTGTTTGTGACGCATTTGTCAAAGTAAAAACACTTCCTGTTATCCCGTTTAGAGCAGAACCGGTTCCATTGCTTATATAATTGACCCAGTCACCTGCGGACTGAAAACTAAGGGTTTTTGTCTGCACGATAACATCCAGGTTGGCGACGACCGTAATCTTTTTCCCACTTGCTGAAGGGTCTGCAATCTGAAAGACTTTTACAAGTCCCCCAGCAAAATCGTAAGTGAAACTTGTATTATTAAATACGTTAGGACTGGTGAGCCTTAATTGAATTATTTTATTGTAGGTATCATATAAATGCCGCCGGTTTACATCCGCCATATATTCCCAATGGGGAGGTTTATTTGCGACATTGGAGCCACCAAAATTGAGTGGTATATCATAACCTCTCTCCTCAAACTGCCAGATCATTTTGGGACCGGGTACTGTGAAAAATACTGTGGCTGCTGCTTCCTCTCTTGCCAGAGCCGTGGTTAAGGTTTTTACATTATAGCTACCGGATGAATTACCGAAAGCCAGGTTTTTATACATCGTTCTTTCTTCATCATGGCTTTCCATGTAGCCCACTTCGGCAGGGTTATTAAAAGCTTTTTGAGGGCTGCTGTACACAACGGGGGAGATATCTGAATTAGAAACATACCCCATAGTACATTGATTATATGCTGCATTATTATTTCCCCATAACATAAAGCCGTAAGCGGCATATTCCTGTTCTTCCTGTACCTGGGTTCCGAGAAATTCCAGGATCATGTAAGTATTAGGATGAGTAGCAATAGTACCATCATAATATCTTTTTAAATTAGCTACCCGGCTGGCATCATAATTTTCTACGGTTGTAGTATTAGAAACAGTTTGGGTAAAACCTTTGGCCAGGTCAAACCGGAAGCCATCAACCTTGTACTCATCCAACCAAAAGTTTAGAGAACGCTGCACCAAATATTGGGTGGCGGCAGTAGTATGATTAAAATCATTGAATACGCTGTATGGATGTGGGGCAGAAACGTTGAGCCAGGGATTGTTTGCAGCAGGGCGGTTGTTTGCAGCATCCCAATACATTTTAGCTTCAGGAGCATTACCACTGCAATGATTGTATACCACATCAAGAATAACAGCAATACCGTTGCTGTGGCATTTATCAATAAATTCTTTGAGCTTGTTTTTTGTGCCGTAATATTTATCAGGGGCAAAATAAAAGTCAGGATTATAACCCCAGCTTTCATTTCCATCAAATTCATTGATCGGCATTAATTCTATAGCATTAATTCCAATATTTTTAAAATAGCTGAAAGAATCAATTAAAGATTGATAACTGTGTTCGGCTGTAAAATCCCTGATGAGTAATTCGTAAATAACCAGGTTCTTTTTATCTGGCTTGCTGAAATTATTTACCTGCCAGTTGTACTGGGGTTGTGCCGTTTGAAAAATGCTTACGATATCTGTTGTAAGGCCCGTGGGGTAAGGTTTTAAGTTTGGATAAGTAACTGAATTTATAAAAGGATCATTATTGGGATCTAAAATTTTCTGCGTATAAGGATCTGCAGTTTTTATTGTGTTATCAATTAAATATTGATAGCCATATTCTGTGCCGGGAGTAAGGCCGTTTAATGTTATCCAATAATAATTTCCGTCAGGAGTACGATTCATCTGGTTGGCACATTGGCCGGCCCAGTTAGAAAAATCGCCAATGACTACAACATTATTTTTGTTTGGGGCATATAATACCAGCGTTACCGAAGTATTATTTGCTGCATAATTAATACCCTCCTGCATACCGGCGGGTAATGCGGCTGTAACAGTGGTAGGGGTAACAAAAAAACGGGCTGTGTCTCCACTGGTAAGCGTACCATTTGTACCGGACAAGACTATCTCCTGCGCACAAGAAGCCAGGATGGTTGCTGTACCAGAAATAGAAGTTGCATTTGTGGCGGCATTTAAAACAGTGCCATTAAAGGTCAATGTTAATGAAGAGCTTGCAGAGGCAACACCAAGTACAGGAACAGTGCCGTTAACAGCTGCGGTGATAGGCTCCAGCCAGGGAATAAATCGTGGTTCAAAGGCAGGTAAATTTAGTCTCACTGCATATTGCCCGGTTGCATAAACCGGTATATACATATCACTGCCGTCAGAATTTACGGCCTTAAGATTACCGGCACCGTTTCTAAATATTACGTTTACCGTTTTTATAGTTTCACCGGCAGGTACGCCAAAAAAACTTCTGATATTGCTAATCGTAAAAGAATATTTATTGCTGCCCAACGGGGTAGCTTTTGCCAAGGGATCAGTACTACCGTACATAAATTTTACATACTTCCAATCGGTTGGGCTTGAACTAAGGTTTGTAAGAACGCCTACATGCACATAAACATTTGCAGAGTTGCCACCCTCAAAATTTAATAAGCCGCCGCTACCTTTTGCTGCATCTACGGTAAAGGTTAGGCTTGTCGCATCTGTCGGGAATTCCGGTGTCCAGCTGAGAAGGCGTTGTGAAAAAAGAGGCTTGGCAAAGCTGCAAAGCAACAGCAGGAGTAAATAGTTCTTCATGTAGCAATCGTTTAATGTGTAAAATACACACATTATTGTTTATGGCAAAATATTTATGGGAGAGGGGTGTTTTCTAATTTAAGGAACCGGGTCTATTTTATTTTTCCATTATTGCTACCAGCATTTTTTTTGCAGGCACTTTAAAATTGCTGCCCTGTTGATTGCCGGTGATTATGTTTTTACAGGAAGTAAAACCTTTGGTACGTTCTTCATACTTAGCAAAATCAATTTGCTTTTCAGTCTCAGCCGTGTTCATTATGCACATTATGGTTTCCTTGCTGTCATATCGGAAATACACGTAGAGGCCATCATCAGGAGTGTAATGCATAAATCTGCCGTGTTTAATTGCAGAAGAATTTTTACGAAAGTTAGCCAGTGTTTTAATGTAATTAAATATTTCATTTTCTTTGTCTGTTCGCCCGGCAGCAGTAAATTTATTAACCGGGTCTCCTTTCCAACCCCCAAAAAAATCCTGGCGCACCAGCCCATCAGGATTTGTAAACCCTTTAAGCAAATGCTCCATGCCATAATACATTTGAGGCACACCCCTGTACGTCAATAGCCAGCCCAGGGCCATTTTATATTTCGCCATATCTTCTCCAAACACTGAATATGATCTTGGGAGGTCATGATTGTCCAGGAATATTACCTGGGTTGAAGGTTTTTTGTACACATAATCCTGGGCCGTAGTGGTATATAATTTATTGATTCCTTCTGTCCAGCCAAATTTTTCGTTTAATGCGGGCTGTATGCCATAAAATAATTCCTGGAAATCAGTCGTATTCTGCAGGTTGCTTTTAAAGGGGATTGCATAATTATTTTCGCAGAAAAAACTTTGATTAGGTACCCCATGTACCCAGGTTTCACCAAAGATGCTGATGAGCGGATATTCATCCATAAGCGCTTTATTACAGCGGTTCATAAAATTAAGATCGTTGTAAGGATAAGTATCTATCCGCCACCCATCAACCCCAAATTCTTCTACACTCCATATTGCATGCTGAATTAAATAATTGGCAACGTATGGATTTTTTTCATTCAAGTCCGGCATTTGTTTGGTAAACCAGCCATCAGTTAATAATTTTTTTTGTGCAGCCGAGGCGTAAGGATCAAACTGAAGCTGGTCTTTATAAGTAGTCTGGGTAAATGACGGCCATTCATTGAGCCAGTCTTTCATGGGCTTATCTACCACGGTAAAATGGTATAAGCCCACATGGTTATACACAACATCCTGGATTAATTTCATCCCGTTTTTATGAATTGCTTCGCCTAATTTTTTATAAGCCTCATTGCCTCCAAAGCGGGGCTCTACTTTGTAATCATTGGTTACGGCATAGCCATGTTCTGTCCGGTCTGGCATATCGTTTTCTAAAACCGGGGTCATCCACACGGTAGTAACACCAAGGTCTTTTAAATAATCAAGGTGATTCATTACCCCCTGCAAATCCCCGCCGTGCCTGGCATACATAGAATCACGGTTCAGCGATTGGTCCCTCATCCCCGGTATTTTATCATTGCTCTCATCGCCATTACTAAAGCGGTCGGGCATTAATAAGTAAACAAGGTCTGCAGAATTTACACCTTGTGCAAATGAGGTTCCCCTGCCTTCACGCTTTTTATTTAAGGCCCATTTAAGTGTATTTATCCTGGCACCGTCTTTAAAAATAATATTTACCATTCCGGGTTTTGCCACGGGCGAAATAATTATATCCAAAGCCAGGTATCTTCCATTTTGCAGCCGGTTTATTTTAGTGAGGGCAATGCCGGGGTAGGTGATGGAGACAGATTGCTTATTAAAATCCTGATCGCTACCGTGTACGAGTAGTTGCAGTTTATTCCATTTCATACCTGCCCACCAGTTAGTAGGGTATACCTCTGCAAACTGCGCCAACCCGGTAAAAGAAATACTAAGAACAAAGCACCCGGTAAAGAAGATTTTTTTCATAATTTAAATCAAGTTATATATTATGGTTTTAATCGCACGGCAATTCTTAAAAAATATTACACTAAAAGGTACTTAAGTTTACTATTAGTTCAAATAATGTAACGATACAAAATTTGTCAGCCTGGCCTGTCGAAGGCGGGTTTATTTTGTATATAATTATTTTATTGTATCATCGCCTTCGACAAGTTCAGGCTGCCATTAAACTTATTTGATCCTGGCCACGCCTTCGACAGGCCCAGGTTGACAAAAAAATAAATTGAACCTGGCCACGTCTTTGACAAGCTCAGGCAGGCATTAAAATTATTTGACCTTGGCCACTATCCTGTTAGTTTAATTCAATTTAATAAGATCGAATGTGCCTACACTGTTCCTACCTATTCCACCGTACAAGAGAGTTCCGAAAAGTCGGAATTAAAATAACACAACGATGTTGAGCAATGAAATTTTGCCCGTAACATAATTATTAGACACTCCTTTCTTCCCGGATTTCTAAAGTAGAAGTCAGCACTTCATCTTCGGGATCTGTTTTACTTTCTTTAATTAAAACAAAACACAAAACAGCGGCTATTATCATTAACACGCCCCCGGACTGCACTGCAGCCAGCATATTATTATTTAAGACATGGCGCATAAGCCAGGGATAGCCAAGGGCGGCAATTATTTCCGGAAGCACAATAAAGAAATTAAATATGCCCATGTAAATACCGATTTTACCCTTTGGTAATACACCACTCAGCATCGCATAAGGCATGGAGAGAATACTGGCCCAGGCTATACCCACCCCGGTCATTGAGAGGTATAAAAAATATTTGTTCTGTATCCAGCTTACGCTGATGAGGCCCAGGGCGCCACATATTAAACAGAGCGAATGCGTAAGTTTTCTCCCAAGCTTATCTGCAATTGAAGGCAAAATAAAAGCGAATAAAAAAGTAACGACGCTGTAGTAGGCGAGGGTGAGGCCGGCAAAATCTTTTCCTTCCCCAAATAATGGATCCTGATCGCTGGTGGCCCCAAATACATTAAAGGCAACCGATAAGGAATAATAAAACCACATGAGAAATAAGCCGGGCCAGGTAAAAAACTGCACCAGGGCAATCAACTTCATTTTTTTTGGCATGTTGGTTACTGCGGCCATAATTTCTTTTGCCCCGCCCCCAAATCCTTTGTTAGACTCTTTTACTTTTTCTTTAAAACCAACATCGGCAGGAGGGTATTCTTTGGTGGTGAGCACTGTATACAATACCGCAGCAAAAAAGAAAAATGCACCGATGTAAAAAGAGTATCTCACATTTTCAGCAATGATTCCCTTCTCTGCTATATTTTGAAGATTAAATACATTTTTAAGTACCCAGGGAAGAGAGGAGGCGATACTTCCGCCCAGGCCAATCATTAAACTCTGCATTACAAAACCCCGGTTTACCTGGCTGTCAGGTAATTTATCGGTAACGAATGCACGAAAAGGTTCCATAGAAACATTCCCAAAAACATCCAGTACCCAAAGTAAACCAGCAGCCATCCACAAAGCACTGCTGAAAGGCATGGCTATAAGTGCTATACTGCTAAGAATGGCCCCGAAAAAAAAATAAGGCCTTCGCCTGCCCCAGCGGGGATGCCAGGTGCGGTCACTCAAATAGCCAATAACCGGTTGCACCAATAAACCAGTGAGGGGTGCCGCTAAAAAAAGATAAGGAATTTTATCTGCATCGGCACCAAGGTTATTGTAGATCACCCCCATGTTTGCCCTTTGCAGATCCCAGCCAAACTGTATTCCAAAAAAACCAACACTCATGTTGATGATTTCTGCCAGGCGGAGTTTTGGTTT
>JBDSDN010000248.1:0-4957 GCA_039920545.1 Ferruginibacter sp. | reverse complement strand
CGGCGGCTACCGCTACACCACGAATAACCGTATGGAATTAATGGCGGTTATTGCCGGCTTAAAAGCGATTACAAAAAATCATTTACCGGTAATTATTTATTCTGACAGCCAATATGTAGTTAGGGCTATTGAAGAGGGCTGGCTGAAGACCTGGATAAAAACCAATTTTAAAGGCGGTAAAAAGAACAGTGACCTGTGGTTACTTTACCATGAAATTTCAAAAGATCTGAATATTAAAATGCAGTGGGTAAAGGGCCATGCAGATAACCCATACAATAACCGGTGTGATGAATTGGCTACGGCCGCAGCAGATGGAAAAGATTTAAATGTAGATGAGGAATACGAAGCAGCAAACGAAAAACCCTAGGCGTAAAATATTTGTAACCCTTCGGAAAAAATAAAAAATTAAACCCTTCTATCTTCAGGCAGTCACTTTTTTAGAATGGGCACTTCTCTGCATAAGGTAATATGATCCAAATAAAATGGCGCTGTAAGTTAAATCCGCAACCATCCCATTTTTAAGGAATGGTATTCCCGCAGCCAGGCACTGCATCCAACCAGAAAAGTTTTGTGGATAGGTAATTTTATCAAATAGCCAAACGCTGCTGTTACTCAGGAAGAAAAATAGTAGGGATGAGGCTATTGAATACCCAACTACATTAATTACATTAATTTTTTTAAGTGTAAACGCAAACACCGTAATAAGTGCCAGGATACCATAACCAATCAACTGCCCCCAGCCCCAAAAACCTGGTGCTATATTAAATACCTCAAACATTAAATCTGATAAAAGCATAGCGGCAAGGGGAAGAATAAAGGCCAGTTTTTTATCTTTAATTATGGCGCCTGCAAAAATTGCCATCCCAATAACAGGGCTGAAATTATGAGGATATAAAACCACCCTGGAGGTGGCCGCAATTAAAATAAGTAGAACAGCTATTAAAATACCGGATGTTGATTGCTTATGCATTTCTAAAGAATTATTTCGCAAAAATAAGCATTTAATAATCTAATCCTGTCTCTCCCGAATAATTAAACTGTGATATATTGCTCTGGTAAATATATTATCTTTATTTATTGGCCACACACAATGATACTGGTAAGTATGGGGAGGCTTTAGCCCGCATTTATTTTATACAAAAGGGCTACGAAATACTTTACCTTAACTGGCGTTATAAGAACTGGGAAGTAGATATTGTTGCCTGTAAAAACAACCTCTTACATTTCATAGAAGTAAAAACGGGGCGGTCGCAAAAGTTTGGCTATCCGGAAGAAAAAAGTGGCCCGCAAAAAATTCGTAACCTGGTAAATGCTGCTGAGCAGTTTTTGTACCAGTACCCTCAATGGAAAAGAATACAGTTCGATGTACTTTCTATTTCCCTGTTTAAAAAAGAAGACCCGGAATATTTTTTAATTGAAGATGTGTATGAATGAGTCTCGTAAAATGGGTTGTTAGTAACAGGATATAAAACTCCTCATCCCTAACTATTTAACGGGTAACTGTTAATTCTCCTACCCTGGCAATCATTTTTTCTACCAATTTAAAAGTAGCAGGGCAGTAATCTATATTCTGCTTATGCACATGAGCATAATCTACCCATTTCTTTTTAGACAAATGCGGAAACCCTGCACAATCCAGGGGCCGGATGGCATAAATAGAACATTTATTATCGGATAAATTTAAAAACTGGCAGGGCTGTGTTTTGTTTACCAAATCTTTGTTACTATCTTTTTTTAACCACTGCTTTTTAAATGCTTCCGGTGTTTGATTAAAATGTGCAGAAATTCTTTTAAGATCCTGTGGTGTAAACGTTGGCGTCATTTTTTTGCAGCAGTTTGCACAGCTCAGGCACTCCACTTCCTGCCAAACTTCCTGTTCTATAATAGGTGTAAGTTTATCTATTCCCCGGGGTGGGTTTTTTTCGGACTTATTTAAAAAAGATCGAAAAGTTTTTCTGTATAAAGAAAGTTTTTTTCTGAATGACCGGAAATTTACGGGGAGCATGTTTGCATTTAACACTTGATAAAAAATAGTTGTGCGGCGAAAATAATGTTTAATTAAATTGTACAGCAATAAGTATTAACATTCAGGACGTAAATTATGTGGGAGCCTTACAAAAAAGGATTTAAAGCGTGGCTACAACTGGAGAAAAGCCTCTCCGCTAATTCCGTGGAAGCTTACCTGCATGATATTGAAAAACTGACTGAATATTTAATGTCTGTTGACCATTTAAAAACTCCCGGCGATATTAACTTAAACGACCTGGAGAGTTTTATAAAATGGATTCACAAGCTCGGCATGTTGCCCGCCTCCCAGGCCAGGATAACGTCAGGCCTCAGAAGTTTTTATAAGTATTGTATATTGGAGCAGATCAGTATCACCGATCCTACTGTGCTGCTGGAATCTCCAAGGCTTGCCCGCAAACTGCCGGATACACTGGCTTTTGAAGAAATTGAACAGATTATAAAGGCTATTGATCTGAGCAAAGCGGAAGGCCAACGAAATAAAGCAATATTGGAAACCCTTTACAGTTGCGGCTTGCGGGTAAGTGAGGTAACCAATTTAAAAATAAGCGGGTTATTTCTTGATGTGGGTTTTATAAAAGTTACTGGAAAGGGGGATAAGGAAAGATTAGTACCTATTGGTAGTGATGCAATAAAATATATGGGCATTTATAAAAATTTGGTGCGAAGCCAAATCCATATTAAACCCGGCGAAGAAGACATTTTATTTTTGAACCGCCGGGGCAAACGCCTGAGCAGGGTAATGATATTTCTAATACTAAAAAGCCTCGCAAAAAAAGCGGGAATTACAAAAAATATTTCTCCGCACACGCTGCGTCATTCCTTTGCCACGCACCTGGTAGAAGGAGGCGCCAGCCTGAGGGCAGTTCAGGAAATGTTGGGGCATGAAAGTATTACCACCACTGAAATATATACACACCTGGATAGGGAGTACCTCCGTAATACGCTTAACCAATACCACCCGGCTTACAAAAAATAAAATAATGAGAAAAAAGTTGTAGAGATTTTTTCATTCCTGTGCAAAAACATCCTGGTTTGGTAACATAGTTGTAGCACCCGAAATATGGCCATTATTAGCGACCCGCTTGCGGTAATTTTTAAAGAGGCTTTGCCATCTCAACTGCAGCACCCCAATGATACCTTCTTTTACAATCCCTTTATTCATTTTGCTGGCGCCAAGTTTCCTGTCTTTAAATGTAATGGGCACTTCAGTGATTTTAAACCCTAACTTCCAGGCAGCAAACTTCATTTCTATCTGAAAAGCATATCCAACAAAAGTTATAGAATCAAAATTGATAGTCTCTAAAACTTTCCTTTGATAACATACAAACCCGGCAGTAGGATCTTTTACCGGCATTGAAGTAATAATTCTTGTATACAAAGATGCACCCCGGGATAATGCAATACGATTAGCCGGCCAGTTTTCTACACCTCCATTTTTTACATACCGGGACCCTACCGCCACGCCTGCCCCTTCTACACAGGCAGTATACAAGCGCTCCAGATCCCGGGGATTGTGAGAAAAATCTGCATCCATTTCAAAAATGTAACGGTACCCTTTTTGTATTGCCCATTTAAAGCCATGAATATATGCTGTGCCAAGACCTAGTTTGCCACGTCTTTCTTCTAAAAAAAGCTGGCCCGGGTAGGCGGGAAATAATGATTTAACGATAGCGGCAGTGCCATCCGGCGAGCCATCGTCTATAATAAGTACGTGATAATTCAATTGTAAATCAACCACAGCCGCAATAATTGCTGCTATATTTTCTTTCTCATTGTAGGTTGGAATGATTACAATTTTTTCCACAAAAAAATTTTGCCTTTATACAAAAATAATCTATTAGTGAAACTCCTGAAGATAAAATATTGCTCAAAGTACCAATTATTTTATTTTTAACAGGGCCCGGTTAAACAGTTCTGTGAGTTTTTTCTTTGTATGCATCGGGAAATCTCCTTTCATCATCCAATCGTAGTACTGAGGTTCGTTTCTAAGGATATCACATACCGATTTGCCCTTGTATTTTCCAAAATTGAATACTTCTACGCCTTTATCATCAAAACTAAACCGCCGGGCATAATCCACAATTTTATCTTCTCCAATTACTGATAAAATGGAATCTATTGAAAGGCCTAACTGTTCATATTTTTTTACTTGTGCCTCCAGTACTTCAATGGTGGCATTTATATCAATTTCTGCGCTGTGAGCATTTTCTAATTCTTTGGCGCAGAAAAATTTGTAAGCCGCAGACAGGGTGCGGGGCTCCATACTGTAAAAGATATGCTGTACATCAATCATTCTTCTATCACTAAGGTCTACCTCCATCTCGGCCCGTAAAAATTCTTCCATTAACATCGGTATATCAAAACGATTACTGTTGTAGCCACCCAGGTCACTATTCTCCAGGAATTGTTTTATCTCGTTGCCTGACTGTTTAAATGTAGGGGCATCTTTCACCATTTCATCCGTAATACCGTGTATATCGCTGGAACTTTTCGGGATCGGTATTTGTGGATTCAGGAGTTTTCTTTTTACCAGCCTGCTGTTATCAGGTAATATTTTTACGATCGCAATTTCTACAATACGATCTGTAGAAAGATTTACTCCTGTAGTTTCCAGATCAATAAAAGCAATAGGGCGGGTTAATTGCAGCATCAGATAAAATTGTTTAATTGTTAGGGGTTAGGGGTCAAATGTATGGTAGGCATTTTAATTAAAGGTTATGTAAAGGTAATTTTTCTTATGTTTTTCCGTTTACCTTCTATAAATTATCTTTACCAAATATAAAACCATAAAATGATGAAGAATTTATTCGTTGGGGGTGTCATTATAATTTCTCTGGCTTTATTTTTGAGCAGTTGTTCAAGTACAAGAAAAACAGGTTGCCCGGCAACAGAAAGAATTATACACTAGTAGAATAATCACTTACATGAA
>JBDSDN010000247.1:0-4039 GCA_039920545.1 Ferruginibacter sp. | reverse complement strand
CAAAGAAAATATTAAACCACCCACCACCACAATTCCTAGAGGCACCCGGCTGCTGGCTGCGGCGCCCAGGCTTAATGCAATAGGCAATGCTCCACCAGCGGTGGCCAGGCTGGTCATTAAAATTGGCCGCAGCCGTTGTCCTGAAGCTTGTAAAACTGCGTCTGTTTTTGATAAACCGGATTCTCTTTTCTTATTGGCAAATTCTACAATTAATATTCCATTTTTTGTGACCAGCCCTATGAGCATTATCATTCCTATTTCAGAAAAAATGTTTAAGGTTTGCCCAAAGATAAGAAGGCTTAATAATGCACCTGCCAAAGCCAGCGGTACCGTAAACATAATAATTAAAGGGTCTACAAAACTTTCAAATTGTGCGGCAAGCACCAGGTAAATCAGGATCAACGCCAGCCCAAAAGCAAAGGCAATATTTGAGGAGCTTTCAGCAAAATCCCTGGAGGGGCCTGTAAGTGCGGTCTGGTAGGTTTCATCCAGTAATTTTTTAGAAATAGCTTCCATAGCCTTAATACCATCACCCACAGTTTTACCATCTGCAAGCGAGGCGGAAATAGTAGCAGCTTTGTAGCGGTTAAAGTGAAATAACGTAGGCGGGCTACTGCTTTCCTCTAAATGAATTACGGCACTTAAGGGAATGCTTTGCCCTTTGTCATTCTTTACATATAACCGGGAAATATCATCAGGTTTGTTACGGTCCGTTCTTTCTACCTGGGCTATTACAGAATATTGGTAACCGCCTTTTAAAAAGTAGGCTAACCTGCCGCCACTAAAAGCAGATTGAATGCCAGAGACGACATCCTGTGATGATAAACCGAGTGCTTTTATTTTCATCCTGTCCAGCGTAAGTTCTACTTCGGGTTTATTGAACTTCAGATTTGCATCTACATTAGAAAAAGTGTTATCTTTTTTGGCCTCATCTAAAAACTGGGGAATTATATCCTTTAATTTTTTTAGGTCCTGGTTCTGCAAAACGAATTGTACCGGCAAGCTGCCCCGGGAGGCCAGGCCTACCGCAATTGTTTGCTCCTGGATAGCAAAAACTTTCGCATCGTTGAAGCGGACTAATTTTGCATTTAGCGCATTTGCTAATTGGTTCTGTGTTTGTTTTCTTTCATTGCCAGGCACAAGGCCAAGACGAAGTTGCGAGCTGTTTACGCCACCGGTAGGAGTTCTGGCAAAAACAAAATCTCTTTCAGGAATAGAATCATATAAAAAGTTTGCAATGTTATCAGAAATTTTCTGCATTTTACTGTAGCTGGTACCTTCAGGGGCAGAGGCAGAAAAACGTAGACTGCTCCTGTCTTCCAGAGGTGCAATTTCACTCTGCAGAATGTTCATAATAATCCCGATTATCACCCCACAAACAGCAATAACCACCCAGGCCATCCACCGAACTTTTAAAAAACTTTTTAATAAACGCAGATAGCCATTTTCCATGCCGGTAAAAAATGGTTCTGTTTTTAAATAAAATTTACCATGACCTGCATTTTTACGGTTCAGTAGAACATTTAAAACCGGGGTGATTGTAAGAGAAACAAAAGCAGATATTAAGACTGCTGCTGCAAGGGTAACCCCAAATTCCCTAAACAATCTACCGATAAAGCCTTCTAAAAATATAACGGGTAAAAACACAATTGCCAGCGTGACAGAGGTAGAAATTACTGCAAAGAAAATTTCTTTACTTCCCTCCAGGGCAGCTTTTTTAATAGGCAGGCCTGCCTCTAATTTCCTGAAAATATTTTCTGTTACTACAATACCATCATCTACCACTAAACCAGTAGCCAGTACAATGCCGAGCAGGGTTAAAATGTTTATAGAAAACCCTGAAACGTACATTATGAAAAATGTAGCGACAAGAGAAATAGGAATATCGATGAGTGGACGTATAGCTATGAGCCAATTCCTGAAAAAAGCGAAAATCACCAGCACCACAAACCCAAAGGATATCAACAGGGTTTCTTCAACTTCCTTGATTGACTTCCGTATATTTTGGGTATTATCAATCAATACATTTAATTCAATATCAGCTTTATTATTTTTTTTTATTGTTGCAAGCTTTTTATTAAATGCATTAGCTATCTCAATATTATTTGCACCGGGCTGCGGAATAATTACGAGACCCACGGCATTTACCCCGTTATATTTCCAACCTTCCTCCAGGCTTTCAGGGCCAATTTCTACCCTGGCCACATCGCTAAGCCGAACAATCCCTGTGTTACCTTCTGTAATAATTAAATCCCGGAATTGTTTTTCCGAAGTAAGTCTGCCAACGGTTTTTATAGTAAGTTCCGTGTTATTCCCATAAATTTTTCCCGGTGGTAAATCAATATTTTCTTTCAAAAGTGAACTGCGGATATCAGTGAAGGAAACACCAAAAGCATTCATTTTATCCGGATTAAGCCACAGACGCATTGCATACCTTTTTTGCCCGAAAATGCGTACTGAGCTTACCTGGTTTATGGTTTGAAACTGCTGCTGCAATACATTTTCGGCATAGTCACTAAGTTCCATTAAGCCTTTGGTGCGGCTTTGTACTGCCAGGATCAATAAAAAATCGCTGTTGGCATCTGATTTCGTTACCACAGGGGGTGCATCAATATCCTGGGGTAGCGACCGGGTGGCCTGGCCGACTTTATCCCTTACATCACTAGCTGCAGCTTCAAGGTCTACACCCAGTTCAAACTCAACAGATATATTGCTATTGCCCAGTGAACTGGAGGAAGTGATGGTTTTAATACCCGGGATACCATTAACCTGTTTTTCAATAGGCTCAGTAATCTGACTCTCAATAATGTCAGGATTTGCACCAGTATATGAAGTACTAACGCTAACAACTGCGGGATCAATGGCAGGGTAATCCCTGATGGCCAGGAAAGTATAGCCCACAATACCAAATAAAATAATCATGAGATTCAATACGGTCGCTAATACAGGACGCTTTAAAGAAATCTCAGAAATATTCATGTGCAAACTATAATTTATTTGTTCAACTTTTTGATGGTCAAAAAGCACTCTTGTAAAAAAGCTGTCAAAGCAACAGAGGTTTTACCCCTACCTGTTGATTAACTTCATTCATTCTTTTTTATATAAAAAATTCTTAGGCTACAACTATTTATCAATTTTAAAACACTTTCCTAATCCTGGTTTTAATTTTTCTTGTTCTATAAAAGATTATTTATTCTCTGTAGAATCTGATGCTGCCAATTCATAGATATTTTTCACACTCCGTACTTTTAATTTACCCTTCGGCCTGGCAAATAACACACCAGTGACTACCACTGAGTCGCCAACTGTTAGCCCTTTTTTTATTTCTACCTGGTTTGACTGGCGGATGCCCGTTTGCACATTTACAAAATTGGCCACTCCATTTTTTACTAAAACTACCTGGTTGTTTTGATCATTTGGGATAATACAGTTTGTGGGCACCTGTATGGCTGATTTGTTTTTTCCAGCCTCAATTAAGACTTTTACAAAGGCGCCCGGGTTAACATTTTCCGCAAGTAAGTTTGCCCGTATTTTCAAATTCCTTGTATCAGTATTTGCGCCTGGCTCAATAGCTATGATCTTGGCCCTGCCTTTTTTTTCGGTGGTAGATTCAAGCTCAACATCTATGACATCTCCTTTTTTTAAAATGCTCCCGTAAATTTCAGGCAGCGTAAAATCTAATTTTACCTGTGAAGTTTGCTGAAGGGTTGCCATTACTGTCGCCGGGGTTACATATGCTCCGGGGCTTACCTGCCTCAAACCTATTACACCGCTAAATGGAGCCCTTATAATTGTTTTATCAATCAGCGCCTGCGTGTAAGCAATATCGGCCCTGTAGACGTTTACCTGGTTTACGGCCAGGTCATAATCGCTTTGGTTTATACCACTTACATCCAGGAGTTGTTTATACCTGCCCACAGTAGTTTGTGCCAGTTGTAACTGCACCCTGCTCTTACCCACCTGTGCCCGCAGATCTGCATCATTTATTTTTGCCAGTACCGATCCTTTGGAAACGGGGCTACCCTCTGCAATATTCAGG
>JBDSDN010000246.1:0-6029 GCA_039920545.1 Ferruginibacter sp. | reverse complement strand
AAAAAAAATAAAAATAGAATTTCATATAAACACTGAATGTGCTGAAAAATTTTCATCGTAATTTACGCACAGTCATTTAAAAACGATTTTTGCTATGGAGTATACCTTATCATCGGTAAAAGAGTGTGCCCTTTTTTTAAAGAATGCCGGGTTTCAAAATCCGGTGGCAGGCATTGTGTTAGGGACGGGGCTTGGAGCCTTGCTATCGGAGATAGAAATTAAAATTTCCGTTTCGTATAATGATATACCAAATTTCCCTGAAGCAACTGTTGAATTTCATAAAGGCAATTTAATTTTTGGCTGGCTAACGGGAAAACCTGTCGTAGTTATGCAGGGCCGGTTTCATTATTACGAAGGCTATAGTATGCAACAAATTACTTTCCCCGTAAGAGTATTAAAAGAGCTGGGGGTAAAATATTTATTGCTAAGCAATGCAGCCGGGGGAATGAACCCGCAGTATAAAAAAGGCGATCTTATACTCATTGATGACCATATAAATCTGCTCCCGGAAAATCCTTTGCGAGGATTAAATGCCCCGGAATTTGGTAACCGTTTTGTAGATATGATTCAGCCTTATAACGAGGCTTTAAATGCAGCATTCCTGTCTGCGGCGGCAGAATTAAATATTAACTTAAAAAAAGGCATATACGTCTCCGTTATGGGGCCTAACCTAGAAACCCGGGCAGAGTACAGGCATCTTCGTTTGATTGGTGCAGATATGGTCGGCATGAGTACCGTTCCCGAAGTAATTGTGGCCAATCATATTGGTTTGCCATGTGCTGCTGTAAGTGTTATTACTGATGAGTGCGACCCGGATAATTTGCAGCCAGTAAATATCAGTGAGATTATTGCGGTAGCAGGTAAAGCAGATGTGGTGCTGAGCAAACTGTTTAATGCCGTTATTGAGAAATTATCATAAAATCTGCGGGTGTTTGTTATCTATAATTTTGCTTTTAGCACTGGTAAAACTTCTTTTATTTCTTTAGAAATAAATTGAAATTTTCTTCCTCCAACTCCCAAAGCTTTAGCTGTTCTTCAAAATTGAGGCAGGCCTGTATTGTCATCTATTCTTTCACAAAACCCAACCCAACTTTTGGCAGATTTTTATCAGGCGGGGGCTTTTTCTTTAATCAACGCTGGTCATCAGCTGTCGGGCCATACATACCCGGAACTTTATTTCCCGTAGCTCTTAAATGAATAATCAATTCGCCACGATGATGATACAAATGATTAAATAAAAATCCTCTTACTACCTGCACACGTGGCGTTGCCGGAAAAATTTCGTTTCCATGCATGGTCATTTTCCATAGGGTCATCATGTCCTCATCTTTTGCTTCTTCTAAAATGTTGTGCGCTTTTTGTACGTTTTCTTCAAACTTAGCAACAATATTTGCAGCAGCAGAAATATCCCCTTTATCATATTTGTAAAGTCCCATGTCAAATTCATCCTGGTTAAATGTTGGGTCGTACCAATTATATACTTCAGCTATATGCGATGCTAACTGACCTGTGGTCCATAAATTTTCGGCTGGTTTATAATTTAATGCAGAATCAGGGATTGCATTTAATAATTTGCGGGTGTTTTCTCTTTCATGAATAAACTCTCCCAAAAACGATTGTACGATCATCTATCAATATTTTTCAAAATGGATAATTTAATAACTTCGATTAAGAAATGCCAAGAAGGGTAAATATATTTTGTCTGAAAAGTTACGGGCATAAAAAAAGCATCAAACTTTTCTTTTAAATGTTCAATTGCTTAAACAGATAACTTACTAGCCCGATGCTCTTTTCGGAATCACTTCCGCATTTTGCAATGCTTCTGATCATCTGATTTCTGAAATGCGCTATGCATCTTTATTCGGTTTTCAAGCTTTTCAAATTATTAATTTGCAATCCTCACTCGTGAAAATGGTTCCTGCTTCTCAACTTTCTGAAAGACTTTATACACCTCTTAGAAATGTTTTACTGCTCTTCAAATTTCTAAAATAAAGATAATAATAAAGAGTTACTGTTTCCTAATTTTTTCTGTCGTAGTTTTCCACCTGTTAGGCACAGGGTTATCCACAATGTAGA
Organism: Ferruginibacter sp.; assembly: GCA_039920545.1. Classification (GTDB taxonomy): domain Bacteria; phylum Bacteroidota; class Bacteroidia; order Chitinophagales; family Chitinophagaceae; genus Ferruginibacter. The sequence continues at coordinate 3,953 of JBDSDN010000246.1, read as the reverse complement.
TTTAATAAGGGTTAAGCATCTGAATGGGGAAAAGAATTCTTTTTTAATACCTACTTTACAAGTTTTATGTCAATTTATTTTAAAAAAATCTTCCTGCTCCTGGAATTTCTTTAAAAGCCCATCTAATTTGTAACGGAGTTCATCAGGATCATATTGAAGATTATATTCGCTCAATTCACCTATTTTTTTATATGCAAGTCGGATATCTTCGGTCGCAAAATGAAACAGATCCGCAATTTCATTCCTGGTTTTTAAAGGGGTTAATTGGTTATTCCGATATTCAGCCAGCTGGTTAAAAATCTGGGTAGCGTGATTTAAACCTGCCACAGCACTATTATATAGATTCATATCCCGCTCTTCATAAATCAATCCTATCTGCATGTTAGTGAATGCCACCCTGTTTTTTATCAACTCACTAATTTGACCTGCTGTTTTCATTCTTAAAACACTGGCCTGAAGCTGTTGCAAACCTGATTGCTGCCTAAATGCTTTTATTGAATCAGGAAAATTAAAAAAAGGAAGCGCTTTTTTTTTATCTGCAGCTACTCGGAATGACCGGTAAGGAACAGGGTGATACTGAAGTTGCCACATCGGATCAAATGGCATATGGGTTTCTAGAAATATATCCGGATTTACAAGAAAATATCCCGTATTGTTTTGTGCGTCCTTATCCCAGGTCGGATCACAAAAAAGCCATTCATCCTGCAGGCAAATAGCGCACCAGCTATGGCCCATCCGGTCAGTGGAACCTCCCTGTTTTGTATATCCATCTACAACAAAAGAGGTGAGTCCTACCCTTACTGCTACGTCATTAAATATAGCGGCGTAGTTTTCGCAAACCCCTTTTCTTCTCCGCAGCGCCTCTGTTATTTTGGCTTCATGCCCACCGCTCCAGTTTATGGCATACATACTGTCAGTGCTGTATGCTATATTATTTGTAACCCAGGTGTATGCCGCCCGCAATTTTTCCCGGTCAGTTTTAAAATTAAATTGTATAAAACGGGCAAGAGAAGCGGCTGACCAGGTTTGTGAAATTGGTATGGAAAGAATTTTTCTATCAACAGATTCAAACTCTATTAAATCCTGCGCTTTTATATAAACCGAGAAACAAACCAGCAGGTACAATAGCAACAGCTTTTTCATGAAATTAAAATTATTGCAATATCGCCGGAAAGAAAAGCCAAAATTCCATTTTTAGTATTTAAATATTTTTATTATTTTGACACACATCAAAAGAAAATAGTTACCAGGTTACCCCTCCTGAAAATTGAAATTGACAATGAAAGTTGAATATCAATACAATCTTCAGCCAGCAAGTTTTATCAAAAAGGCATTGCAGTCCTTTATTCTTAAAACGATATTCAAATCGAACCAAAAGACATTTTACAAAAGTGGTTAACTGCTTTTAATAATTCGGATGTATAAGCTATGCGTGAATTATATCATTAGATGCAGTAAACCACCAGGAGGCTGATGAGCCTATATTCGGTAAAGCAGCTATCATGCAAATGTTGGCAGATGAATTTGCAAGAGCCATCATGGTTTGCATACCGGAAAATATTTTCCGGGATGGTATCTGGGAAATTCTGGAATGGCGGGGTCCGCTGGGGCTAAGAGGTTGCGGCTCTTTTCTAGGGGTAGAGGATAAAATAATTTTCCAAAGAGGTTATTGGGATAAACTATCTTTTTTAAAGTTGCATGATTTGCGGTAATACTTTTCTGGTCCTTAAAGATTACACAGTTTTATTGCTGTCAACTTTACCGTACAAAGGAGTTTAATAAATTTGCAACATTTATTTTTAAAGAAACATATCCTGCCGGATAAATAATTTTGATAAGACCGATATGAGTATAAACCGTTTATTGGCTTTCAGCAGTTCAAGAGTGGGGAGTGGTGGTTTTTTAGAAACTGCAGCACCTCTCATAAAAACATTTCTTGGCAAAGGTTTTACCGAAATTGCCTTTATACCTTTTGCATCAGTAACTAAAGAAGATGAAGCCTATGCAGCTATGGTAAGTGATGCCCTGGCTTCACTGCCCTGCAAAATCCTGCTGGTACAACCAGGTAAGGCTAAGGAGTTAATAGCCCATTCAGGGGCTATAATGGTGGGCGGAGGAAATACTTTCAAACTGCTGCATGATATTTACGAATATAAATTGCTGGATATTATTCGTGACCGGGTAAATGCAGGGATACCATATATAGGCTGGAGTGCCGGTTCTAATATTACCGGCCCTACTATTGGAACCACCAACGACATGCCTGTGATACAACCCAAGAGTTTTAATGCTTTGGGGCTATTACCTTTTCAGATAAACCCGCATTATTACAATATGCCTGTAAAAGGGCATAACGGGGAAACACGTGATCAACGGCTTACAGAATTTTTAGCAATCAATCCAGGGGTACCCGTTATAGGTTTACCGGAAGGATCGGTACTTCACCTGGAAAATGATCAATTAACTTTTATTGGCATATGCCCTGGGGTATTGTTTACTACAGATGCTAAAAGCGGGTTTCTCCTCCGCCAGGAAATAGCAGTTGGGGAAGATATTTCTTTTTTATTGTAAGGGATCAGGTGAGGCAGGCAATAACAGTTTTGTTCTATTCAAAAATAATCTGCTAAAGAAAAAAAATAATATTTTGTTATCTAAGTCTTTATCGTAATATTGCAATATAAAAATAAAATAATAATGGGCGCAACCAAAACATCGCATTTTACTGACAGGCAAAATAAAGTAGCCACTACTATGAAGGCTTTGGCACATCCCGCCAGGGTTGCCATTTTGGAATATTTATTAAAAGCAGATGCTTGCATTTGCGGCGATATCGTTAATGAGTTACCTCTGGCACAGCCCACCGTTTCGCAGCATTTAAAAGAATTAAAAAATGCTGAATTAATAAAAGGCGATGTAGCCGGAAACAGTATTTGCTATTGCATCAATGAAAAATCCCTGGAAATGCTTCAAAAGTATTTTGCTGGTATAGCTGTTAAGTTAGAAAAAAAGAAAAACAATTGTTGTTAATTATAAAACAGATAAAATGAAATTATCAGAAATAAAAAAACACCTTGATACAGCCGTGTCTGTAAACTTTGTATTGCCAACAGGCGGGTATGTACCCGCACACTTTCATGTTACTGAGGTAGGGTTGGTTACGAAACATTTTATTGATTGCGGTGGTACGGAAAGGAATGAAAAAGTTGCCAATTTTCAATTATGGGATGCAAACGATCTTGAGCATCGGTTAAAGCCACAAAAATTATTACACATTATTTCTCTCTCAGAAAAAATATTGGGTATGGAAGATTTGGAAATTGAAGTTGAATACCAAACCGGCACCATTGGAAAATATGATCTGGGCTTTAACGGAACTGACTTTGAACTTGTTCAAAAACAAACAGCTTGTTTGGCACAGGATAAATGCGGTGCACAGCAAGTAAATCAAAAAATACCATTGGCTCAATTGGAAATAGCAGCTCAATCCTGCTGCACACCGGGTAGTGGCTGCTGCTAAATACAATTTTTATGAAAATAATAGATATCGAAGCAACACATTATCCGCAAATTGCAGAAATTTATATGCAGGGCATTGCCACAGGCAATGCTACTTTTCAGAGTGAAGCGCCCTGCTGGGAAGATTGGGATAAAAATCATTTAAGTCACTGCCGTTTTGCTGCTTTAGATAATAATGATATGGCAGGATGGGCAGCACTCTCACCGGTTTCTGGCAGGTGCGTTTACGCCGGTGTTGCTGAAACCAGTATTTACATAGCCTGCTGCTACCGGGGCAGCGGAGTAGGTAAACTATTACTTGCAGAATTGATAAGTCAAAGTGAGCAGCAAGGGCTTTGGACTTTGCAGGCAGGTATATTTCCTGAAAATACCGGCAGCCTTCAACTTCATGAAAATTTGGGCTTTCGCCAAATAGGCTATCGGGAAAAAATCGGGCA
>JBDSDN010000245.1:0-3881 GCA_039920545.1 Ferruginibacter sp. | reverse complement strand
TAAGAAATGCCTGGTGGCTTGTTATTAGTACGTTAGAAAAGGTAAGTAGCCGGGCAATCACATCATCCTGCAAAATATCACTTGAATGATCTTCAAAAAATAATCCTTTTTCTTCTTCATAAACATCTAAACCAAGAAAACCTATGCGGCCGGTTTTTAAGGCAGCAATGACATCCCGGGTATTTACTAACCCACCCCGGCTGGTATTGATGAGCATTACACCTTTTTTCATTTTTAAAAGTGTGGCCTCGTTGATGATATATTTCATCTCAGCATTTAAAGGTGCATGTAAAGATATAATCTCTGACCGGGTACATATATCATCAATCGTGGTATATTCAACATTATATTTTTCAGCCCAATTTAAATCATATGTTACATCGTAGGCCAAAATTTTACATCCAAAACCAAACATGATCTGCGCTACAAGCTTCCCTATTTTTCCGGCTCCGATAATTCCAACGGTTTTGCTATGAAAATCAAAACCTGTGAGTCCATCCAGGGAAAAATTCATCTCCCGAATGCGGTTATGGGCCTGAATTAATTTTCGGTTTAGAGCCAGCATTAAGGCAACTGTGTGCTCTGCTACCGCATATGGAGAATATTCAGGAACCCTGGCAACTCTTATTCCTGATTGCCGGGCTGCCTTTAAATCTACATGATTAAAGCCGGCAGAACGAAGGAGTAAATATTTAATTTTAAAACCTGCCAGTTTTTGCAACACTTCTTTGCTGCCATCATCATTTACAAAAATGCAAACAGCGTCGCATCCTTCTGACATAGACGCTGTTGCCAAAGAGAGTTGGGGCAAAATAAAAACGAGTTCATGTTTATCTTTTGCTGCTTCCAGTAAAAAATCTTTTTCAAAAAGGTGAGTGCTGTAAAAGGCAATCTTCATTTTTAAAATGTTTTAGCAAAAAATTATTCAGCAACTAATTTACCTCAGCCTGCCGGCCAATAACAAATCCGATGATGTCATCCAGCTCCACCCCTGCCCTGTTCATTGCATCCGAAATCTCTTCCCTGTTTACATTTGCGGCAAAACTTTTTTCTTTAAATCTTTTTTTCACACCTTTTAATTCCATGCCATTATAACCTTCTGGCCGCATTAAACTGTAAGCATGTATCAACCCACTAAGCTCATCAAAAACATACAGCATTTTATCCATTCTAGTAAGAGGTTCTACTCCAAAATGGTTAGGACCATGACTGGCAATTGCCCTGATAATCGAGGGACTTATATTCCGGCCCTCTAATTCTTCTATAATTTTTCTACAATGTAATTCCGGCCATTTATCCCAGTCAGCATCATGCAGCAGCCCAGCCATTTCCCACTTCCATTGGTCATCTTCAGGCAACCCTTCTCTTTCTGCTGCCCAGCTTTTCATTAAATGGGCCACCTGCTTCATGTGCAATTGCAGCCGCTCATTAGTTACCCAATTCTCCAGCAACGACTTTGCCTCTGCCCTGGTTAAAACATTGCCTTCGTTTTCGGGCTGGCCAAAAACAGAACGATTTAAAAGTAAAGACATACAGGATTGTTTTTCTTAAATGTAAAATTAAAATCTGACGTGGAAATTACTGAATCTAAAATAATCGTTTTCTATAAAGGAATGATGTGATGTAATAATCAATTTAGTTTGGGGGAAATTTTTGAAGTAAAATAAAAGTTTTGTAAATTTAAAAAAATATTAACCATGCGTACCCAAATCTTTATACCCGGAATGTACTTCACTATTTTTTTTATGCTGTTGGTTTGTGGTTGCCATAAAAATCCTCTAACAGCAAATGAGAATACAGCAGCCATAGATATCCCACGCCCCTCTCCGCCACCGCAGCCAGTCCCCGGTGCATGCGATTATCAACTTGATGAAGCCAGCCTCTTAAACGCCGGGTGGGTAAAAACTTTTGAAGATAATTTTGATGCCGGCCTTGGTAATTGGAATACCTGGTATGGAGGAGCATATAATAATGAGTTGCAGTTGTACCAGGCTCCAAATGTGACAGTAGCTTCAGGCAATCTTATTATATCTGCCAAGGCAGAAAAGGTAACGGGCCCTACAACTAATTATGATGGTACTATAAAATCTTTTAACTATACTTCCGGACGAATTGAATCTATTCAGACTATTTCTTCCTCTTCAGCTGCACCTAAAGTACGACTGAGTGCAAGAATTAAATTACCTGCCGGTTATGGTATGTGGCCAGCCTTTTGGAGTTATGGAGATCCCTGGCCCACCCAGGGGGAAATAGATGTGCTGGAAGCCAGGGGCCAGGAAGATTTTAAATACCAAACAAATTATTTTTATGGTAAAGTTGTAAACAGAAATCTTGTGCGGGGAGCCGAGGGCTATGTTAGCACCGGCACAAGCCTGCAAAGTTGTTACCATGTGTATGAATTAGTTTGGTCACAGAATGCTTTGCAATTTTATTTGGATGGAGTACTGGTAAAAACAAATACAGGAGGATATGTTACCAGCCTCTTTGGCAAAACGGAAAAAATAGTATTGAACCTGGCCGTTGGAGGAGGTTTTTTCAGCAATTTAGACACATCATTAATAGTACCCGGTACAATGTATGTAGATTGGGTAAAAGTATATACGTCGTTATAATTTTAAAAAAAATTGTAGTTCAAACACTTACCGCAGCTTACATTAAAAGGTTTATTTAATTTAGGCGTTTATCTTTATTTCAGTTTGTGAAGTTGTGCTATTTATTTTAAGTTAATTATTTCTATTCCCCAAATAATTAGCAGTATAAAGCGTTAACCGGCAATTTTTTCAAGCGTATTTACAAAAGCCAGCATTTCATCTTTTGTGCCCATACTTACCCTGCACCAGTTTCCGCCAAAATGATTCCGATATTGTACATAAATATTTTCAGCCTGCATTTGTTTTACAAAATCGCCTTTAATTTTATCAATATTAAACATCATAAAATTGGTGAGTGAAGGAATAAACGGCAAAGACAAAGCCTTAAATGAAGTATAGCATATATCTCGTGAAGCAGCAATATTTTCCCTGCACGACTTCACAAAATTTGTGTCATCTAAAGAAGCAAGGGCTGCAGCCGCCGCCGTTACACTTACACTTCCATCAGGCCATGGCTGGTAACTACCCAGTGCCTTTATAGTTTCAGGGTGAGCAATAGCAAATCCTATCCTGGCACCAGCTAAACCATATATTTTTGAAAAAGTTTTGGCCACCACCATATTTTTATTTTGGACTGCCAGGGAAGCCATTGATTCCAGTTCTGCAAATTCTGAGTAAGCTTCATCAATAAACACAAAAGTTTTAGGCAGCGCTTCTTTCGCATAAGCAGTAACAGTATCAACATTGCAAACAGTACCCGTAGGATTATTTGGATTGCAGATATAAATCATCCTGGTCTCGTTATTAATACTACCAAACATTTTAGGTAATGATAATTTTTTATCGTCGGCAAGACTGATGGCTTTAAAACTATGGCCAAAGGCTGTAGCTTGTTGGTTCCATACTTTGTAAGAGGGCTCACCTGTAATAATATGACCTTTCATTTTTGATACATGATGGCAAGCCAGCCCAATAATCTCTGAAGAGCCGGCGCCGAGTAAAATATTATCCTCATTTACTTTCCAGTGACTGGCTATCTTTTTTTTAAGAAGTGGAATATAATCATCAGGGTATCGGTTAGTTGAAAGGTATGTATCCATTATTGCTTTCCGGGCCAATGGGGAAGGGCCATAAGGATTTTCATTGCTGTTAAGCAGAATCATTTTTCCGGTCAAGTGCAGACTTTTTTCTTTTGCACCAGCAAATAAATTCGGGGCCAGGCCTAAGCCTGCGAGGGCAAGGGTGCTTTGGCGGAGCCATAAACGACGATCAATTTTAGTAGCCATAAAA
>JBDSDN010000244.1:0-4742 GCA_039920545.1 Ferruginibacter sp. | reverse complement strand
TGGTATTTTGAATAATCAAATATAGAAATGTTAGTAACAGGATTTTTTTCAAATCAGAAGTCTTTGTTCAAAAATAATGAATATACAGCTCCAAAGTTATTACAACTGGAAGTATAATATTATTGCTGATTAAAAAGCAGTAATTGCTATAAATGAAAAACATTTTGATAAATAGGCATTATCAATTGGGAGGAACCTGGTTCCCTAAAAAAGAACTAATACACGATGGGAATAAATAAGCATTTCTGAAAAATCTTTTACACCCGGCCAATTAAGATATTACTTTCCTTTGCCGGCCAAAATAATTTGAATGCTGTGAAACATTATTTTAAAATCAAGGGCCAGGGTGATATTTTCAACATATAATAAATCATATGGCATTCGCTGCAACATTTCTTCAATGGTAGAAGCATACCCAAATTTTACCATGCCCCAACTGGTGAGGCCAGGTTTAACTTTAAAAAGATATTTATACTCCGGCTGTAGGGCTACTAATTGATCAATGTAAAATTTTCTTTCAGGTCTTGGACCTACAAGACTCATTTCACCTTTTAAAATATTCCACAATTGAGGAAGTTCATCCAGTCTCCATTTACGCATAATTTTTCCCCAACCGGTAATCCTCTCATCGTATTCACTACTCAGTTGGGGACCGGAATTTTCAGCATCCACAAACATGGAACGAAGCTTATACATTACAAAGGATTTACCTTTATAGCCAATCCTGTCCTGTAAATAAAATAAAGGCCCCGGGGAGGAAAATTTAACCCGAAGAATGGCATAGATCACGAGAGGTGATAAAAAAATAATAGCTATGAAAGAAACTAAGAGGTCTATTGCTCGTTTAATGTTTTGCTGCCACACAGGGAGCAAGCCCGAGTGAATATCAATCAGCGGCAAACCCATTACATTATTCGTATGTATTGCGCCACTAATAATATCTAAGGTGTCCGGCGTAATTTTAATATTTACTTCTCTGTCACTTAGGCTCTGCAAAACTTTTGTAATGAATTCTCGTTCTTTTTTCTCTACCGCAATAATCACTTCTTCAATATTTTTATCCTGGATAATTTCTGGTAAATTATGAATATCTGCAAATTGAGTAACTGATGCGGGTATCAGATTTTCACTATCTCCATTAGTATTAATAAAACCAATAATGCGAAAACCGGACACATCATTTGCTTTGGCAAACGCTTCATATAATTGGGCCGATTTTTTTTTAGAACCGATAAGAAGCGCATTAAAAAAAACTTTTTTGGTCAGTAATTGATTTTTAACTACTGCCAAAAAAAACATTCTTACCGTAACGGTACATAAAAACATAGGAATAAGGAGGCAAAAAAACTCTACATAGTATCTGCGGTTATCTGTCTGGGGATTTTTCAGGATAAAAAAAAACAATAAAAAAATACATCCTGTAATCGTTACCGTTAGTGTCTTTAGAAATTCTGAAAGCCTTGATTTTTCATACAGCGAACTGTAGGTGCCCGTTATAAAGTGAAGCGTGAGCCAACCTAAAACATATAATAATAATCCCAGGTAAAATCCTGAGGGGATAGAAAGCGGGTAATGATAAATCTTTGTACGGAGATAATAAAAGCAGAGCCAGGTAAAAACGCTGATGGCTATATCTGCGAAGATATACCAGCTTATATGTATGCGGGGCTGCTTCAAATATTTTCACCGGAATTTTGCACCGGAATTTTAATGTTGAACGTTGTTTATTTTTTCTAAAATCTGGTGTGCTATTTCCATTGCTGCTAAACCATCCAGTAAACTTACAGGTGGTTCAGTATCATTAATAATTGAATTTTTAAAAGCTTCTAATTCCATTTTTATAGCATTTACTTCCTGTACCGGGGGACTTGCTACCGCAATAGTCATCTTGCCATTGTTTGTCGCTACATCAAAAGTGAAAACATTGGTATCACCTGGCTCACTTAGCTTAATAATTTCTGTTTTTTTCTCCAGGAAATCAATCCCTATATATGCATCTTTTTGAAAAAGCCGCATTTTACGCATATTTTTCATAGAAATCCGGCTACTGGTAAGGTTTGCAACACAGCCATTGTCAAATTCTATCCTAACGTTAGCAATATCCGGGGTGTCACTCATAACTGCTACTCCATTTGCAGAAATATAACTCACATCACTTTTTACTATGTTTAAAATTATATCTATATCGTGAATCATTAAATCCAGTATTACACTTACATCGGTGCCTCTTGGATTAAATTGGGCCAGCCTATGCACCTCAATAAACATCGGCTGAAGATTATAATTTTTAAGAGATAGAAAAGCGGGATTAAATCTTTCCACATGACCGACCTGGCATTTTACCTTAGATTCCTGTGCAAGTTTAAGGAGAATTCTCGCTTCATCCATTGTATTAGCCAGCGGTTTTTCTACAAAAACATGCTTGCCTTTTCTTAAAGCCAGTGAGCATAATTCAAAATGAAACATCGTTGGTGCAACAATATCTACTACCTCACAGTTGTCCATTAATTCTTCTATCCCTGTGTATCTTTTTAGTAAATATTTTTCCTGTGCGGCTTGGGCATTTTTTTCATCGGGATCATAAAACCCCGAAATTTCCACACCCTCAATTTCTATCCAGTTATTAATATGAAATTTTCCTAAATGCCCTACCCCAAATATTCCGATCCTAAGCATGCTGGTAATTTAGTGTTTATTTGTTTTGATAACTGCCGGAATGATTCAACAATTTTAAACAATCCTTTACTCTGCCAATTCAGACATTTTTTATATGGCTTTTTTCTCCAACGGTTTCATTTTCTCCTTCTTCCCAAAAGCCCATTTTCCCAAATTTTGCAATGCGTTGGTCTATTCTTTGTTGAGGTGTAATTTGCAGTAACGCCTTTATAGTCGGTATAAGGTAATTTTTTAATAACAGCGCCGCTTCTTCATAATCCCAATGAGCTCCTCCTAGTGGTTCTGGTACCACATCGTCCACCAGCCCAAACTTAAGCATATCCGTACCCGTTAGTCTCAGTTGTTGTGCGGCTATTTCTTTTTGCGCCCAGCTTCTCCATAGAATGGTGCTGCAATTTTCCGGTGATATTACTGTATACCAGGTGTTTTCTAACATAACAACTTTATCTCCTACTCCAATGCCCAATGCGCCCCCACTGGCGCCTTCACCAATTATTACGCATATAACCGGTACTTTTAAACTGATCATTTCGTATATGTTCCGTGCTATGGCTTCTCCCTGTCCCCTTTCTTCAGCTTCCAGCCCGGGGTAGGCCCCGGGAGTATCTATCAGGGTGATAATAGGCTTATTAAATTTTTCTGCCAACTTCATTAGCCGCAGCGCTTTTCGATATCCTTCGGGATTAGCCATGCCAAAGTTCCTCATTTGGCGGGTTTTTGTATTGTTGCCCTTTTGCTGGCCAATTAACATTACGGTCTGCTGACCTAATTGTGCAAATCCCCCCACCATTGCTTTGTCATCTTTTACATTCCGGTCTCCATGAAGTTCAATAAAATTCGTGCACATATTCTCTATATATTTGAGAGTATATGGCCGGTCGGGATGCCGGCTCAATTGCACTTTTTGCCATGGAGTCAGGCTATCAGTAAGGTTTTTTTTAATCTCCAATAATTTTTCTTCCAGCGTAAGTATAGCGCTGCTCATATCAGTCTTAGATTTTTCCTGGGTTACCTTTAAATGGTCAATCTGGTCATATAATTCTTTGATAGGCTTTTCGAAATCCAGGAACTGGCGATTTTTTAATTGGGGCATATAAAAGGTTTCTAAAAATGCAGGAAGATTGTGTAAGATATTTGTAAAAATAACCGATACAATTTTTTTTTAAAGATTTGTTTTCAAAATATTAATTACCCTATCTTTGCCGTCCTTTAAAAAGGGGTAATTATTTATTAATGACCCCCTGTTTTTTTATTTAATGGAGCGGTAGTTCAGTTGGTTAGAATGCTGCCCTGTCACGGCAGAGGTCGCGGGTTCGAGTCCCGTCCGCTCCGCCTTATTTTAAACCCGTGTAGCAACGGGTTTTTTATTTTAAAACAAGGCATTACTCATTTTTAATTCAAACATTAATTTTGTAATAGCGTTTAAAATTATTAAAATAAAATGCAGCATAACTTGTACGGTAATTGTCTATTTTAATTAGCATTATAACTTTAACAATTTTTATTTGCTTTTTAGAATTCTTCTATATTTGCAATCTTCAAACTAAAATATATTATCACATGGGAAAATTTCTATCGCTTTTTACAGTGCTCATGCTCAGTGCGGCATTGGCATTTTCACAAAGCAGGGTTATTACAGGAACTGTCACTGATGAGAGAGGTGTTCCAGTAGAAGGCGCTTCTGTTAGAATAGCAGGGTCCAAAACCGGTATAGCTGCCGATGCTAATGGAAATTTTAGAATATCTGTACCTGCAGGTGCCACGCTTTCTGTTAGTGGAGTGGGGCTTACTACGAAACAAGTGCCCGTTGGTACCGGTAATGTTGTAGATGTAACAATCGTTAGAAATAGCTCTGAATTGTCTATCGTTACTATTACGGGGTACGGAATAAAACGTGAACCAAAATCGCTCGGTACTTCAGTAGCAAAGTTGAGCAATAAGGATCTTACACAGGGTAAGGTTACTAATATCGCTACCGGTCTTTCCGGCAAAGTTTCCGGCTTGCAGATTAACAATGTTAATAGTAGCGTTGATCAAAATACAAGGATTACTTTAAGAGGCAACCG
>JBDSDN010000243.1:0-5999 GCA_039920545.1 Ferruginibacter sp. | reverse complement strand
CTGCCATACTCCTCTATAACAGTTAAAGGAAGTTCTATCGGCGCCAGTGCCAATGATAAAGCCAGGTTTTCTTTTATGTTATCTCCCGGCACCTACACCATCATTTGCCAACACATTGGGTATACAGCAGTAGAAAAAGCAGTTATTATAAACCATGATAAAGAATTGACTTTTATTTTAACGGAGCAAAAGCTGGCAATGAAAGAAGTAATTGTGAAAACCGGCGGGGAAGACCCTGCCTACCAGATTATACGGAATGCTATTAAAAGACGTCCCTATTTTCAAAACCAGGTAAATAGTTTCAGTTGTGATTTGTACGGGAAAGATTTAATTAAACTTCGCAACCTTCCCAAAAAAATACTGGGAACTAAAATACCTGAGGCTGATAGAAAAGAGATGGGCCTCGATTCCACAGGCAAAGGCATTGTTTATCTATCTGAATCTATTTCAAAAATTAATATACAGCAGCCGGATAAATCCAAAACGGAAGTTGTAAGCAGTCGGGTCAGCGGAAGCGGAGGCTTTGGTTTTACTTTCCCGACTTTTATCAGTTTATACACCAATAATGTTACGGTATTTACGGAAAGGATAAATCCCCGGGGCTTTGTTTCTCCCCTGGCTGATGGCGCTATTGGTTTTTATAAATTTAAATACCTCGGCTCTTTTTGGGAAAACGGAAAGGAGATTAACAGCATCAGGGTTACTCCCCGTCGAAAATATGAACCCTTATTTTCCGGCATTATAAATATTGAAGATGCAGAGTGGCGTATTCATAGTTTCAACCTGCTGCTTACAAAAACAGCGCAATTAGAAATAATAGATTCATTGGAAATTTCGCAGCTACACGTACCCGTAACCAATGAAGTCTGGCGGGTAAAAAACCAGTTGCTACACTTTAATTTTAAACAGTTGGGTATAGATGCTATCGGCAATTTTTTAAGTGTGTATTCCAATTATAATATTGCTCCTTCATTTAGTAAAAAGTTTTTTGACCGGGTAGTTATTAAATATGACACGGGTGTAAATAAACATTCAAAAGAATATTGGGATACCATAAGACCTGTACCGCTGGAAAAAGAAGAGCAAAAGGATTACCAGGTTAAGGATAGTATTTACCTGTTGCAAAAAGATTCTGCCCTTAGCAGGAGTACGATAGATTCTTTGAACAAAAAACAAGGCAAGGTAAAACCTCAACAGCTTTTTTGGAAGGGGATACGCCGAACGCATTACAGTAAAACAAATCAATACACCTGGAGCGTAGAACCTTTGATTAAAAATGTAGAGTATAATACTGTAGAAGGAGTGGTAGTAAATGTAAATGGTAATTACAGCAAGTATATAAAAAAATGGAAATCAAATATAAGTTTTGAGCCTAACCTGCGTTATGGCTTTAGTAATACGCATTTGAATGCCTGGGCAAATTTTATTGTGAGAACACGTGATTTTGAAACAGATAAAAAATTAAAGCGGCAAACCTGGTCTTTCAGCGGAGGGAAGAGAGTGAGTGAATTTAATAAAGAGAGTAAGTTGAATCCCTTATTTACCAGCATCGGTATCTTATTGTATGGGCATAATTATATTAAAACATACGAAAATTATTTTGGCAATATTAACTTCAGTAAACGATACGAAAGTGGTTTAAGATTTTCTGTAAATGCCTTGTATGAAGACAGGATACCCTTAAATAATACGAACTATTTTACTTTCTTTAAAAAAGACAGCGCCAACATAACACCAAATTTTCCGGCCGAAAAAATTGCCAACCAATTTACCCCTCACCAGGCTGTTATTGTCTCGGCGTCTGTAAGCTTTAAACCAGGGCAGCGTTATATTCAATTGCCTTATAACAAAATTTCTATCGGGTCTAAGTATCCAACATTTACCCTTAGTTATGCTACAGGATTTAATAATATCCTGGGCAGTGATGTTGATTTTGATAAATGGCGCTTTACAATAAATGATGATAAAAACTTTAAACTGGCTGGATTATTAAAATACAAAATAGGCATAGGCGGGTTCTTAAATAGTAAAAAAGTTTTTATACAGGATTACCAGCATTTTAATGGCAATCAATCGCTGGCGGCAAGTGAATATGTAAATAGTTTTCAATTGGCGAAACATTATGCAAACAGCACGACAGCAGGATTGTATTCTTTTGGATATGCTGAACATCATTTTAATGGATTTCTTACCAATAAAATTCCTTTCTTCAAAAGGCTAAACTGGAACCTGGTTGCAGGGGCTAACACTTTATATATTAATAACAGTAATAATTATGTAGAAGTTTTTACCGGGCTTGAAAATATTTTTAAAATATTCCGGGTAGATTTTGTAACATCTTTTGAGAAAGGCTTTAGCCAACATACCGGTATCCGGATAGGGGCTGGCGGAATTTTGGGTAGCAGCTTAAGGGTTAATAGAAGCCGTGGTAATACAAATGTAGAATTTTAAGGGGCGGGCGATAGATACACTGATGATACGGGTTGGACAGATAATAACGGATTTTTTTTCTACCCAATTGTTTGGCCAGGGATTAAAAGATAAAAAATAAATAATTTTTTTATAAAAATTAAAATTCGTTTCATCCGCTCTATCTGTTTTATCAGTGTATCTAGCCATTCTGATAATAAATATTTTTTATCTTTACACGAATTTGGTTTGCCTTGCAAGCATCCAATCTTTTAAGATTTCCGGGTTTTTTACCTGGTTCAAATGAAAACATATGTCTTCTTTATACAATCGTGTTTCACAGGCAGAGCTTAAGCAACGCCTTCTTGAAGAAACCACTCACCGGATAACTATTTCTTTTTATCATTATTTTTTTGTAGAAAACCCTGAGGCCTTCCGGGATGAACTGTATAGGGCGTTGAATGAATTAAACGTTTTTGGGCGCATCTACATTGCCCCCGAAGGAATTAATGCACAGGTTAGCGTACCTGAAGAAAATATTGAAGCATTTAAAAATGTACTCAGCAGTTTTGAATCCCTTACAAATATTCGCCTGAATGTTTCTATTGATAACATTAAAATGTTGCCGGGTAGGGACAGGAATGGCAAGGTAGGGATACCTAAATCTTTTTGGGTGCTCAAAATAAAAGTACGGACAAAAATAGTTGCCGATGGCATTACTGATCAAACTTTTGATATGGCTAACCGGGGCAGATATGTAAATGCCAGTGAATTTAATGCCCTCACCAATGATGAAAATACTATTGTGGTAGATATGCGGAATCATTACGAATTTGAGGTGGGGCATTTTGAAAAGGCGATAGAAATACCCAGCGATACGTTCCGGGCACAACTCCCCTTGGCTGCCCAAATGTTGGCGGGCGAAGAAGATAAAACCATCATTATGTATTGTACAGGTGGTATAAGGTGCGAAAAAGCCAGTGCGTATATGCTTCACCGTGGATTTAAAAATGTTTTTCACCTGGAAGGCGGTATAATTAATTATGCCAATACAGTAAAAGAGAAAGGCATGATTAATAAATTTCACGGCAAAAATTTTGTTTTTGATGACCGGCTTGGTGAAAGGGTTACAGGGGAAATAATTTCCAAATGCCATCAATGTGGCCTTCCTGCAGACAGGCATACCAATTGCCTTAATGAAGCCTGCCATTTACTTTTTATTCAATGTGATGAGTGTGCTGAAAAATTTGCAGGTTGTTGCAGTGAAAGTTGTGCTGATATAAAAAAACTTCCGGAAACTATTCAAAAAGAATTGAGAAAAGGTATAGATAAAGGTGGGATGATATTTAATAAATCCAGGGGCAGGCTACATGATGTTCAACCTAATAAAAAATAGACTTTTACAAAAGAAAATGCATCCTGGTTCGGATGCATTTTCGTCTAATTATTTGAGCATTATAAAAATAATCCTAATTCACCTGCAGGCATACTGAAACGTGTTTCCTTTTTATGAATTTTTTGTTCTCCATCTTCAATAACTGAGGCAATTTTATCAGAAATGCCTGATATCACCGAATCTTCATCATTTGAAAATGTTGAATTCATTTGTTGACCTCTTTTATTGTCTTCAAGGCCAGAAGTATTTTTTTTGAAAGCGTAAAAGATTATACCTGCCATAGTCACAATAAAAAGACCTGCAAATATGTAATCTGTTTTACTTTTTTTACTCAATTTATAAAATTGTTTTTAAATCGGACGGTTGCCAGATATAAGTCTGAAAATAACTGCTATAACAGCAATAACTAAAAGAATATGGATAAGACCTCCGGCATGAAAACCAAGAAAGCCTATAGCCCAGGCAATAACTAAAATTACTGCGATTGTATAAAGTAATCCTGACATAACAATTTAATTTAAAGGTTAAAAAAAAGGAATAATTGCAATTTAAGTTTTTATTTGCATAAAATAAATTTTCAAAACTTGTGCCAAGAATTAATTTACTTAAAAATATTTGTCAGTAGCGCTTAGCTGTTTCAAATGTGTATGATATTCTACATCAAAACAGGTCTATTTAAATGAAATTGTTGAGCGAAGCTATTACTTGTTTATATATTTTATCCTGGGTTGATTCCTGCGGAATAAATTTGACACCAATTATTTTTTCGTAGAGTTCAATATATCTTTTACTAATTACATCTATCCATTCGTCATTCATCTCCGGCACTACCTGCCCGGGCTTACCCATAAAATTATTTTCTATCAGCCACTCTCTCACAAACTCTTTGCTAAGTTGTTTTTGTTTTTCGCCATTCGCCTGTCGTTCTTCAAAACCCTCAGCATAAAAATACCGGGAAGAATCCGGCGTATGAATTTCGTCCATAAGAATAATTTCATCTCCGATTTTTCCGAATTCATATTTTGTATCTACTAAAATTAAATTTTGTTTTGCTGCTAATTGTTTACCTCTTTCAAAAAGTTGTAAGGCATACCGTTCAATAATATCCCATTCGGTGGGGGTAGTAAGGCCCAGCTTTATTATTTGATCTTTACTAATGTCCTCATCATGCCCTTCGGTAGCTTTTGTGGAGGGAGTAATAACAGGATCCGCAAAAAAATCATTTTCCTTCATCCCTTCAGGCATTGAAATGCCGCATAAGATTCGTTGACCGCTGGAATAGGTTCGCCAGGCGTGGCCAGTAAGATTTCCCCGAACGACCATCTCTATTCTGAATGGGGTACATTTATTACCTATGCTCACATTGGGCGCAGGCACATCCAGCAACCAGGTTGGGCAAATATCTTTACAAGCAGCCAACATGTATGCAGCAATTTCATTTAATACCTGTCCTTTATAAGGAATTTGCCTGGGTAAGATAACGTCGAAAGCAGAGATCCGGTCACTGGCAATCATCACTAATAATTCATCAGCAATTGTGTAAACATCCCTCACTTTACCACTATAAAAATTTGTTTGAGCCGGAAATGTAAAAACTGCCATTTGCTAAAATAAGATGTAGTTTTTAAAAATTCTTTTCTGCGACAGATAATATATAAACAGTACGTTGGTAAATAAAATTTTAAAACATCTTAACTATGCTTATTTTGCCCCGTATTTTAAAACCAAAACAAAGCTATATGAGAAAAATTACGAGCTCTTTGGTTACATTAATCATTGCAAACCTTGCGGTATTGACTGCATTTGCTCAAAATGTAACCATCAGCGGTAATGTAAAAAACAGCGTTTCCCAAGAAAATGCTTCGGCTGTTTCCGTTACAGTAAAAGGTTCTGATGAAGGAACCTATACAGATGATAAAGGAAATTTCAGAATCTCCACAAAAAAATCGCCGGTAACCCTGGTATTTTCTTCGATAGGTTATACCCCGCAGGAACAATCTGTAAGCAGCAGTACGTCTTCCCTTCAGGTAGCGTTTGTACCTTCAAATTCTTTAGGCCAGGAAGTTGTGGTATCTGCCAGCCGTGTTCCACAGAGAATATTAGAGTCCCCTGTATCTATTGAGCGGTTAAGTGCAGCCCAAATCCGGAATGCTCCTTCTGCCATTTTTTATGATGTCGTAACCACCCTTAAAGG
>JBDSDN010000242.1:0-6030 GCA_039920545.1 Ferruginibacter sp. | reverse complement strand
GCAAGAGCCAGCAGTGTGCAGTTGAAGGGTAAAACAAGAGAGCAATATCCGCCGCCAATGGCATAAACTCCAAAGAAAGCCACGACGGAGAGCAAAAATAAAATCCAGTAAATACCCCTCGATTTTTTCTGATTTTCCATTACACAATAATTTTCAGCAAATATATGATAGAAGAAATAAACCTATTATATTTCGGGAACATAAATTTCCACGGGATACACTATTGTTTGTTTCTCCTTAAATTGCGGTTATGATCCTTAATTTCTTTATACAATACCATACTAAGCAGGGGCAATCACTTTATTTAGTTTTAAACGGGAAAAAAAGCAGCGCTCAAGCTGCAGGCAGTATTTTTAATCTAAATTATTACGACGATGATTATTGGCACGGCGTTATTGATACACACAGCTTCAAGCTTAAAAATGAGATTGGTTACAGTTGCCATGTAACCCATGAATATGGCGGAGAATCAGAAGAAATTATACCTTTTAAAACCTTGTCACTCAAATATGAAAAAAAACAGGAAGTAAATATTTACGAGCAAATTATTCAGCAGCAAAATTATGATGACATTTATGCCAGTAAGGCTTTTAAAATTTTATCTAAGAAAAATAAGCATAATAAGTTAAAAGCGAAAGCCTGTAAACACCCGACTCATATTTTTAAAATAGTGGCGCCGATGCTGCAAAGCAGGTATGCTGTTTGCCTTAGCGGCACGGGCGATCACCTGCATAACTGGGATAAAGCGGCCCCCATTATTTTGCAGAAAAAGAAAAATTTCTGGACGGCAGAGCTAAATTTATCAAAGGATAATTTTCCCCTGGAGTATAAACTCGGCCTCTACGATTATGAATCCGGCATGATAGTTCATTTTGAAGAAGGTCCTAACCGTGTTTTAAATCATGACGTGCATCACAAAATAAATATTCTATTTCACAATGCTTCTTTCAATAATTTTTTATGGCGTGGTACGGGGTTAAATGTACCGGTTTCTTCTTTGAGGTCAGGTAGAAGCTGGGGCATCGGCGATTTTACTGATTTGCATTTACTGGCAGACTGGGCGCATAACTGCGGGCTTAATATGATCCAGTTGTTGCCCGTAAATGATACCATGTCTACCCAAACTGAAAAAGATTCATATCCTTATTCAGCAATATCGCCATTTGCACTACACCCGTTATATCTTAATATTCAAAAACTGGCAACAGCATTTTCCATAAAATTCCCAGATGAAATTACTGAACAGATAACACTGCTCAATGCCCGGCCCAACCTGGATTACGAAGGCGTTTCTGCTTTAAAAATGAAAGCAGTAAAACTTGTGTACCAGTTAGAAAAGCGTGCTTTTAAAGATGATTTTGCCTGGATTGAATTTTTTGATTTAAACCGGCATTGGCTGGTGCCCTATGCTGTTTTCTGCTACCTTAGGGATGAAAATGAAACGCCGGAATTCGATAATTGGGAAAAATTAAATGTTTATAAAGAAGACGAAGTTCAGGAATTTGCGAGCCCGGATAATGAGCAGTATGATGATATTTGTTTGCATTATTTTATACAATACCATCTTCACCTTCAGCTAAAAGATGCAGTGGATTATGCCCATAAAAAAAATATTATTTACAAAGGCGATTTGCCCATAGGTATTGGCAGGTATAGTGTAGATACCTGGATGTACCCGCATTTATTTCATCTGGATATGCAAGCTGGTGCGCCGCCGGATTATTATTCCGCCAAAGGACAAAACTGGAGTTTCCCTACTTACAATTGGGAAACAATGGCTGCTGATGGTTTTAAATGGTGGCGGCAGCGTATGGAACACTTAGGGAATTATTTTGATGCCATCAGGATAGATCATGTTCTGGGTTTCTTTAGAATTTGGAGCATACCGGTTACAAGTATAGAAGGTACTTTAGGGATTTTTCAACCGGTTTTCCCCATGCCCGTAGAAGTCTTTAAGAACAATAATACCCATTTTGATAAATCTTCTTTTTGTCAGCCCTTTATAAATGATCAGATTTTAGATGAATATTTTTCTACAGAGGCAGCGTGGGTAAAGCAGGTTTTTCTA
This sequence comes from Ferruginibacter sp., assembly GCA_039920545.1. Taxonomy (GTDB): domain Bacteria; phylum Bacteroidota; class Bacteroidia; order Chitinophagales; family Chitinophagaceae; genus Ferruginibacter. The sequence continues at coordinate 3,962 of JBDSDN010000242.1, read as the reverse complement.
ACGAATAATAGTTTCAAAAAAGAATACAATACCCAGCAAAAAATCAGTGCCTTTTTTAAGCTTAACCCCCAGAAAAAAAGCCTGGAAGAAGGCCTCCTTCGCCTGACGGGAAATATTTTATTAATTGAAGATGCCAGGCAGCCAGATCATTTTCATTTCCGGATAAATATGTCTAACGCTTCAATCTATAAACAATTACCTCAAGACACCCGGCAATCTTTAGATAAACTATATCATCAATACTTTTTTGAGAAGCAAAATGTTTTATGGGAAAGAGAGGGGATAAAAAAACTTGAAGCGCTTAAAGCCACCACAGATATGCTTATATGTGCAGAAGATTTGGGTATGGTGCCCGATTTTATGGAGCGTGTACTAAGTGACCTTGCAATACTATCCATGCAGGTACAGCGAATGCCAAAATTGGCGACAGAAAATTTTTCCAACCCCAGGGATGCATCTTACCTCACGGTGGCTACACCGTCCACGCACGATATGAGTACTGTAAGGGAATGGTGGCAGGATGAAAGAGATCATATCCAATATTTTTTCAATCATGTCCTTGGCAATTCCGGTGAGGCTCCAAAAATTTGTGAACCCTGGATCAGTAAGGCAATTGTAGAACAGCATTTATTTTCACCCTCCATGTGGAGTGTTTTTTTGCTGCAGGATTTGCTGGGGATAGATGAATCCATGAGAGCACAAAATGTTCAGGCAGAGCGTATCAACGATCCATCAAACCCCAACCATGTGTGGGATTACAGAATGCATATAACCCTTGAAAACCTGGTAAATCACCAGGCATTTTCCGCCCGGTTAAAAGAGATGGTATTACATAGCGGGCGTTAAATTTTTTGGAACCAATTTTCTTCTAAAATAATACAGATGTACTTTAGGCCAAACAGAGAATATTATAAATCCTGAAAAATGATTTGCTTCTTCTAAGTAAAAATCAATATCATCGGATTTCCCCGTAAAATTTTTACAAACTTAAAATATAATTCTATCAGTCTTATTATGGGTATGAAAGTAAAATACAAATCCTGTAACCTTGCCTTCACTCACCCATTCACCATTTCTAAAGGCACTAAAACACACCAGCCAACTTTTATTGTAGAGCTGGAATACTTTGGTGTAAAGGGTTATGGTGAAGCGCCGGCTATCAGTTACTACAACATTACGGTAGAAAAAATGATAGAAGATCTGGAAACTAAAAGAATTTTTTTAGAAAAATTTTCCTTTACTGATCCTGAACGATACTGGCATTACCTGCATCACCTATTTCCCCGGAATTCTTTTTTAGTTTGTGCTTTAGACATGGCCGGGTGGGATTTATATGGTAAGCTTAAAAAAAAGCAACTGCACGAATTATGGGGGCTTGATGTAGCTGATGCTCCCATAACCGATTTTACTATCGGGATAGACAGCGTTGAAATGATGGTAAAAAAAATGAAGGAAAAGCCCTGGCCTATTTATAAAATAAAAGTAGGAACGGATAATGATATTGAAATGGTAACCGAATTAAGAAAACATACTGATGCCGTTTTCAGGGTAGATGCGAATGCCGGCTGGTCACTAACGGAGGCTTTGGCTAAAATCTCATTACTTAAAAAACTGGGGGTACAGTTTGTAGAACAGCCACTGGCAAAAGAAGATTGGGATGGGATGAAAATATTATACGAAAAATCTGAGCTTCCTCTATTTGCAGATGAATCCTGCGTAGCAGAAGCAGATGTATTAAAATGCCAGTATCATTTTCACGGGATAAATATAAAATTAACAAAATGTAGTGGCCTTACCCCGGCCAGGCGGATGATTGAAAAGGCAAGAGAATTAGAAATGCAGGTAATGATCGGCTGCATGAATGAGAGTTCTGTCGGCACCGCCGCCATTGCACAACTAGCGCCCAGGGTGGATTATGTTGATATGGATGGCCCGTTATTACTGGCGGAGGATGTTGCAGAAGGGGTAAGTTTTGAAGATGGTAAAATTATTTTTAAAAAAGGTTATGGGTTAGGTATTGTTGTCGAAACATTTTAAGCCGAACACCGCTTTTAAAATATTTTTCGCAAAAAAATTTGGCTATGCAATCTTTCCTGCTTTTCTTTGCACTTTAAATGAAGCAAATTACAAACATACATCATCATCATATTTTACCAACAGGTAAGCTGTGTTGATTTGTATGTAATACACATATTTTAAATTAAAGGCTTACAGAAATGTGAGCCTTTTTTGTTTAATTGATAGACGTAAAAATAATTTTGAGTAAAAGATAGAATGTTAACTATCCAATTCTCCAACCTTCTCCATTGGAGAGGGCAGAGGTTGAGGTATAAAAAAACAATATGCTAAAAATAGCCATACAGAAATCAGGAAGATTGTACGAAGAATCAGTTAAGTTGCTTAAAGAGTGCGGCATACAGTTGGCCACTGGTAACAAGCAATTAAAAGCTACAGCAGAAAATTTTCCGCTGGAAGTGTTTTTTTTGAGGGATGATGATATTCCCCAGTATGTGTTTGACAGCGTGGCCGATATAGGTATAGTCGGTGAAAATGTTTTATTGGAAAAAAATAAGGACATAGGCCTGGTGTATCGGCTTGGTTTTGGAAAATGCCGTTTAAGCATTGCCGTTCCTAAAGAAACCCCGTATAATTCAATACAGGACCTGGCAGGCTTAAAAATTGCAACGACCTATGCACACCTTACCCAATCATTTTTAAATAAAAATAAAGTAAATGCAGAGATACATGAGATCAGTGGCTCAGTAGAAATCGCCCCTAGTATTGGCCTGGCCGATGCCATCTGCGATCTCGTAAGCAGTGGCAGCACTTTATTCACCAATGGTTTAAAAGAAGTTGAAGTAATACTGCAATCCCAAGCCGTTTTGGTGTCGGATAAAAAATTGAGTGCAGAGAAAAAAGGCATACTGGAAAAATTACTGATGCGGATCACCGCAGTAAAAACTGCAAAAAATAATAAATACATTTTATTAAACGCACCCAATCACCAGTTGGAAAATATTACCTCCATTCTGCCGGGTAGTAAAAGCCCTACCATAGTACCTTTGGCCACAGAAGGATGGAGCAGCATACAAAGTGTGGTGAATGAAAATGATTTTTGGGAAGTAATTGAAAAATTAAAAGCGCTGGAAGCTGAAGGGATTTTAGTAGTGCCAATTGAAAAAATGATCATGTAAAATGTAAGCCCATTTCACCGGGCTGTTAAGAATTTAATAATGGAAAATTTATTTATCAACCCCAAAAGGGAGCAGTGGAATGATATAATTAAAAGGCCTGCTCTTGATTATGCACTCCTGGAGCGTATTGTGCAGCCCATTTTGGAGGAAGTAAAAACAAATGGAGATGCGGCTATTCAAAAATATTCCGCCCAATTTGACGGGGTACAGCTGCAAGATTTTAAAGTAACTGCAGCAGAAATAAAAAATGCAGTTATTGCTGTTGACGAAGAGCTGAAACAAGCAATTGGCCTGGCAATAAAAAATATTACGACTTTTCATACTGCACATACAGATGCTTTAGTGAAAATAGAAACCACCCCTGGCGTTATGTGCTGGCGAAAACCCGTAGCCATTGAAAGTGTTGGCTTATATATTCCGGGTGGCACGGCGCCGCTTTTTTCAACGCTGCTGATGCTGGCCATCCCGGCGCAGATAGCAGGTTGCAAAAATATTATTGTCTGCACTCCAAGTGATAAAAATGGGGATGTACATCCCGCTATTTTATTTACGACAAACATTTTGGGTATAAAAAATATTTACAAGATAGGTGGGGCACAAGCCATTGCTGCTATGGCTTATGGTACCGAAAGCGTGCCACGGGTTTATAAAATTTTTGGCCCCGGTAATCAGTATGTTACCTGTGCAAAGCAATTGGTGAGCAGGCAGGGCATTGCTATAGACATGCCTGCAGGACCCAGTGAAGTAGCGGTTTATGCAGATGATACT
>JBDSDN010000241.1:0-12620 GCA_039920545.1 Ferruginibacter sp. | reverse complement strand
ATTTTGCGTAAACCCTTTTATATAATCAAATGGGTTCAGGTCCAGGGGCCGCCAGTTATAATCGCAAAGCACATAAGTATAATAATAGCTTTTAAGACTGCCTTCCATATCGTCAAAGTCAAGCTCTACCTGGTCGCCACTGTTTAAGGTATAAATGGGCAGGGCCTGCTGGTTACCATATTGAAAAAGTTGTGTAGTTTGTATGTAAGGTTTATAAATTCTCTCCACGTTCTGAGCATTGCAGCAAATCGTAAAAATGCAAAAAAATGTTAAGGAAGCAAGCCGGAGTTTAGCGGTGAAATTCATTTAATAGCTTAATTAATTTACTTTTGAAAGATAGCCAAAATTATGCCGTTTGAATGTCCCCTTTTTTATAGCTAAACGAATTGCCTCCGTAAAACAAAAAACCTTCAGCAGGTTTATTATCAGCCTCGCTATTGGCGCTACTACGCTTAGCGTAGCGGTTATGATTGTGGCCCTTAGTTTTGTAAATGGCTTTCAGAAAGTTATCAGCAATAAAGTATTCAGCTTTTGGGGACATGTAAGGGTGCAGCAAAGTATAGATGATAAAGTTAGCATTGCAGAGGAATACCCCATTTTACAGAATGATAGCGTGGAAACTTATTTACGGTCATTACAGCAGGTACAAACAGTAGAAAAATATGCGACTAAATCTGCCATACTAAAATTTAATACTGATATTGAAAGTGTTTTGCTTAAAGGGATAGACCGCAATTTTAATTTTACCCGGCTGCAGTCCTTCCTACAAAAAGGCCGGTGGGTATCTTTTGCAGATAGTGGTTACAGCAAGGAGATTGACATAAGCACTTTTACAGCCAAACTACTGCAGGTACACGTTGGCGATAGTATGCTCGTGTATTTTTTCAGGCAAGATGGAAGTAAAACAGCCCGGCGGCTAACCGTAGCCGGGATATTTAAAACTGGTATAGAGGAATATGATAAAAATTTTGCCCTCTGCGATATTAACCTGATACGCCGCTTAAATAACTGGGCGCCAAACGAAATTGCCGGCTACGAGATCTTTTTAAAAGATTATAAACAAACAGATACCGTGAGCAGCCTCATTTACGAGCAACTGCCGCAAACATGGTACAGCCGGAGCATAAAAGAAATTTACCCTAATATTTTTGACTGGCTGGGGCTACAGGGTCAACTGAAAAATATTTTAATTGCCATAATGATTATTGTTGCGGTGGTAAACCTTATTACCTGCCTCATTATTTTAGTGCTGGAACGTACACGTATGACGGGAACATTAAAAGCACTTGGAGCGACAGACTGGATGGTGCAGCGTATTTTTTTGTACAACACCACTTTAATAGCAATAATCGGCATTGTTGGTGGCACATTGGTTGGCCTGGGCATCTGTTTTTTGCAGCAAAAAACGGGCTTTATAAAGTTAAACGAAGAATCCTATTATATCGCAACTGCACAGGCAGATATTAACTGGCAACAGGTAGCCATGGTAGATATTTTTACATTGCTTATCTGCACGGCTACACTTATCATCCCTACCTTGCTGGTAAAAAATGTAAACCCTGTAAAGGCAATAGAATTCAGGTGAGGGGGATCATTTTTTTACTTACAATTTCAGCAAAACTTATCGTCGCCTGCAAAAGATTGTCGTCTGTTGTGAACGCATTTTTTAATTTCTTCCAAACGAAATACTTAGTACCAGTAACTTTCTTTGTTTCAGTGAAGAATTTTATACGCACAGCACATACAATATTATTCCTGCAGCCACGGCGGCGTTTAAAGATTCTGCAGCGCCGGTTTTCGGAATGGTAATTTCTTCATCTGCAAGTTGCAGAATATCCTGGCTTATTCCTTTCGCTTCATTTCCAATAATTATAATTCCCTCCCGTAAATTTCCAATCTCGGCAAGCGGCCGGCCAGCTAAGGTTGCGGCAAATTTTTTTACAGTCGCCTGATCAGACAGCCATCCCACCAGGTTGGTATACATTATATTTACCCTACCCAGGCTGGCCATAGTACTTTGTACCACTTTGCTGTTATAGCAATCTGCCGTGTTTGGCGAGCAGATAATATTTTCAATGCCAAACCAATCTGCAATACGTATAATAGTACCCAGGTTCCCCGGGTCCTGTATATCATCCAGCACCAGGGTTAATTTATTTTTAGTACTAATATGCAGTACAGGAATTTTTTTATTAAACACCGCCAGCACCTGGTTAGGTTCCTTAAGGGCAGATATTTTTTCAAGCTCAAAATCTTTTATAATATTTATTTTGTTGCCAAAATTTTCCCTGATGCCTAAGCTTAAAGCGGACATCCATTCTTCCACCGCATAAATAGAGGAGCATTCAAACAGGTTGCCTACCAATAATTCCGTAACCAGCTTTGGCCCTTCTGCAATAAAGCTATTATGTTCATCCCTGAATTTTTTGTGCTGTAAACTTTGAATATATTTGATGGTGGATTTACTAAACATCGTTCAATTTTATATGCTGCTATGCCGCCGTTATGGTAAAAATTTCCAGTTCTGTGTTAGAAGTTCCGTGCTGCTCGTTCTCTTGTTTTCTTCCTGTACTATTACAAAAAAAGCGCCAGTCAACAGGCCTTATCTTGGTAAAAACAGTATTGAAGTTACGGGAGGAAAATTTAGTAAGGTGGAAAAATCGGCCTTGGTGTCACGCCTGGCAAACCAGTTGGATGACAGTTCAAAAACCACTGTTAAAGACGTCTTATTTTTCCTGCATTTTATAAATAAACCACCTGCCTACGATAGTGCATATTCGAATGCTTCGTCCCGTAATATGAAGAGCTCTATGTTCAACCTGGGGTATTATAACGCTATAGTTACTTATAAGGAAGATACTGTGGGCCGCCGGGTTAATGTTCACTATAATGTAGCCGCAGGCCGTCAAACTTTAATAGATACGGTGAGCTACCGCCTCGTAGAGCCCGGGCTGCAGCAACTGGCGCAGCGATATAAAAATGAAAGTATCCTAATAAAAAATGCACCCATAACCAAACTGGCGATACTCACAGAAGTGGGGCGGCTGGTAGATACTTTTCGCAACAATGGGTACTATAAATTTACCGCTGCCGAATTAAAAGTACGGGGCGATACTACTATAGAAGCCCTTACCAACATAAGCAACGATCCTTTTGAGCAATTACAGATACTGGCAGAAGCCCAGCAAAAACGGGATTCTCCCCATATAAAACTTGCGGTAGTGCTTAACCCGCCCGTGGATACGACCAAGCTGAATAAGTACGTTGTAAACAAAATATATATTTTACCAGATTTCCGGCCAGGGGATAATTTAGCAGATACCGCCTCTATAACGCAAACGGTTAACCGCAATTTTACACTCAGGTACCATAACAGTCTTTTTCGTACTTCCTTCCTGGCCCGTAATTTTACATTAAAGCCCGGGGATGTCTTCCGCCAGAGCCAATATTATAAAACGTTGAATAACCTGGCGACGGCAGGCGTTTGGCAAAGTGTAAATATACAGGTGGTAGAAAATAAAGACAGCAGCCAGGTAGATTTAATTGCCGAATTAATCCCGGGGAAAAAATTTGGCTTCGAGGCAGCCCTGGAAGCCAGCTATTCTGCCAGCAGCAGTACCGGAAATGTGCTCGCCGGCAACCTGTTTGGTTTATCAGGGAACCTCTCTCTTTTAAATAGAAATATTGGTAAAGAAGCCATAAAGATGACGCATAGCCTGCGGGCAGGCGTGGAGTTAAATAACAACAGCCAGAATAACAGTACTAACAGCATTATTAATTCTACTGAGCTTAGTTATAGAAACAGCGTGGTGTTCCCAAAAGTCTTTCAATTTTTTCCAAACAAAAAACGGAATTATATTGCGGGGGAAAGTTTTATCAATTCCGGATTTGCGTACAATAACCGACTCAATTTATTCAGCCTGCAATCGGTAAATTTAAATTTAGGGAGTACTAAAATATCAAAGAAAGGACATAAATATAGCCTGCGTCCCTTTAATGCAGAGTTTAGCTACCTTTTTAACCAGAGTGATAGTTTTAAAAAAATCCTGTTGCAGAATCCTTTTTTACGGTACTCCTATAACACTGCTTTTATTTTTGGCACCAGCGCCAGCTATTCCAGTTCTTACCGCAATCCAAAACACTTGCTCAGTTTATCCCGGCAAAGAGATTTTAAAGCAAATGGCGAAGAGTCCGGCCTCACCTGGGGAGCGTTGCCTATACTCAAAAAATACAAACGAAAATTTATAAAAGTAGATGCAGAATATAAATACACGATCACTTATCCTAAAACTGCCCTGGCATTTCGTCTATTCGCCGGCGTTGGTGTGCCCATCGGCAATGACTCTTTCAAAACCCTCCCCTTTTTTAAACAATATTTTGGAGGTGGCAGCAACAGTATGCGTGGCTGGCCGGTACGGGGAATAGGCCGTGGCGGCGAAAGCCTTATCCCTTTTAACCAAAATAAATTTGTTTTTAACGACCGTACCGGCGATATGCAGCTAGAAGGAAATGCAGAATACCGCTACGACATTGCCCGTATAATCCCCAACACTCTAACCCTCAGGGGGGCATTGTTTATAGATGCCGGCAATGTGTGGAACCTGAAAAACGCAAACCTTAACGGCGGGGAAGACAGTGCCCAGTTTAAATTAAAAAATTTATATAAACAATTCGGTGTTTCTGCCGGCACCGGCTTCCGGCTGGACTTTAATTATTTTATCCTCCGGCTGGACCTTGGCTTCCGGTTTAAGCGCCCTGAACTCAGTTATATAAACAATGGCTGGAAAGCCCCTTCCATTGGCTTTGGGGATGCATTTAGAAAACTGTTTGCCAAAACCGAAAGGCAATGGCGCTACGAAAATTTTAATTTCACTATCGGTATCAGTTACCCGTTCTAGTTAGTACGGCTTTATTTTATAGAGCAACCACGGGAGTTTTCTTATTATGCAGTGGTCTTACGCTAGCTATTACTCCAACCAGGTAATGCTATTAATCAATTTATAACTGTATTTGGCAGGGTTTTAAAACCTTTCTTAAATACCAAAACAAAAAAACGCTACCCGTACGATTCCTACTATTGCCTTTTTTAAGAACCACAATATTTACTTACCAGGGGCTAAAATTATTTTTTTATACACAGATTTTTTTATTTTGTCTTCACTAAAAAAAATCATTTTATATTCATCGTTCACCCACATTGGAAAAAGATTTTTATAAAAGAAATTACCGGGGTTGCCGCTTTGTCCCGGCGTATTGGTAAAGGATGTTTTATCCCAATCGCTAAGATCACACACAATTCTAAATGAAGCGCCATAGAGTTGCTGATCTTCATCCCCGGTTGCACACACCGTATTTGCATTTCCGCCCCGTGGCTCCGGGCCTGCATTTAATTGGCTGCGAAGACTATCGTTTAGACTATTACTTAAAATATGTTTTACGTAAATATGATGATATTTAGTTTGGCCGTATTGCCAGAAAAGTATGTTGTTGCCCAATTTTTGCTGCAAGGCAGAAACCGCTTTTTCAAAACAGCCTAATAAAAATTCATTCCGACTGCCTGTGCTATCCTTTCCAAAAATATTTGAAGGCAAAGTAAGGTAGCGTAGTATGGCACTAAGTGAAATATCGGTTATATATTTTCTTGCTGCAGGCGGTACTGCTAATTGCAGAAAACTATCACTGATCATTCTTTCCCACATTACATAAACGGCAGCATTTACAGATTCTTTATTTAAATTAAAATCCCATTGCAATAAAGCTAAACGCAACGAATCTGTAAATTTATTTGTTGGCAAAATTTGTTTAAGGAGCGGCACTAAAGTTTGGGCGGGCAAGGATAGATAATCTGTTTGCAATGCCTGCATGTCTTTTGCGGTTAAGCTTTTTTTACCCGCAAGCACCTGCCGTATACGGTTTACCCTAAAACTATCTGCCCAGCTCCAGCCCACGGCATTGCGGTAGGCATAATTTTTTGGAATATTATTTTCATTTGCTGTAGCAATAAATTTTTCTTTCGGATTAAATAGATGGGGTAATTGATCAATGTTCAAGAAACCAGCCCATTCAAATCTTCCATCGCCTGGCACAGGCACCAGGCCACTCCAGTTTTTTCGTACAGGGGCAATGCCTGCAACCTGCCAGCCGATGTTGCCTTTTTTATCTGCCCAGACCATATTTTCTCCTGGCAAATTACTGTGGCTGCAGGCTGCCCGGAAATCTTCCCAGCTTTTGCTTTGATCCATCCGTAGGCTTGCAAGATAAGGGGCGCTACCCGGCTCCAACCAGGCACATCGCACAGCGTATGCTTTATTATTAATGCTATCTATGAAAGTTACAGGGCCATGGATGGTATAGTGATGCTGTATATAAAGAGGACTTTCATTTTTTATTTTTATCGTGTCATTAATAGTTTTCATGTTTTCCCAGCTGCCTTTGTATTTGTATTGCATCAAATTTTCCGGGTTTAAATCGTATACATATAAATCTTCGGCATCAATATTAAACACCGTTAAGCCCCAGGCGCCAAATTCATTATGCCCTATAGATACACCGGGAACAAGGGGTTCCCCACCACCAACCACATTCCAACCAGGGGCGTGCAAATGCACAATATATCGCAGGGATGGGATGGCAATAATGCGATGCGGATCGTTTGCCAGCAAAGGAAAACCAGAAGCGGTAAGCTTACCACTGACAACCCAGTTATTACTCCCCGAGTTCTCTGATGTTTCTATTGGTGCTGGCGAGCTAAAATTATTTTTTACCGCCTCATTCAAATAATTTGTTTGAGACCCGGCGTGAGCAACCAAATCTTCCTGGCTAAAGACAAGTGGTGCTCTGAAGGCTTCGTAAGGTTCTATTAAAGGCTGAAATAATTGCCTTGGGGCAATGGAGGAATCTAATTTCAAATTGGGGTTGCCCGGTTGAAAGTTCATGAACTCTTTTACTTTTTCACTTCCTGCTAGCGAAACTGCTCTTGCATTAGCTAATTCTTGCTGTAGATTTGTAAGCAAGCCCTGGTGGCGGCTGATAACAATATCCGACGTCCAGTAACCGGGTGTAATACCGAGTAATTTAAATTCAATTGGCAAGGCTTCACGGTTTTTATTTGCCAATTTTATAAATGCATTTATTCCATCCGTAAAAGCGGAAAAAATAGCAACACCATGAGGATGGTAATGATTGAATTCTGCCTTAAGGCTGCCTCTATATTTAAAAAGTCTTGCACCAATATCACGTTTAAGTTCTTTCGGCCCTAAAATTTCAGAGAGTGTGCCCGAAGCCTGGCGGCGCCAGAGTTCAAATTGAAATAAGCGATCTTTTGCGGCGCAATATCCCTGAACAAAAAATAAATCATGCTCATTTTGAGCATAAATATGATTTACGCCAAATGAATCCCGGTAAATGGCAACGGGTTGCTGTAAACCTTTTACTGATTGTGGTATAGACTGCCGCTGTGCAAAAAGAAATAAAGGATGAAGCAGAAGGAGGAGTAATATCTGGCGCATAAAAATAAATTGCGGATAATGATAATAATAAAAGCAAAAGGTTGAATCTCTTTTAGATGATACAATACTTCAGCCAATTAATGTAATCACCGAAATTAATTTTTCAGGGGGGCGATAGTTTTGACTGGCACCGGTAAAGCAAACTATAAACAGGTAAAGGGCATACCTACAATACAATTCACAACATTGTATGAAGACTTTTTAGCGTTGATAAAAATCACATAATTTCCTTATCCCGGACAAGTCCGCATAAACCTTCTGCTCTAATAAATACACTTTTTTAAATTCTACGTGATATTTTTTTACACATTTTAAGGCAGTTAATCTTTTTTAATATAAAAAGGAATATTGGCGGTAGCAACATTGTTGTGACCATCTGTTGCATACACAAAAACCCGGTAAGCACCTTCAGTTAAAGGCGCAAGCATTGTTACCGTGCCATTATCCCGCCTGTTTGAAAAAGCGTTCTTTACAGGCATTGCCTTTTCTTCGTGGTCACCGCCCTGGCTTAGTTTGACCGGCTCGGGTAATATTTCCCACCTATAGGTAAGTTTATCATTTTCCGGATCCGTTACAACGGCTGAAACAGGAAAAGCCATGCCTGGTTTTAAATATATATTATCATTCGCTTTATGTTTATCTAATTGTAATGAATAAATATGCGGGGCTTTATTTGAGGGCCAGGCACCCGTCCATAAATATTGAATCACGTTTATCACTTCTGATTCTTCTCCATTCTCAGTAAACAATCCATACCAGGTAGGCGTACGTTCCTGCTTTTGCCCCCACAGAAAAACATAAGAACCTAAACATTTTGCCTTGTCTTTTTCTATCCCATATTCATACCTGGTTTTATATACCGCTGCTTTTTCACTGCTGGTTTCTTCAATAGAAGATTTCCAGGGCGTTTGTAAACATTCCCAATGGCCGGTTGGACCCCACTCTGTAACCATATAAGGGCCATCCCAACCAGTTGCAATAATTTCTTTGGGTAAAGAAGCCAGCCCTCCATAAGTATTTACAGACAAAAAATCAATCTGCGTACACAATGCTTTTATAAAATCTACTTCCGGTTTATTTATGCCGGCCAGTACAGTGGTAACCGGGTGATTGGGATCAAGTTCATGTATCATCACCGCAATATCATTCACCGCATTCCAAACTTTTGGATTTTTATAATCAAGGTTTAATTCATTCCCGATACCCCAGGCAAGTAAAGCAGGATGATCTTTTAATTTAAGCACCGCAGCCTTCACCTGGTAAAACTGCGTTTTAACCGCTGTACTATCATCATAATTAAAGCCATGCCTTTCCGCTGTTACCTCCAGTCCCATTAAAACGGTTAAACCAAATTTTTGAGCCGAGTTAAGCACCTGTATTCCATCATCGCTACCCCAGGTGCGGATTGAATTCCCGCCACAGGAAACGAGTTCTTTTAAATGACCGCTGCCGCCTGCGCCTTTTACAAAATAGGGAGACCCGTTTCTTATAAATTGCCAGGCATTATGCTCTTTTTTCAATACTGTTTTAATGGGTTTGTAATTTATTTGAGCACAACAGAGTGTGATGAGTAAATGGCCTATAAGCGTTAGCGTTAGCGGTTTAATTATATTCATTATTTGGAAGGTTTAATGGTTTAAATTATGGAATAATTTTTATCCTGAAGATTTTTTATGCCGTCCTGCTAACCGGCGTGGATTTTAAAAACATCAGCCTCCGATATTGCGAGCGTAAGAAATACCGAAATTGACTTATAAAAAAATTAATCAGCTTTTATTTAAAAAAGATTTTCCAAAAAGAAATACGTTCACTTCATCTGTAATACCTTTTAATTTTACAGAAGTAGAGGGATATAATTTTGAAGTTACGGGCAGATAATTGCAGGCTTCTGCGGAAACTAAAAAATTATTATTAAGTTCTTTGGTTGCATTTTGTAAACGGGCGGCAATGTTAACAGGCAGCCCCATGGCAAAACTTCTCTCAACTGTGCCCAGGCGTATTTTGCCGCTAATTACTTTACCGATGTGAACGCCTATACCCACTTCAATTATTTCGTTGAAATAGGGGACGAAATAATTTTTGTTTAGCCTCTCCATATCCTTCAATATTTCTACCGCGGCGTCAATAGCAGCCTGCACGCCTGCCGTGTTTCCTTTCTCACACCCAAATATTGCGTAAAAACCATCTCCCATTGTTTCAATAATTTCACCATTATTTTTTTGAATGATGGCATGAAAATTTGAAAAAAGTTTTCGTACAATATGAATAACATCAAAAGCAAGGTGCGATTGCGTAAAATCAGTAAAGTTCCTGATGTCAAAAAAGAACAACACAAGTTCCACCTCCTCTCCTATCTGGTTGGAAGATAATTCTGCAGTTTTACCGACATACAATTTAATATCTGATTCATCCTGGATGATCCGTTTCAGTTTTACCGATTCTCCCTTAACCCTGGTCTGGCAAGCTAACCGAACGTTTAAATCAAAATTCATCTGGCTATTCAATATCTTTTCTTTTTCAGTAGGAGCTGATAAAAGTTCTCCGCTTTCTAAAACCAGCACCCGACAGGTAGAGCATTGCCCCTTGCCCCCGCAAACATGCATATGCCTGATGCCCGCAGAAAGAGAAGCCTCCAGGAGGGATGTATCCGGCGCCACTTTCACAAAGCCATCACCGATAAATTCAACAATATGTTTGTCCTGAACATTCATGAGATTAATTATTTTTTAATTTTGAAAAAAACTATGTTCTTGTCCTACTTCCGGTAATGTTTTATGAATGTTGTTTCAAGATTGGTTTTAGAAACTTTGGGCCTTCCCGAAAATTTGGGATAACTAATATACGAAACGATAACCACCATAAGCGCAAATAACATCAGAAGGAAAAAAGAAAAGTGTTACTCCGCCAAAGGTTTTAATCGGTTTCACAATTTTTATTACTTGTTAACCGCACATGTACCAAAAGACGGCTGCAAAAAACAGGTAGAAGATTAATGCAAATATTTATCGTACATTATTTCCCAAAGCACCTTGCCGTATACAACATTATAAATCAGTGAATATGATTATTATTAAAAAAACAAATTCTGATGATAAAGATTTCCAGGCCCTGGTAAAGGAATTAGACCTGGAGTTGAAAGTTCGTGACGGTACAGACCATGAATTTTATGCACCCATGAACAAAACGGACAAAATAAAACATGCCCTTGTAGCTTACGATATAAAAGAACCCGTTGGCTGCGGAGCTCTTAGAGAATATGCCCCGGGGGTCATGGAAATTAAACGGATGTTTGTGCCGGTGGCACGGCGTGGGCAGGGAATTGCTTCTGCAATATTATCGGCCTTAGAAACCTGGTGTGTAGAACTTGAGTGTAAAAAGTGCATCCTGGAAACGGGTAAGAAAGAACCGGAAGCTATCCAATTATATAAAAAAAATAATTACAACATCATTTCAAATTATGGCCCCTATCAAAATGTAGAAAATAGTGTTTGCTTTGAAAAAGTGCTGTAGGTTTAAATTCAATTTCAACACAAATCAGCACCGTTAAAAATCAATAGGGATTTAAAATAAGAAACTGAATTTAAAACCCAATTAAAAAAAATCCTTGCATGAAAATAATTTTCTTTTTTTTAGTGAATGCCCTGGCAGGTTGTAACACCCCAGGTAACCGTAATGACACAATTATTAATAGTGATACGATAAAGCCTGCCGTAGCAACTCAAATAAATGAAAGTACAAAAGCAAATGAGCCGGACTCAGCTTTAAAAATTTATTCTAACAAGCGGTTTAAAGAAGTAACAGTGAGCAAGGTTGAGCCCGATAAATTTATTATTACCGGCAAAGCACAAATATTTGAAGCCAGTTTTAACTGGGTGATTGAAGATGGCCACGAAGAACTTCAAAAGGGTCACGCAATGACGGATGCAGGCGCACCGGAATGGGGAAAATTCAATTTAACTATTGAAGCCAAAAAAAAACGGGAGAACTCTACCCTGCATTTGATTTTATTTGAATCGAGTGCAAAAGATGGAAGCCGCCAATATGAATTGCCGATTGTTCTATTTTAAAAAGCATGTATAAATCCTGTGCTTTTTAAAATAGGGGCCATACGAAGTGTGAAAGCATGATTATTCTTTTGAGCCAAATTGCAAAACCTGTACTGTAATTTCATGAATAAAGGACTTGCCAAAGTAGATAAAAATTACTGCACACCACACTCGTAAAAGAATGAAGTTAGTTTTGAAGATAGGTTCATCACAGTATAAGTTCATGGGTAATTTATTATTTGCTTAATAAAATATTAAGGCTGTTATCGTCAAAGTTTGCGACGACAATATCTGCTTTACCGTCGCCATTTAAATCGCCGGTGGCAATCCCATCCGGGTGGCTGCCAACGGGAATAACTTTACCGGGAAGTAGCCCGTTTTTAGTCATCATAAAAATAGAGATGGTTTTATCATTGTAATTAGTCAGTGATATATCCGCAAGACCATTTGCATCAACATCCCCAATAGCGATGCGGCTCGGGCTTTTTCCTGTTGCAAACGGGGAACCTTTTAAAGCAGAAAAATTACCTTTCCCATCCCCCACTAAAATAAACAAACCATCATGCCCTTTGCTCTCAGCCGTTATTGTTGGGGCATCTGCAATGACTAAATCCGGGTTTCCGTCTCCATTTACATCACCCACTGCTACAGCAAACGGAGCATCCCCACAAGAGAAGGGCGACCCTTTTGCTTCACGGAAATTTCCATTCCCATCGCATAGTAAAACTGAACAGTTATTACCTTCCAGGTTGGTGGTAATAATATCCGCATATTTATCATGATTTACATCCGCTGTTCTTACTCTTTGGTAAGGACGCCGGCCAACTTTAAAATAAGCAGGAGAAATAAAATTACCTTGCCCGTTTCCTAAAATAATTACAACACTATCCACCGCCCAACTCTCTGTAAGTAAATCTGCATTGCCATCGTTATTAAAATCCCCTGCCGCCACGCTATGCGTATGCGGTTTTACATTTAACCGGAAGGGGGAATATGGAGAGAAAGCAAATGCGCCTTTACAGTTGCCCAGGAGCACACTTAAATGTTTCGTTTCGTTGTTGGCCAC
>JBDSDN010000240.1:0-3963 GCA_039920545.1 Ferruginibacter sp. | reverse complement strand
ATCACCCCAAACATTTAAGCAACTGCTGATGGTGAGTGGGTTCGACCGCTATTACCAGATCGTAAAATGCTTCCGCGATGAAGACCTCCGTGCCGACCGCCAGCCCGAGTTTACCCAGATCGATTGTGAAATGAGTTTCGTGGAGCAGGAAGACATCCTGAACATGTTTGAAGGACTTGTAAAACGGATTTTCAAAGACGTAAAAAACATAGACTATACCGAAACAGTAGAACGCACTACATGGGAAGAAGCCATGTGGACTTACGGAAACGACAAACCTGACATAAGGTTTGAAATGAAGCTTTGTAATTTAAAATTTCCGAAGCATGCATTCCCAGCCTCCCCCAACCCCTCCGAAGGAGGGGCTTACGAAGTCTCTGATAAATTGATGGGAAAGTTCGGTGAACACTTCTTTGATATCCCCCCTTTCGGGGGACAGGGGGTCGAAACCATTATTGCTATTGCCGTTACCGGCTGCAGCGAATACACCCGCAAGCAAACAGATGAACTAACCGATTGGGTTAAACGCCCGCAAATAGGCATGAAGGGCCTGGTGTATATCAAATGCAATGCTGATGGTACATTTAAAAGCAGCATAGATAAATTTTATGATGCAGAAAAATTGAAAGCCATTGCAGGGGCTACAAATGCAAAAGCTGGTGATCTTATTTTAATTGTTTCCGGTGCAGAAGAGAAAACTAGAAAAGCCGCAAGTGACCTGCGCATGTACATGGCTACCAGGCTTGGTCTTCGTAACCCAGAGCAATTTAAATTATTGTGGGTGTTGGATTTTCCCTTGTTTGAATATGATGAAGAAGGAAACCGCTGGGTGGCCCGGCATCATCCGTTTACCTCACCTAAGCCTTCTGATATTGCTACCATGATTGATAACAACCCGGCAATAGAAAATGCAGGAGAATATTTAAAACATCCTTACGCAAACATAAAAGCAAATGCGTATGATATGGTTTTAAATGGTAATGAAGTTGGCGGTGGCTCTATCCGAATTTATCAACGGGAACTACAGGAGAAAATGTTTGCAGCGCTCGGCATGGATGCCGAAGAACAGCGACATAAATTTGGTTTTTTATTGGGCGCTTTTGAATATGGCGCACCACCGCATGGTGGTATTGCCTTTGGTTTCGACAGGCTTTGTGCTATTATCGGCGGCAGCGAAGGTATCCGTGATTTTATTGCATTCCCTAAAAATAACAGTGGCCGGGATACGATGATTGATGCGCCTTCAACCATTGATGATAAACAGTTTGAGGAACTGCAGATAAAACTGGATATGAAATAAACATTTAAGATTTCGCTTAATATTAGTTAAATAAAATTTTAAAGCCGCTTATATCAGGCGGCTATTTTTATATTTGACTACCAATACAAGTTTATTCATGAAAAAACTGGCATCTAGTTTAATATTATTTTTCATAGGTATAAGTTGCTTTTCTCAATTATCCTATAAAGGCGCCTTAAAATCCAACCGGGATAAACTTTACAGAAATCTCGTAAATTATACGATCACTAAAAATCTGTCAACGCCACTAACTGATAGTACCGAAGAAAACTGGGAGGATGCCTTTACCGGCATAGAACTAATAAATTATAAATCCTTTTGGATTGATGGTAAGATAAAGATTGCAATGGATGAGATAGAAAATCATTCTCTTTCATTTCAAAGGACACTTCTGGAACTTGCTTTCAGTAATTATAAGAATGAATTTTATCAGCCGGTAAAATTATTAATGCTTCAGACAGGCAATGCCAAAATATTTGCTATGTGCGCTGCTTATATTCTACAAAGCAGCCACGGAATAGAAGATGCAAATTTTTTATCCGTAAAAACAAAACAACAAATACAAAAAGACGGTCAGAACCCAATATATCATCTATTACTTTACCAGGTTGAGAATTATGGTAAATTAATGCAGGTCCCGGATTTGAAACCATTCTTTGAGAAAAAATATATGCAGGGCCAGGTATTGCTATTTAGTTTTCAAAGAAAAAACAGGAACTACCCGGGGATTGTGATGGTAAGGGATAGATACGGCAATTTTATGAGAGACAGTACGGGAGAATATTTTGCTGTACCCCAACTTGCCAGGAGTATCGCTAATCTTCCTCCTTATTTAACCAATGGTAATACACCTCAGGGGGTATTCAGAATGAAGGGGTATGATGTTTCACGAGCAGGATTTATTGGGCCAACAGTTAATGTTCAACTCACTATGCCTTTTGAGAAATCGGCACAGCTTTTCTATGCTGATTCAAGTATTACAGATACTTCCTGGAATATCAGCTATTATAATAAATTATTACCTCCCCCTTTTAAAAATTACGCTCCGCTTCTGCAAAGCTATTATGCCGGTAAAGCTGGCCGTACAGAAATTATTATTCATGGAACCACTGTAAATCCTGAATATTATTCCAAGCAATCTTTTTACCCGCTAACGCCAACCCAGGGCTGCCTTACTTCTAAAGAAATCTGGAATGAAAAAACAGGCCAACGCATTGAGAGTGATCAGCAGAAATTAATAAATACCATGATTAAAGCAGGAGGTGCAGACGGGTACTGTATTGTTATTGAAATTGATGACAAGAACAAGCCTGTGGACCTGGAGGATGTACGTAATTATTTAAACAAGGCCAATTAAAAATAATTCGGGGGGCTTACCTTTATACTATGAATCTCACTCCCCTCGCAGAACGGATGCGGCCAAATACCATCGATGCATTATCTGGCCAGCAACACCTTACAGGCAAGGGCAGTATTTTACGTACAGCTATGGAAAATGGCAAGGTGCCTTCTATGATTTTATGGGGGCCGCCAGGTGTCGGAAAAACTACAATTGCTCATATCATCGCCAATACTTTACAGCAGCCTTTCTACCAGCTTAGTGCAATTTCATCCGGGGTAAAAGAAATCAGGGAAATTATTGAAACTTCTAGGTCACAACAGGGTGCGATTCTCTTTATAGATGAAATTCATCGATTTAATAAAGGTCAACAAGATGCCCTGCTTGGTGCTGTAGAAAAAGGCATTGTTACGCTGATAGGTGCCACTACAGAAAACCCATCGTTTGAAGTGAACAGCGCCTTACTAAGCCGTTGCCAGGTGTATGTTCTAAAACCCCTGTATGAAAATGACCTGAATGATTTATTGCAGCAAGCAATTACCAACGATATAGAACTAAAAGAGAAAAATATTTGCTTAAAAGAAACAGAAGCGCTCATTAGAATTTCAGGTGGGGATGCACGAAAATTATTAAACCTGCTGGAACTGGTAACTAATGTAATGACTCCCTCTCCTTCGAAAAGGTCAGGGGTTGAGGTCGTAATTACAGATGCTGCCGTAATGGAAATTGCTCAACAGCGTATTGCCTTGTACGACAAAAAAGGCGAGCAGCATTACGATATTATTTCTGCTTTTATTAAAAGCATGCGGGGCAGCGATCCTAACGGTGCCGTGTACTGGCTGGCCCGTATGATTGAAGCCGGTGAAGATGTAAAGTTTATAGCCCGGCGCATGCTCATATTTGCCAGCGAAGATATTGGTAATGCCAATCCCAATGCATTGTTGCTCGCCAATAGTACCTTCCAAGCTGTAAATGTGATCGGTTACCCCGAGAGCAGGATTATTTTATCGCAGTGTGCTATTTATCTTGCCACTTCTACGAAAAGTAATGCTTCTTACCTGGCTATTAATGAGGCGCTTGATGCTGCAAAAAATAATGGAGATCTGCCTGTACCATTACACTTAAGAAATGCGCCAACAAAAATGATGAAGCAAATGGATTATGGAAAAGAGTACAAGTATGCCCATAACTATGAGAGTAATTTCATAAATATTCAATTTTTACCGGAGGCACTGGAAGGCAGAACATTTTATAATCCCCAAAAAAATGCAAGGGAAGAAGAGCTGCGAAAATTTTTAAAAGAAAGGTGGAAAGAAAAATATGG
>JBDSDN010000239.1:0-4905 GCA_039920545.1 Ferruginibacter sp. | reverse complement strand
TCAGGGTTCAGGCTTTTTATTACAGGACAGTTATCGCCAATTTTTTGTAATACTATTTTATCTTTTTCATCCAGGCCTAAAGGCGGGAATTGAATTGATATTTCAATTTTTCCTATACGCCGGGGCTCACTGAGCATGTGTTTGGTAACTTCAATTTTTGTATTACTCAGATCAATCTGCATATCAGTGGCCCTAATACCCATAGTAGTGACCATGCAAGTAGCCAGGGCCACACAAAGAGTATCGGTAGGACTAAACCGTTCCCCTTTCCCCCTGTTATCGGTGGGGGCGTCGGTTTCAATCATAGTCCCGCTTTGCAGGTGGGTACACTCACATCTTAATTCTCCTTTATAAATAACAATTGCTGTCATGAGATTTTAATAATGAATTTCTTAAAAAGTAAAATTCTGAAACAGTTCTTTTTTATTTGAAATAACTTACCCCACAACTTACTATTTTTGCATAAATTTACTTAAGTAAATAGTATTCATGAAGAAATTATTTTTAATGGTTGTAGCAGTAGCTTTCGTACTGCCAGTTATTGCACAGCAGAAGGAAAACACCACCAAACGGAATAAAAAAGAAGAACGTAATCAACGTATTAATGCGGTAGTAAGACAGGAAGAAGAAGGCCTGGTGACATATAAAAAGCATTTTGCGGGCGGCGGGAAATTATTTAATGATGGCTATGGCGGCTTTTTAGAAATAGGGCGAACACAATCAGTGAAAAAAGCCCTTCTTTTCCAACTGGAAATTTCAGAACGCAAACATGTTAAAGAAGAAAAGATTCAGGACCCTTTCTCAGGAGTACAGCTCAGTTATGGTAAAATAAATTTCTTTTATCCTGTTAAACTTGGCGTTCAGCAACAATTTGTTTTAGGGAATAAAGGAAATAGAAATGGCGTAAGTGTTACCGCAAACATAGGTGGAGGCATTATCGCTGGTTTACTGCGACCTTATTTAATAAAAGTAGATAAAGCTGGTGAAGCAGTATTTGTGGGGTATGAATCGGCCGACAGTGCTTACTTTTTAAACGGGCCATATGTGTCTGGCCCCAGTTTTGGCACCGGCTTTAATCAATTAAAAGTTACTCCAGGCATCTATTTAAAGCCGGCACTCCGTTTCGATTATGGTAAGTACAACGAAATGATTAACGCCCTGGAAGTGGGCCTGACCGGAGAATTTTACAGTAAGAAAATACCACAATTAATATACACCAAGCAACAGCGTTTTTTCTTTACCGCATTTGTTGCAATAATATTTGGAAGAAGAAAATAAGTTTACCCCAGGTCGCCAGCTTATGGTTGTCTAAAAACTTTGCAAGGTAAATGCCCTACAGAATATGATATTATGAGTTGTAATAGTACCGAAATAATTACAGAAGAAGTAAGAATAAAAAAACCGAATTGGCTTCGGGTTAAGTTACCGATTGGCGAAGAATACCGCCATGTCCGATCCCTGGTAGATACCCATAAATTACACACAATATGTGAAAGTGGTAATTGCCCAAATATGGGCGAATGCTGGGGCGCAGGTACTGCAACTTTTATGATACTGGGAAACATTTGTACCCGCAGTTGCGGATTTTGCGCCGTTGCTACCGGCCGTCCCGACGCCGTAGACTGGGACGAACCTCAACGGGTAGCCGAAGCTATTAATTTAATGAAAGTAAAACATGCTGTAGTTACTTCTGTAGATAGGGATGAACTTAAGGATGGGGGAAGTATTATCTGGCAAAACACTATCCGTGCCATTAAAGTATTAAACCCTTCCACGACCCTGGAAACCCTGATCCCTGATTTTAAAGCTCAAAAAGAAAATCTTGGGCGTATTATAGCTGCAGCCCCAAATGTTGTAAGCCATAATATAGAAACTACGGAAAGGCTTACACGCCAGGTGCGTATTCAGGCTAAATACTGGCAGAGTATGGAAACGCTGAAGATTTTGAAGTCAGGTGGTATGCGAACAAAAAGCGGTATCATGCTTGGTTTGGGTGAAGCTAAAGAAGAAGTGGTACAAACGCTCAGGGAACTCTGCAATAGTGGAGTTGATGTAGTTACTATCGGCCAATACCTGCAGCCAACACAAAAGCATTTACCGGTTGAACGATTTATACATCCTGATGAATTTGCAGAATACCGTGAAATAGGGTACCAGCTTGGGTTTGACTATGTTGAGAGTGGACCGTTAGTCCGTTCATCTTACCACAGTGAAAAGCACGTTATAAAAGGCTGGGGGAGAGCCAGGTGGGAGGCAGATAAAATTTAGCTGTTGTGTTTCAAGAAGTTGTAATATAGAAAATAGTTTGGCATAGTTTTTCATATTACAGGATAAACCTTTTAAAAACACAAGTATGAAAAAAAAATTAAATGTAATTGTTGTGCTATTAAGTACAGCAATTTTTGCTTTTACAGCATGTAGTAAAAATGACAACGGCACCAGTACTGTTAACATCAGAATGACTGATGCCCCCGCTTCGTTTGATAAAGTAAATATAGATATCAGGGAAGTAAGGGTTAATTTAACCGGCGATTCAGCTTCGGGTTGGACAACACTAAATACCAAGGCTGGTATTTATGATTTACTTACTTTACAAAACGGCAAGGACACTTTACTTGCAACCGGCCAGGTTACAACAGGAAAACTAAAACAGGTTCGGTTCGTTTTAGGCCCTAATAATGATGTAATTGTCGGAGGGGTATCATTCCCACTAACCATACCAAGTGGCAGTGAGTCTGGGTTAAAAATAAATGTAGATAAAAATTTGAATGCAACTCTAGAAACACTGATAATTGATTTTGATGCTGCAGCATCTATCAGGTTAGAAGTGGATGGATCTTACAAACTAAGGCCCGTACTACAGGTAAAGTAATTTACTCATCAATAATTTAAAAGCTTTTACATTTCGTAGAAGCTTTTTTTATTTGTCATCATCCCGGTATTCAGGGAATTATTTTATTTTCAATCCTTCGGTCCGGAATAAACCAAATGAAGGCAACAATGATGTACAACAAAAGCCCTATCCAACTGTTTACAAAAGAAAGAAGAATACCAAGAGCATAAATTGCAATAGAAATTTTTCCCTTTTTATCTCTCCCGATTGCTTCGGCAAAAGTTGAGTTTTTTCCATGCGTTTTCAACAAGGAAACAACTAACAGGCTATAAGCGACACCACAGAATAGCAATACTATTCCATAAATAACCACCGGCCATAAAGTGAAATTATTTTCACCCATCCATCCGGTTGCAAAAGGGATTAGAGAAAGCCAGAATAGCAAGTGAATATTACACCAAAGTACTTTTCCATTGATATTTTTTACCAGTAAAAACATATGGTGATGGTTATTCCAGTAAATACCTATGTTTATAAAACTCAGGAGGTAACTTAAAAAAACAGGGAGCAAAGGTTGGAGAGATAATAAAGTATTTCCATGCGGTACTTTTATTTCCAGTACCATGATTGTAATGATAATGGCCAGTACACCATCACTAAACGCTTCTAACCTTCCTTTGCTCATATACACAGAATTAAATCTGCCACTAATCTAAATAAAAGTTTAGTTGAAAAAATGAGAAGGTGAAACTTTTATAAAAAACAGTTGCCAGAGGTTACCAGGAAGGAATAAAAGAAGAGGCTTTTAAATTCTTTAAAATAAAGTCATAAGAAAAATATTCCTAATTCAATTTTGATTTTAAAAAACTTTCTATAGAATTGCAGGGAATTAAAAAAGGCTTTTCTTCAATTAAAACAGTTAATTCCTGGCCATTAACGGTGTAAGAACCTATTACAGTATTACCAAAAATACTAATGCTAAAATTGCCGGCAGTTTCATTACCGTTAAAATTACCGCCCTGTCCTAAGATAGTCGCTTTAGCTTTTTGCATAACATTTTCAGGCGACGACGTGAATGGTATCGTAAAGTTGCATGCTGACATTTTTCAAATTTAGGTGATAAATTAAATAAAAATGCACCTAATTAATAAGTGCATTTTTTAAGAATTGGATATATAGGTTTAAAAATTGGAGATGTATTGGTTTTAAAATTAGTATACAGGATTAATTTTTATTGATGTACCCGGCCATCATTTTTGTCTTTTTTGCGCCCGATTATATAACCTCCCGTTCCCCCTATCACAGCACCAATTACTGCCCCTTTTGCATTTTTTCCTATTACAGCACCTGCAACTGCTCCACCGACAGCGCCTATAGTTGCACCTTTAGCAGCTTTACTCCAGCCTGTTTTCCTGGTTGTAGTAGTACCAGAACCAGTATTGGAAGTACCGGAATTTGAAACCGCACCAGTATTAGATCTTGAAGAGTGTGTCGTTGATCTTGAGGAGGTATTACGTGTAACACCTACTGGTGCAGGGGCAATTGGTACAGCGGCATTACGTAAGGCAGCGGCAGAAATAGTGCCTGTATCAGTTAAATAACTATTGCTCATCTTTGATGAATCTGAAAGCAGCAATAAATTTTTATTAGTTTCAATATCAGAAGTAGATTTTGATTTGCATGCTGCAAATAATGTAGCTATTCCAATAACAAAAAGAATCTTTTTCATAACGTAGTTTTAACTTGGTTTAATTTAATGTTTCAGCGTAATTAAAAAGCAAATTGAGTTTTATGCTTTTCATCTATGCTATATGCAAAACTGTGCCATACTATAAAAGAAGGGTTAATATGATTTGTTAATGTAAATAAACTTATATTTTTCTCCCTGATCATGCGACAGTTAGCGCAAATCTTATAACGGAAGTTAAATTGTTTTAGTATTTATCTTTATCGTCTTTCTTATTGTGCAGGTTTAAATGTACCTCCCATTCCTGGTTAAGATTTACCATTTCTATTTCCGCAAAGAAGCGGGTGTAGGCAGGATTTGTACTGACGGCTTTAAGAGAACTTTC
>JBDSDN010000238.1:0-3376 GCA_039920545.1 Ferruginibacter sp. | reverse complement strand
GGGTTTACATCAGGATGAAATTGACGGGCAAGTTTACGGTAAGCTTTTTTTACTTCTTCAGCATTTGCAGTTTTTTGCAACCCCAGTATTTTGTAATAGTCTATAAACTCCATGTAAATTTATTTATGTAATGCTATTGCAAACTTAAAGCCATGCAATAAACTAAGTCTGCAATTTAATAAATCCTTTTACAATCAGATATTGCGCCAGGCAATAACTGGCCATAATTAAAAAATGTGCGTAAGGAAGGGGTGAATAAAATTTATTAACCGCCAGGAGACTATCCGAGGCTACAAATAATAAAGCGCCGCCAATAAAAAGCCTGGCACTTGTAAGCGATACCTTTTTATAAACATGTATTGCAGATAATAACATAGCAGATAGAAATAGGGCATATAATACAACGGGGATGAATAATACGCCGAGCGTTGGCCTCAATAAAATTATTAATGAGGTTGAATAAGCTGCAACCAATAAAATAAGAAATGGACGTTCAGCAAGCAGCGATGTGCCCCCTGAGCTTAAACTTAAAAAAAACCAGATATAGAGGATATGTGTAAGTAAAAAACAAAAAAGGCCAAAAACAAAAAAAAGTGTATTTGACTTTTCGTAAAGGAGAAACACATCACCTAAAAAAGAAAAGAATAGACCCGCAATCATCAGGAATCTTTTTTTCCCGGGTCTGCCCACAGATAAAACAACAAAAATTAATACCGGCATCAATACCGGTTTTGTGACCATCCGTATTGAATCAGCATCAAAACCCGCCGCAATAATATCGATGAAAGCAATTAACCAAAAAATTATAAACCCATAGGATTTAAAAATTTGCCTCATGTATTTTTTGTTTGCTAGTTCAGCTCTATGTAAGTTTTAGATTTGAAAAATTTAGAAAGAGAATCTCTGGCTCGTAAAGTATCAGAGAGAGGTGTTGTAAAAGGCATAGCCACTTTGTAATGTATCGAGTCTAATGTAGACAAAATCACTTTGTGTCCAAAATTTGTAAGCCGGGCGTAGGCTCTCTGAGCAGCTTCCTTTGAGGGATAATCCTTTATGATCACTTTAAAATTATACGGATTATTTTTAGTAAGGTTATTATTTGCAGTATCGGCACTTGTGGTTATAGTTGTATCCATCATTGCCGGCACAGCAGTATTTAATACTACTGTATCCTGCGTCGCCTCTACATTCTGTAAAGAATTATCGCTACTGGAATTTCTCAGGTATATAAAAATTGCCAGCCCTGCTAGCGCAATAAATAAAACTACCAATGCAGCCGCCCATCCTTTTTTTGTAGAAGGTTTCCTTTCTGGTGTCGTAAAAATAATTTCTTCCTTTAATTTTTCTTTTATCTGGACAGGCGCTGCTTCCAAACGGGCATTAATAGTATGACCTTGCAGGAACTCATATTCTCCCTGTTGGCTTTTAACCAAAGTTCCAAGGCCTTCAATTATTAAAGGTTTCCCAATATTCAAAAACTGCTTGCTTAAAATACTATAAGACTCCAGGTCAGAAGTAGCCAGGGGCTTAATTTTGCGGGTTTGTTGCACCACAAAATCTATTAAACCTTCGTCCTGCGTTGCTTTATTATTATAATCAAAAATGATTGCGCCGTCTGGCAGATTGGTTTCTTTTTCATTGTCAGCGGGCACATAAATATCAGGAGAAATAGTAAAACTGCCAATGTCCTGCAAAGTTACTTTTTTGTTATTATACAAATATTGCACAATCAGCTGTTCTACCTTCATAGAGAAAAATTATTAGGAGTAGCAAACCTACAGGTTATTAAGAATATAGCCAAGCAAACCATTGTATTGACGTAATTTTACCGCATGTTATCAGAAAAAGAACTGGCTTTTCTACATTACTGGGAGCATCACCGGCTGCCACAAAGCAGTTTCATTAGTAAGTTAACCCGGGGACTACCAATGGCTATAATTTTTGGGCTCCCAATTATCCTTTCCATAGTAATTGTGTATATTTTTTTTCCTGAATGGTATACCAAAATATCTGCTACTACCTCAGGCACTTTTATTGTTATTATAATTGCAGTGGTACTGGCCGTGTTATTTTTCTCTTATTTCAGAATGCATTTTAAATGGGAAATGAATGAGCAGGCTTACCTGGAACTGAGATATAAACAAAAGCATTCCGATGCAGCTATTATATAATTTTTTAACTCCTTAACTTTTTAAAAAACCCCATGAAAAAAATATCTTTCCTTTTTATTCTGCTACCTGTCCTGTTTATATCCTGTAAAAAAGAAACAGCTAAATGCCCATATACCGCACCGGTCACCAAAGCCAGCCAGGCAGAAATTGATTCTATACAACGATATGTAAACATAAATGATCCCTCGGCAACAAAATATTCTGACGGTGTATTTTATAAAATTTCAAATCCCGGTAGTGGTACCAGTCCTACGGTATGTTCTGACATTACGGTAAAATATTCAGGTTTTATTTTTAACAACAGTAGCCCGTTTGATTCCAGCCCCACGCCGGTTAAATTCAGCCTGGGCAGTTTAATAGCTGGCTGGCAAAATGTACTTTATTTACTTAAGCCCGGAGGTTCTATAACATTGTATATTCCTCCATCTTTGGGATATGGAAGTAGAGATGTAAAAAATAATGCAGGGGTTACTGTCATTCCGGCAAACTCTTATTTAAAGTTTACCATAGACCTGGTAGAAGTTCAATAGTATAATAAATAGACGGCGGTAAACTTCGAATCTTAATAGATTATAAACTTAAATTTAGGTGAATCACGAAGCTATTTCTGTATTTGATATGTTTAAAATCGGGGTTGGCCCCAGCAGCAGCCATACCCTTGGCCCCTGGCGTGCTGCTCAAATTTTTACTGAATCCCTGGAGAAAAAAAATGTTTTAGACGCTGTAGTCCGGCTGGAAATTCTTTTGTATGGATCCCTGGCAAAAACCGGCGTTGGCCACGGCACCGATATAGCCGTTCAGTTAGGATTAAGTGGCGATGACCCGGTAACGTTTGATGTAAATGCCATCAGCGCTAAAATAAACGACATTAAAGCAATGAATAAATTATTGCTGGCCGGCAGGCATGAAATTGATTTTACTCCTTCGGATGATATCGAATTTTTGTACAGTGAATCCCTTCCTTTTCACCCTAACGCATTAACTTTTTTGGTGGAATTAAAAAATGGGGAAACCATTGCAGAAACCTATTACTCTGTTGGCGGCGGGTTTGTACAGCAGGAAGGCGCAGGTTCTTCAGTGGCTGGTAATATTGAGCTTCCTTTCCCTATCAATACTTCTGAAGAACTTTTACACTGGTGCCGCAAAACCGGGATGAGTATTCATGAGGTCGTCCTGGAAAACGAACTCGCCTGGCGACCGTACGC
>JBDSDN010000237.1:0-2536 GCA_039920545.1 Ferruginibacter sp. | reverse complement strand
CCCTCCTGTTTGGGGTAACATTATTAATAACCGCTGTTATATCAAATGCCGCCACAATAGCAATTGTTTTTCCGCTGGCTGTCTCTTTAGCTCACCAGTTACACATTAGTACCACACCGGTATTTGTGGCTATTGCTTTTGCTGCATCCTGCGCTTTTATGACGCCTGTTGGCTATCAATGCAATTTAATGGTATACGGGCCGGGTAATTACTCATTTAAAGATTTTTTCAAAATAGGCTTTCCACTCACACTTTTGTATGCTTCGGCATGCATTATTTTTATTTCATGGTATTATAATTTATAACTATGACCCAAACTATCTTTCCTTTTGATTCTAAGATTACCAGCGAGCAACGCAAAAAAGCAATGATGCAGGAACCTCATCTCATCTGGCTAACCGGTCTGTCAGGGTCAGGCAAAACAACATTGGCCCTTAGCCTGGAACATTATTTTTTTAGTAAAGGCTTTAAAGTTTTTATTCTTGATGGAGATAATGTTCGTAATGGCCTTTGTAAAGACTTAGGTTTTTCTGAAGATGACCGTAAAGAAAATTTGCGCAGAGTAGGGGAAATATCCAGGCTGATGATGGATGTAGGCCTTATTGTTATCAGTGCTTTTATCTCTCCCAGCGCTGAAGACCGGATGGCTATTAAAAACATTGTGGGAGAGCAGCGGTTTATTGAGGTATATGTAAACTGTTCTGTTGAAGTATGTGAAATGCGTGATGTGAAAGGATTGTATGCCAAAGCAAGGGAAGGTATAATACCCAACTTTACCGGCATAAGTGCCCCGTATGACCCACCGGTTTTGGCTGATGTGGAGCTACACACTGGGGAGGAAACCGTGGAAGAATCGGTACTTAAGATTATTAAATTAGTGGAACCACTTATCACCATATAGTATTTAAACAGAAATTAAAACTAAAATATGATTGATATAATTCATCTTCTGGAGGTAGCCAAAAGAGCCGCATTAGAGGCAGGAAAAGCGATTTTAGAAGTGTATAATTCCGGAGACTTTGGCGTTGAGATGAAAAGCGACCAGTCGCCGCTAACCCTTGCCGATAAAGCAGCTCATGAAATTATCGCCTCACAACTTGAAGAAACTGGTTTACCGCTACTTTCGGAAGAAGGTCGCAACATCAATTATGAAGAAAGAAAAAACTGGAACTATTTCTGGCTCATAGATCCATTGGACGGCACAAAGGAATTTATAAAAAGAACAGGTGAATTCACGGTGAATATTGCTTTGATGCATGCTCATATTCCTGCTGCAGGAGTTATTTATGCGCCTTGTATTGATATTATGTATTATGGTTCTAAAGAAACAGGAGTTTATAAGGTAGAAAAAGGTAAAGAAGTGCAATTATCATTTATCCCAAAAAAAAGAACCATCCAAGAATTACAGCAGAAAGAACATATAACGATAGTAGCGTCTAAATCGCACATGAACGAAGAAACCAGCGACTTTATAAATCAGTTTCGCAATTCAAACCTTTCCTCCATGGGCAGTTCACTGAAGCTAATGCTAGTGGCAGAAGCTTCTGCAGATATTTACCCCCGGCTGGCACCTACTATGGAATGGGACATTGCGGCTGGGCATGCCCTTTTACGATCTTTAAATATGGGTGTGTACCAAACGGATTTACAGACAGAACTTTTGTACAATAAAGAAGATTTGTTGAACCCATCATTTATTGCTTTTTAAAATGTTCCTTCTCAAGCATCTTGACTATGGCACTTCAGCCCATATTTTTATCCCATACAGCCATCGAAAACAAAGCTGAGGTGCCTCCCTCTATTTTTAAATTTTTCCACCATTGGTCACAGAGGCCCAAGCGTTGTCGCTAACCTTAATGATTTTCAATTGTAACCCTGCTAACACTTCGTTTAATATTACTTATGATTCATCATTAAAAGATGTTGCATATTTTTGTGCTGGCTTTTATATCGCATATCTATCGCTATGATATTAAACTTCTTTCAATTTTTGCCATTATTTCGTAAATCAAGATCGGGATGTTCAAAATAAATTCGATTGCTGCTTTAATGCTTATTGCCATTTCCTGTACTGATAAAAAAAAAGGGGATGACAAGGCTTTTCAAATTATTGAAAAGTGTATTGAAGAACATGGGGGTAAAAAATACAAGGATATAAATGTGTCTTTTGACTTTCGGCAATTCAGGGTACATCTGACACAGAAAGAAGGCACATTCGTATATGAGAGAACTACAAAGGACTCACTGCATAACGAAATTCATGATATACTTACAAATAATTCTTTTACCAGGGAAATAAACGGAAAAAAGCAGGCCTTGAGTCAGAAAGATACCGATAAATACCAGGAAGGATTGAATGCTATTGCCTATTTTGCTTTACTACCTTCCAAACTATCTGAACCCGCTGTCATTCTAAAATACCTCGGCGAAACAACCATTGAAAATAAAAAGTATGATAAAATAGGGGTTTCGTTTGAAGCATCGGGTGGGGGAAGAGATCACCAGGATGAATTTTGTTACTGGATTGACCAGGCGG
>JBDSDN010000236.1:0-7960 GCA_039920545.1 Ferruginibacter sp. | reverse complement strand
CTAGGAAAAGTACCGCTACATTTGCAGCCAGGAAAATATAATTGTAGCTGTGATATTTTTCAATATCCCGGTAAGCATATTTAAAAAAAATAATTAAATCCCACACAAAAAATATTCCCCACGCAATCAACGCTGCCGAAAAAATAAAGTAAGATATGTAACGGACGATAGCCTGGGGATGAGAAAAACTGCGTTTAAAATAAATTATATAAATGCTGATGAAAAGTAAGCCGGGCATGGCAATTATAAACAAGGTGTAAATAAAAGCTGACCATGGAATAAAATCCAGCAGGCCAAAAAACAATCTAACCGCCAGCAATAATAAAACAATGCCCAGCAGCACCCCAATCATTGTAAAAAACAATGTCCCAAAAAGCCTTACATATTTACCATATTTATCTTCCATTAAAAATATTAAGCGCTCAATTTATTATTAACGACATCTAACAATATTTCCCCGCCGAACCGGCTACTAAGAGAAGTTAAAAATTAAAAATAACTAAGGTTCGTTTTTGGTG
Organism: Ferruginibacter sp.; assembly: GCA_039920545.1. Classification (GTDB taxonomy): domain Bacteria; phylum Bacteroidota; class Bacteroidia; order Chitinophagales; family Chitinophagaceae; genus Ferruginibacter. The sequence goes on along the minus strand of JBDSDN010000236.1, from coordinate 7,442 downwards.
TAAGCGCCAGCAAAGTTTCATATATAAGATTTACGGTATTTTCAATATCTGATTTATGCAACATCTCCACCGTAGTATGCATGTACCGTAATGGAATAGAAATGAGAACCGATGGGCACCCGTCATTAGCATAAGCAAAAGATTCTGTATCAGTACCTGTACTACGGCTCACGGTTCTTAATTGCACAGGAATTTTATTTTTTTCTGCAGATTTCTGCACAATATCGAGTAATTTATTATGTACCGCCGGGCCAAAACACAGAGAAGGCCCCTTACCACAACTGCATTCACCTTCTATTATTTTATTAATCATGGGTGTACTGCTATCGTGGGTTACATCTGTAATAATAGCGATGTCAGGCTTTATTCTTCGGGCAATCATTTCTGCACCTCTAAGCCCGATTTCTTCCTGCACTGCATTTACGATGTACAAAGCATAGGGAAGCTTTTTTTTATTTTGTTTGATAAGCCTCGCCACTTCAGCAATCATAAAACCGCCTATGCGATTATCAAAAGCCCGGCCTATTAAATAATCATGCGCCAATTCTTCGTAACCATCCTCATAGGTAGCTACAGCACCAATATGAATACCCAGCGCCTCTACTTCTTTCTTATTGCTTGCGCCACAATCTAAAAAAAGATTATCCACTTTTGGCTGGGGTTCTTTTACATCTGCATTGCCCATCCTGGTGTGTATCGCCGGCCAGCCGAATACTGCCCTTACTGTTCCTTTTTTTCCATGAATTAAAACCCGCATGGATGGGGCTATCTGGTGATCTACGCCGCCATTGCGTTTCAGGTATATCAGCCCTTCTGGCGAAATATAATTTACAAACCAGCTGATTTCATCGGCATGGGCTTCTATGACCACTTTAAATTTTGCAGCCGGGTTTATTACACCTACAGCCGTACCGTAAGGGTCAGTGAAAAACTCATCTACATAAGGCCGTAAATAATTCATCCATAGCTTTTGCCCGCTGCTCTCAAACCCTGTTGGAGATGCATTATTAATATAATCTTTTAAAAAAAGGTAAGAATTAACGGTGATAACAGGTTTACTTTTTGACGCTTTAGCCATGGATAGGTTTTTGTTTTGCAAAAGTAATTTAATACAGCCTATTGCACTAATTATAAAACCCTGCCTTTTTAAATGATCATTACTAAAATTTAGTAGCAATAAATGTAGCGCCTGCAGAGAGGAGCATCAGGCCATCAACCAAAAAATAATAAAAAAAGTAGCCATGCTTTTTCAAAGACATTCGGTAAACTCCCCATATCATTAATGCTGTTACAGCAAAGGCTAAAACCTGGGCATTATCTTTAAAATACATTCTTAGAAAAAAACCTGCCCCAACGTATAATAAAAAAGCAATCAGCATTAACTTATTTAAATTTCGCCGGCTCAAATCGGTAGCAAGACTATGCAATCCATGTATTTTATCTACAGTCATATCCCGCATGTCAAAAATAAGGCAGAGCATGAGCATGAAAAGAAAACGGGCAACAAACAACGTTATAACCGGCCAGAATTCTAATGACAATACAGGTATAGCCGGGATGATAACCGTTACATACGCCCAGGTAAAAGCCAGTAAGCCTGTTTTTAAAAAGCCTGCTTTTCGTACCCATCCCGACATTTTTATAGGCCACAAAGGCAATGAGTAAAGAAACGTGAGGGCAATTGCTATCAATACATACCCGTAAGCATACGGCATAAAATAAATGGAGACGGCCATCCCCAACCCTGCCAATAAAAAAATAAAGGTATAAGAGAGATTCTTTATTAAAAAATTTTGAAGGGGCTTGATCCTGCTGAAAGAATATTTACTGATTAGCCAATAAAAATTATAACTGCTGAGGGTTGCAAAAAAAATAAAATAGTATAATGGTGCTTCAGCTGTAAAATGAAGCAATAAGATTGTTTGAAAACACAATGCTACTGCACAAAAGGAAATGAAAATTGAGTGCGATAAAATAAAATGCAGCCAGCGCATTACGGAGAGATATAGAAAACCGGTGAAGTGGTGATTATATTACTTTTATTTTTAGCAAAATCCTGCACATACACTTCAAAATACAATGTATCAGTGTAAGGGCGGTTTGGGCGATTGGAAGTTTGCAGAACACTATTGATTAAAACATTTACTTCTACGTTTAAGTCTTTACGATTCACGGAGGAAAGGCCGGCAGGGAATTTAAATGAATCCGTTTTATTAGGAACTATGGTTATGTTTTTTACATATACATAAGAAGTGTCTTTAATGCTAAAACCAAAGTCGCCCTCCCTGTCAGTGAGCTGGATAGAAAGTACAGGCCCGCTGTTAGGATCGAGGCTATTGGAAAATGCCACGTTTGGCTTTATGGAATTAAACTTAATTTGAGGCGCAGTTGTATATTTATCTTTTTTACAGGAAGAAAGCATTAAAAGCAAAACAGCAATACATAACAGGATTCGCATGGTTGTAAATTGTTTTCAAATTTAATGATAGATATTCAAATAACCAGTTAAAACTAAAGTTTTAGAGAGACGTTAAGAATCACTTTTTTTTCTCCGATGCATATTAAAACAAAATGAAGCAATTTTGCCATCCGCAATGACAAAGCTTTCCAATAATATTCCCAAAAGAATTTTTGATACAAATGCCGCCTCATTTCAGCAAACCGCCCTGGAAGTATTCCGATACCAATTTGAATATAATAGCCTTTACCGGAAGTATTGTCAAGCATTAAATATTAATATTGCTGACATTAAAACCGTAACAGAAATTCCTTTTTTACCTATCAGTTTTTTTAAAACCAAAGAGGTTGTTACAACATTATTTGAGGCAGAAATAACATTTGAAAGTAGTGGAACTTCAGGTATGGTAAACAGCAGGCATAAAATAAAAGACCTCGCAATTTATAAAGCAAGTTTTTTAAAAACCTTTGCACAGTTTTATGGGAATATCAGTGAATGGTGCATCATAGGCCTTCTCCCGTCTTACCTGGAAAGAAAAAACGCTTCCCTGGTTTTTATGGTAGATGAATTGATTCATCTTTCTCAACATGCAAACAGTGGTTTTTATTTATATGATTTTGATAAGTTATACGACACCCTTATAAAAAATGAAAAAGAAAAACAACCCACTTTACTCATCGGGGTTACTTATGCCCTGCTGGATTTTGCAGATAAACACCACATGAATTTAAATTATACTACCGTGATGGAAACGGGTGGCATGAAAGGCCGCCTGGAAGAACTTACCAGGCAGGAAGTACAGCAAAGGTTAAAACAACAGTTGGGTGTAACCGATATCCATTCTGAATATGGCATGACAGAATTATTATCGCAGGCCTACTCAAAAGGTAACGCCCGTTTTAGTTGCCCGCCGTGGATGAAAATATTAATCCGGGCGGAAGATGATCCTTTTGACATTACAGGAGCAGACCGCCTAACAACAAGCTATAAAAGTGGGGCGATAAATATTGTGGACCTGGCAAACATTTACAGTGCGTCTTTTATTGCAACTGATGATATCGGCAAATTATACGCCAATGAAAGTTTTGAAATTGAGGGTAGACTGGAGAATAGTGATATGCGTGGCTGTGGGCTTATGATACTTTAAAAAAATTATGCTTATTCCCTGGGTAACTCAATAATTTGAGACGTTGCGATTCTGTTCATGTTATGAAAGAAATGAGTCACAATTTTCAAACTCATTTTTACAATTTTAGTAGCCGGAAATAATATAAGATCCACCTAATTTATTTCATAACTCCACCCTGCTTTAATTTTTACCGGCGCTTACTTTTTAAATATTTTTCTTCGAGAATTATACTCATGGGTTTATTATACACTTTACCTTCCAACCACGACACAATATCCAGGTATGCAAAAGACCTGGTTTCAAACCGGCTGTTTTCGAATTGTTTTACTTTATCAAGTAAGCTTTTAAATTCCGGGAGTAATTTTTTGGGGGACAAATAGAATGGCCGCTGTAAAAACTTAAACATCTCTTCCTCTATTATTGTCAGGTTTTCCATTTTAGCCATAAAGCGGTATACTGACTTAACCAGGTGCTCCATAATGTCTACATTCCCCATTTCATAATGGGCTATAAGATGCAACAAGCGGGCATAACATTGAAGATCATTTCTTAAATCCAGCGGGCCATTAATTATCCTGCGCAGGTAATCTATACAGTGAGAATAATTACCCGCACCAAAATGTAGCGTGGCTATTTTATAATTGAAAACGAGCACCCGGTGCCTGTCTAAATACAAAGCATACTCCTCCAGTTTATGTTCAATGTGCGCCACTTTCAGAAGTCCTTCGGCAAATGTGCCCTGGATGATGTATTGATTCAGAATTGCACTATTTAAATATACAAAAGCCTGAATCCGGTTGGTATCGTGTTGATGTGCAATCGGTGAATCGCAAAATTTTTCAAACTGAATAAGCGTGTCCTTAAACTTCCTGTAGTTTCTTAAATCAAAATGCGCATTTAAAAGATTATGCATCCCTTTTATGAAATGGCCAGCTTCCACCTCAATCATAAATGGATTGTCAGTAAAAAGAGTGACCCATTTTTGAGTATACCGGTAATACATTAAAAAGTTCTGCCTTATAAAAGCAAGCCAGGCATAACTTTGATAAAGATAAAGGCGTTCATAAAACCCAGTCCCCTGCTCACTTTCAGGCGGAAGATGCGCCTTAAAATATTCTGTAACACCTGCTTCATCTTTTTCATTTCTTGCATGGCCATTTTTTATATACCAACTGTAGAGCCTGAGGGCTAAATTAGACAGCCTCGTGATAACCCTTCTTTTCTCATTTACCTCATTAGCTTCTGCGGCAAGTTTTTCTGCCCTGTTTTCCAGGCTTCGGGTTATGTGCAGGGTTTCAATTTTTTTCTCCAGGGAAATAGCCTGTATTAAAAAACTATCCTGGTAATAATTCACGGCCTGTTCTTTCAATTTTTCCAATATCTTGAGGCTTTGCAGGTATAAGCCTTTATTATACAATATGCGGGCATAATCCAATTGTTCGTGAAGATGCATATCAATACTTTCAGTACTCTTAATGATGCGAAGACTGGCCAGCAATTGTTTGTATAAATGTGCTTTGGTGTTGGCAAGTTGAGGTTTTTGTATCGTTTTTAATTTTTTCAGCAATACAGCCTCATCATATTCTTTAATTTTATCTAAGGCATCAAAAAGCTCAATAATTTTCAAATCATGTATAGCTGAATTCCGCTGGATATATAATTTAAAGTTTCGCTTTTCAGCTTTTTCCAGCGATTGCATTAATTGAAATAATATGTCGGTTGTGCGGTTGGGCATCAGTTAATAGTTTACCTGTAATGCAATAGGGAACAGGTTTTTATCATTTTAAGCATATTTCAGCATAATAAAATACAACAAAAGTTGATGTAATTTTTACGGCTGCAAGATTTATTTTCGTTCTGTAATTGAAAGCGGGCTAACAAAAGAACATATGGCTCGCAACCGAAAAGGCAGGCAATCGAAAGGCCTGGTTCGTGAGGAACACAGGAAAGATAATAAAAATTGTATTACAGTACCGCACTGTTTAAGATTTTCATATGGCAAGCAATCGAAAGGCCGCTCCGTTTCTACGGAGGGGCCTATTTTTTTCGGACCCCTGTTCACGCTGATTTATTATTTTATTTGTTTATGACCAACAAACCGACGGGTAAATTAAAAAGGGCTTAGTGATTGTAATACCTGCTTATATTAATGTCAAAGATTTTATTTTTTCCCTACATTATTTTTAAGTTGATCCAATGCTTCCCCCACCTTCGTAACCGGGCGCATACAGGATTTTTCCCGGCACACATAAATGATTGTCTGCCCTTCTGCTAATTTATTCGCAAGCAACGGTAGAGATCCTTCACCAATACCGCCGGAAAAAAACACATGAGGCAAATAATCTTCATCCATTTTTTTTCGCAGGCCCATACAGTTTTTACCAACGATAGCCACCTCGTATGGAGCAGCCACAAAGAAGCTTTGTAGGATTGCCCAATTAGAATAATAAGCCGCATTTTTTTGAACATCTTCTTTTACATTTACCAGCATCTGCCTGGCTTTAGCAATATAATCGTCGTTGTAAAAATATTGACCTAATACAAAAAGGTTTTTTGCCATTTCAGAATTGGAGGCCGGAATTACATTATCAGTAATTTCCATTTTTCGGGATATAAGGTTTGAATATTCATTGTGAGAATAAAAAAACATTCCTGATTTTTCATCAAAGAAATGACGGAGGGAATATTCTGCAATTTTATCTGCGCCTATTATCCATTTTTCATCAAATGTAGCCTGGTATAATTCAATAAATGCCGAAATAGTGAATGCATAATCATCCAGTAAGCCGTTTATACCAACCTTACCTTTATTATAATTACGTGAAATCTCAAAGTTTCCACTGATGACCGTATTCAGAAGGAAATTTGCATTTTTAATAGCTGCAGTTAAAAAAGTTTCATCGTCAAATGCACGGTAGGCCTGGGTATAGCCTCGTAACATTAAAGCATTCCATGAAGTAAGTATCTTATCATCCAGTGCCGGTCCTACCCTTTTATTTCTCACCAGCATCAATGTTGCTTTTGCATCAGCTATCCTAGTTTTTAATTCATCCGGAGATAGATTATATTTTTTTGCGATTACTTCATCTGCTACATTCCTGAATAAAATATTTTTACCCTCCTCCCAGTTTCCGCCTGCTGTTAAGTTGTAATATTCATTAAAGAGTTTCGCCTCATTTCCTAATATTTTTTTTACTTCCTCCTCTGTCCACACATAATATTTACCTTCTTCGCCTTCGCTATCCGCATCTAATGCAGAATAGAAACCTCCTCCTGGTGACGTCAATTCCCGGCTGACAAAATCCAGCGTTTCGTAAACAACTTTTTTATACAATGGATTTTTGGTAATCTGAAATGCATGGGAATACAAGCCCACTAATTGTGCATTATCATAAAGCATCTTTTCAAAATGCGGTACATGCCAGTTCTCATCAGTAGAGTAACGTGCAAAGCCACCGGCAAGCTGATCGTAAATGCCGCCAAAGGCCATATTATCTAAGGTTGAAGTAACTGCTATTAATGCGTCATTATTTTTGGATAAATAATAATAGCTCATTAAATATTCCCCGTTAGAGGGCATAGGAAATTTAGGAGCCCTGTTAGCGCCCCCTTTTATAAAATCAATACCTGCCTTCATTTTATCAAATTGCTGATCAAGGTCTCCTGCCGTAAAAGTTTTATCGGCTTGCTTAATAGAAAAGTTTTCTGCCTTGTGAATTCCCTTTGTTATTTCCGACGCCTGGTTTATTATTGCCCCCGGGTTTTTAGCCTGTGTTTCTACAAAATAGTTAAGTAGTTTTATCCATTCATTTTTTGGAAAATAGGTGCCCGCATAAAAAGGTTTACCATCAGGCA
>JBDSDN010000235.1:0-15107 GCA_039920545.1 Ferruginibacter sp. | reverse complement strand
CATATTTTGTTTCATTAATACCCATGTAAAAAGGAAACATCGTATGAAAAATTTCATGGTCAGTAAGTTCAATACTTTCTGCCCGGTCTTCCAGCGGATTATCATTTACCATCATAGGATATTCCATTTGGTCCAGTCCATCAAAAACAGTTTCATGATTGTATGGGTAAGGCCATTTAGGAAAACGGTAACTCATTGCTTCCACTGTTTTACGGGCATCGGCGGCAACTTTAAAATAATCTTTATGTTGTTGGTTGAAAACCGCATCTACCCTGGTTCTGCGGCCCGTGGATTTATCTACCACCAGGCTGCTGCTTTGCCATAAATAATGATTACTGATCGCCAACACTGCATCAGTTACATTATCGGCTTCATATTTCCAGGTGTTGGTTATATTATTTTTTGTGATGTTGCCGGCTTTTAAATCTGCGCTGTCAATTATATCTATATAAGCATCATTTGCTTCTGCCTGTTTTATACGACTGCAATATTTTTCATTAAATACATCGCTGCAATTTTTAAGATCGCCGGTGGCCCACACCACATAATTGGGGGGCAAAGTTATGGCTGTTTTAAAATTGCAGAAGTCGTTGTAAAATTCCTGTGTGCCAAGGTAGGGGTTGCGGTTCCAGCCATCTATATCATCGTACACCGCAATGCGGGGAAAAAAATAAGCAATAAAAAATGCGCCATCATCTACCTGACCCGTACGGATATGCGAGCCTTTATTAAGGGTATAGGAAAATTTAATATTAAATAGTAATTGCTGGCCGTGGGTTGCAGGCTTTATGCGGACGGCCATATTGGTTGCATCAATCCGTAGTTTGCTTACCTCCTGCGGTTCTCCGTTAATGCTCATCTCCTCTATTGCCATTCCGTCGCCTGCATCTGCATCATCTATTTTCATTAAACGGGGCGATCCTTTTTTGTACAAATTAGGGTACAGTTTAAAAACAATTTCTTTAAGCGTATCAGGGCTGTTGTTGCTGTAGATAATTTGTTCTGTCCCGCTGATTAATCTTGTAGCAGGATCAAAATTTACGGCAATGGAATATGCTGCAGAGTTTTGCCAGTAATTTTTGCCGGGCTTTCCGTCGTTGCTGCGTGTGCCTTTATCTAGAGCGGCTTTAATATTTAGAGGTGTAGGTAAAAGACCTTGTGGAAATGAATTAAAAAAATAAAAAACGAAAGCGGTTACCAGGAAAACATTTTTCATAAATTATCTTAAATTGATCAGTTGTTGCTGTTATATAAAAATAACGTAGAAAAATAAGGATGTGGCTAAAATTATTTTAGTGGCGGGTAATAAAAAGCAGCAGCAAAATTAAGGCTGCGACTATAGATAATCAAGAGATAGAACTTTAAACCTGAATTTGCTTTAAACCCTCTTTGCCAATGTAGATGTACTTTGCTTGTTATGCAAAACTGCATAAATGACAATCAATTTTTTATCAAAATATTTCATAAAATATATTGTGTAAGGAAAATGCTTGATAAAAATTCTACTTAAACTACGATAGGTAGCAGCGTATGTTACAAAATCATTCTGAAGTTTTTCAACCGTTAGCAAAATGCTTTTCTTAAATTTTACACTTATTGTAATTCCAGCCTCTTGACTGTACCAATTAATAGCATTTAGAATATCCTGGTTTGCTTTAGGTAAAATAACGATGCTGTACATCCTCAAATTATTTAGACAAATCTTTTTTAATGGTTTCCCAGTCTAACGTATCTGATGGGTTAGCGTTATATGCAGCAATTCTATCATTTAAAATATTCTTATGCGCTTCCGGAATTTCGTCTGCATAATCTAAATCCAGCAATTTCTTTATCGCTTTTAAAACCCACTCATCATGCTCCTCCATTAGGCCATCAATAATTTTTCTTTTTTCTGCTTCTATATTCATAAAAAATATTTAGGTAGCTAAAGTTACACAAAAGTCCGAAAGGCTAAATTGAAGTGTACTGCATGTCATTATCATAACAGCTAATTATCCAATTAGCTAATTTCTACCACCCCAGCACCCATGCAAATATCAGCGGGCACACAATTGTCGCATCACTTTCTACAATAAATTTTGGGGTATGAATATCTAATTTACCCCAGGTTATTTTTTCGTTAGGCACTGCACCGCTATAGCTTCCGTAAGATGTAGTAGAATCTGAAACCTGGCAAAAATAACTCCAGAACGGCACATCATGCCACTCCAGGTCCTGGTACATCATGGGCACTACACAGATAGGAAAATCACCGGCAATACCGCCACCAATCTGGAAAAAACCAACGCCTTTGCCCGATGAATTATTCTTATACCAATCTGCCAGCCACACCATATACTCAATACCACTTTTCATGGTGCTGGCTTTCAATTCATTTTTAATAATGTAAGAAGCAAAAATATTTCCCATCGTGCTGTCTTCCCAACCCGGCACTACTATCGGGATATTTTTTTGCGCTGCGGCCAGCATCCAGCTATTCTTTGGGTCTATCTCGTAGTATTGTTCCAGCACGCCACTCAGCAGCATTTTATACATGTACTCATGCGGGAAATAGCGTTCCCCATTATCATCTGCATCTTTCCATATTTTATGAATATGCTGTTGCAGTCTTCTAAACGCTTCCTCCTCAGGTATGCAGGTATCAGTTACCCGGTTGTAATGATTTTCCAAAAGCTCCCATTCTTGCTGCGGAGAAAGATCCCGGTAATTTGGGACCCTTTTATAATGACTATGCGCCACCAGGTTCATAATATCTTCTTCCAGGTTGGCACCGGTGCAACTGATGATGGCCACTTTATCCTGCCGTATCATTTCTGCTAAGCTCAATCCTAATTCTGCGGTGCTCATCGCCCCTGCCAGGGTTACCATCATTTTTCCGCCTTCATCTAAATGGGTCACATACCCCTTTGCAGCATCCATTAAAGCGGCTGCATTAAAATGGCGGTAGTGCTGTTCTATAAAAGTTGAAATGGGGCCTTGATTCATAATTAAAATTTTGTTGTCTTAAGGAACTGTCCTTGTAAGCATTCCGAAAAAGTTGTAAGGCTGCAAAAGTAATTTTTTTTATGAATCAGGCAAGCGAAATACTGAGTGCCACTTGTAACCCGTTTACAGGCTCATTATAGTTTAAAGTTAAAAGGCTTGACCCTATGCGGTTTAAAGAAAATTTTACAAAAGCCTGGAGTTACCTGTTCGTATAGTTTAATATACCAGTTTCATTAACCAGGCAGTAACAGAAAAGAAAAAATTTCGATGGGGAATAATAAAATTCGAAGTGTAATAAAAATCCCTGCAACAAGTTGCAGGGATTAAATCAGTTCAGGCTATATATTTCTTAATAAACTGTTCCGACCAATTTCTTTTTGCGGGTGGTTTTTTCAATAGTTATTTCTCCATTTGCAGAAGATTTAAATTTTAAAATTTTGGCATTGTTTTCGGCCGTAAAATAATAACTTGTCTGGCCATCAAATAGAATTTCTGTACCGGCATTACTGATGGTGTAACCCTCAAATCTCTCCTGTAAAGCCTGTTGGGCCGCTAAAGACATTTGAGATAAAGTAACTTTTCTTGAGATGCCCAATAGATTTCCACTTTCATCATAAGCGGCAGACATGTCATTTCCCTGAAATTTGAAATTGGCAAAATAAAAATCTTCTTCTTTGTTCCAGTTTACATTCTCGGCATCATTAAACTTGATTTTAAAAGCCGTTTTTACCTTTGCAGTGGTTTTGGTTTCCTCTTCAGGGCCTGATTTTTTTCCGCTGTTGGCAAAGGCACTGGCGCTGATAAACAAGGCCAGGGCGAGAACTGTTGTTAATTTTTTCATGACTATACTTTTTTGGTTTTAAATAATTCTACAGCATGGCGTCTGTAGGTTTCGTGAGTAAAAGTATACAGCCATTAATGTGATACAAGTTTAAAATGATGAGATTTCTACATTTCCTATTACGCACTGATAAACGGTAAATGCCGGGTGAAGGAGCGGGGGGATTTTGAGCCTTCAATAGGCCGTGGCATTGAATTGTAACAATTATCATAATAAATTATTAAAAGTTGTAATGGTACTGTTAAAAGTTGGCAGTGGAAAATCGTTTGCCGGTTTGAACTTATCTTTAAAGATGAATTACCTGGCTCATGCATTTTTATCCTTTAATAATCCTCCCGTGTTACTAGGCAGCATGATAAGTGATTTTATAAAAGGCAAAAAGCAATTCGATTACCCCGTCCCCGTTCAAAAAGGAATTCAACTTCACCGGGCCATTGATACATTTACCGATAATCATGCAGCAACCCATAAATTAAAAGAATTTTTCAGGCCGCAATACCGTTTATATTCCGGAGCCTTTACTGATATTGTTTATGACTATTTTTTAGCAAATGATACTAGAGAATTTCCTGATGAAGCTGCATTAAAAATCTTTACTGAAAAAACCTATATGCTACTGGATACAGGCAACGAATGGTTTGGTGAAAAATTTGGTTTGATGTATCCTTTTATGAGAACACAAAACTGGCTGTATAATTATCGTACAGAATGGGGGATACAAAAAAGCTTTGTAGGAATGAAAAAAAGAGCTGCTTACATTGAGGAAACAGAAACAGCTTTTACTATTTTTTGCAATAATAAAATGGAAATGGAAAAATATTATAACGAATTTTTTCCTTCTGTTAAAAGTTTTGCATTAGATACATTGTCACATTTAATGAACACTTGATACTTATCTTTGAAAAAAATAAAAATGAAAAAAATATTTGTTTCAGCTATTTTGGTCTTCGCATGTCTAACCCATGGTTTTTCGCAGTCCACTGTTCCGTCGCTGGATAAGTCCCCGATGGATATGAGTTTTTACCCAAATAATTATCCTGTTTTAAAAATCCAGGATAAGGTTACAGAACCTCTTGCAGCAAGAGTTACATATAGCCGCCCCCTGAAAAATAACCGGGTTATTTTTGGTGACTTGATTGAATATGGAAAAGTGTGGCGGCTGGGTGCAAACGAAGCAACTGAAATAGAATTTTTTCAGAATGTAAAAATTAATAATACAAAAATAAAAAAAGGTCGGTACACCCTTTATGCTACGCCTGCGGCAGACAAATGGTCTTTTATAGTAAACAAAGAATTAAATACCTGGGGATCTTTTAAATATGACAGCAGCAAGGATATTGTAAGAATGGATGTACCCGTACAAAAACAAACCGACACTACCGAAGCTTTCTCATTGTATTTTGAAAAAACCTCCACTGGGTTTGATTTAAATGCCATTTGGGAAAATGTAAAAGTTGCATTACCTATCACGTTCCAATAATTATGTTCAAAGCTTTTTTAAAATTCTATTTATTACCATTACTAATGCTGGGTTGCATCGCCTTTTCATGTACAAAAAAAGCTAAGCCGGCCGCTACAAATAGTATTCTTGACTCTATTACCGGTGCTCAAAAAAATCCTTATTCCATGGGGGATCAGTCGCCCATGGATATGAGCTATTTTCCGGAGGATTATCCCTTACATAAAATGAACAAGGAAGATTCTTTGCCCCCCGTTATAAGGGTAATCTATAGCCGGCCGCATAAAAAAAACCGGCTTATTTTTGGCAAATCTGATCAAAGCCTTTGTCCCTATGGTAAGCCGTGGAGGCTGGGCGCTAACGAAGCAACTGAAATAACTTTCTTTAAGAATGTCAGCATTAACGGAAAAAATATTTCAAAAGGCAGCTATGTTATTTATTGTATTCCTTTTCAGGATAAATGGACGGTTGTTTTAAACACTAATTTGTATACCTGGGGTCTGCATATTGATGATTCAAAAGATATTTTTAAAACCGATTTACCCTTAATGGAGCAGTCACCTGCTCTTGAAGACTTTACAATGACTTTTATTTCAGCAAAATATGGCGCAGACCTACTAATGACCTGGGATAATGTAAAGTGCGCATTGCCAATAGAATTTTCCCGGAAATAACCTGGCCCGGATATACTGCTAACTTTGGATACGTAAATTCGAGGCATCCCCCGTTTTACCGTGATTACCTGCATTCATAGAACTATAATTATATTTACAGCATGTGCGGTATAGCAGGTATTATCAGCCAAAATCAAACTACTATCAATACAGGAGTGCTTAAAAGTATGGCGGACTCATTGTCTCACCGGGGGCCTGATGGTGAAGGGTTTTGGATCAACCCAAAAAATACCGCAGGCCTGGCGCACCGGAGACTTGCCATTATAGACCTATCTGAAAAAGGCGCCCAGCCCATGCATTACCTGCAACGTTACAGCATAGTTTACAATGGAGAAATATACAATTACCTGGAACTGAAGAAAGAATTGCAAAACGCCGGTTATTCTTTTAATTCCGCCAGTGATACTGAAGTAATACTGGCTGCTTATGACCGTTATAAAGAACGCTGTTTACAATATTTTGACGGCATGTTTTCGTTTGCAATATGGGATGATCATTTACAAATTCTCTTTGCAGCCAGGGACAGGTTTGGCGAAAAACCATTTTATTATTTTACTGAAAAACATAGTTTTGTTTTTGCCAGCGAAATGAAAGGCTTGTGGGCTGCAGGAATAAATAAGACGCTTGAAAATAAATCATTACTCAGTTACCTGGCTTTAGGTTATGCGCAAAATCCCAGAGATAAATCCCAGACATTTTATAAAAATATATTTTCGCTACCACCGGCTCATTATGTAATTTTTAATGTTAACAGTACTAAATTATCTGTAACAAACTATTTTGATATTGATAAACAATACACGCAGGTTATTGCTGAAGATGTCGCACAGCAAAAACTGGAAGCTCTTTTAAAAACTTCTGTAACCCGTAGACTAAGAAGTGATGTAACAGTTGGGTCGAGCCTGAGTGGAGGGTTAGACAGTTCTACCATTGCTTATTACGTTAATGCGGTCCGTATGCAAAAAAACCGGGCAGGAGAATTTACTTCTTTTTCTGCAGTGTTTCCAGGTTTTGAAAAAGATGAATCTGCCTTTATAACAACGGTTTCCCAACAACTAAACTTTAAGAACTTTACTGTATCCCCTACCGCAGAACAACTAATGGCGGATTTTGAAAAACTCTGTTATCACCAGGAAGAACCATTTCCCTCATCCAGTATTTTTGCACAATACAAAGTGTATGAACTTGCAAAAGCGCAAAATGTAAAAGTGTTGCTTGATGGCCAGGGTGCAGATGAAGTATTAGCGGGCTATCATAAGTATTTACATTGGTACCTGCAGGAATTAGTAAACAGGTACAAATACCTCACTGCAAAAAAGGAACGAAAATATTTACAAAAAAATAATATCCAGGTTAAATGGGGTGGCAAAAATATATTAGCAGCGATGCTGCCTTCTCATGCAGCCTTAGCATTGGAAAAAAATGAGTATAAAAAAATAATACATAACCAGGAGTTAAACAAAAGCTTCGTTGCAACTTTAAAAGGTTGTGAATGGGAAGGTATTCATAAACCTGTTGTAACTAAATTGAACGATATTTTATATTATAATACCATGGAGACCGGTTTGGAGGAACTCCTTCGCTATGCCGACAGAAACAGTATGGCGCATGGCGTAGAAGTACGGCTGCCTTTTTTAAATGCTGAACTGGTACAGTTTATTTTTTCCCTCCCATCAAAATATAAAATAAACCAGGGATTTACAAAATGGCTGCTACGAAAATCAATGGAAAATAAATTACCGGCTTCTATAGTCTGGCGTACAGATAAAGTGGGATTTGAGCCACCTCAAAAACAATGGATGAACAGTCCTGTATTTAAAGATTGTTTACATGAGGCCAAAAAAAAATTAGTAACTGAAAAAATACTGCGGCCCTCTACCATGCAAAGAAAAATACAACCCTTAGATGCACACGAGGCCAATAACGCCGATTGGCGGTACTTGTGCGCTGCACAAATGATGCATAGATAATATTAAATCAACATACTTCTTACCTGCCGCAACAATTTTTAACGGTTACATAAAATATAAATAAGAATCGTGAGGTTTTTAGCACTTCTTCTACGCTGAAACTGGATTAATTAACCTCTTTGCATAAAACCACACACAATGTATTTTTCTACCTACTTTTGCCGCTCAAAGTTTAAGAGATGAGCACAGAAAATAATTTATTTCAGAAAGCCGGAACTAAATTCGTTCATGCCGGCACCAGCCCTGACCCCACTACCGGCGCAATTATGACGCCCATTTATCAGACCTCTACCTATGTGCAGGAAGCGCCTGGGGTAAATAAAGGTTATGAATATGCTCGTAGCCAAAATCCTACTCGTAAAGCCTTAGAAGATGCCCTCGCCATCATAGAAAACGGGAAATTTGGACTGGCCTTCAGCAGTGGCGTAGCCGCAACAGATGCCGTAATAAAATTATTATCTCCTGGAGATGAAGTAATAGCGGCAAACGATATGTATGGCGGCACTTACCGCTTATTCACCAAAATATTTGCAAAATTCGGTATTAAATTTATTTATGTTGATACCACAAATGTGGGCAATATACAAGCTGCAGTAACCCCAAACACTAAAATAATCTGGATAGAAACGCCCACCAACCCCTTAATGAATATCACCGATATTCATGCAGTCTCAAATATATCAAAAGCAGCAGGGGCATGGCTTTGTGTGGATAATACTTTTGCTTCGCCCTACTTACAAAACCCGCTGAACCTTGGTGCGGATATCGTTATGCATTCTTCAACCAAATACCTGGGTGGCCATAGTGATGTTATACAAGGTGCATTAATAATGAATGATGCGGCTTTAAGAGAGCAATTATTTTTTATACAAAAAAGTTGTGGGGCTGTGCCTGGGCCTATGGATTGTTTCCTGGTTTTAAGAGGCATAAAAACCTTACATGTCCGCATGAAACAGCATTGCGAAAATGGGTATATGATTGCACATTTTTTACGTAAGCACCCAAATGTAGCAAAAGTATATTGGTGCGGTTTTGCCGATCATCCCAATTACGATATTGCCAAAATACAAATGCATGGCTTTGGCGGTATGATGAGTTTCATTTTAAAAGACGATAGCATTGAAGCTGCTAATAAAGTTTTATCCTCAACAAAATTATTTGCGCTGGCAGAAAGCCTGGGCGGTGTAGAATCTTTAATAAATCATCCCGCAACAATGACCCATGCCAGCATACCAAAAGAAGAACGTATAAAAAACGGGCTTACCGATGGGCTTATAAGATTAAGCGTAGGCATTGAAGATGCTGATGATCTTATCGAAGATTTAAAACAGGCTATCGGATAAAACATTTTTTCATGGGTATATTAGTGGAAGTATTTGGCTGGGTAGGTGCTGTACTTATTGTTGGCGCTTACTCCCTCAATATTTACGGTATTTGGAAAACCTCGTCCCGTTTGTATATTTTATGCAACCTGGCCGGCGGCTTTTTTTTTATTCTAAACACCTTCGTTCATAAAGCCTACCCCTCCATGATAGTAAATATTATCTGGGTGCTTATCGCAGTTTCTGCGTTGTTCAAAAAAGAAAGAAAAATAATTAAGTAAATAATATGGGCGTGCCCCAGGAAGGGGTCGGGCTTTACGCTCCAAGTCCTCGCCACTCGTGCCTCGTGGCTGTGGGCTTTCCGCTTCTATCCCTCACGCAAATGCAGTTTACACATCTACTTTGTAATTACTAATTTTAGCAGGTGAAGCAATTCCTTAAAGATTTCCTGGATACAAAAGTCAAAGCATTCAACCGGCCTTTTTTTATAAAAACTGATCCTGTGTGCATCCCGCATTTATTTACCAAAAAACAGGATATTGAAATAGCTGGTTTTTTTGCTGCTATTTTTGCGTGGGGCAACCGTACTACCATCATTAATAAATCAAAAGAATTGATGGCGCTAATGGATAATGCCCCGCATGATTTTTGCCTGCATCATTCTGATAATGATCTGATAAAATTGCTTTCGTTTAAGCACCGCACTTTTAATGCCACCGACTTGTTGTATTTTGTTTCTTTCTTTAATATGCATTACAAAAAACATCATTCGCTGGAAACTGCTTTTACTAAAGGGCAGCACGCAAATGACGCTAATATTGAAGGAGCAATTAACCATTTTTATCGATATTTTTTTTCCTTACCCGATGTTCCAACCCGAACTTTAAAACATATCGCTTCGCCGGAGAAAAACTCTGCTTGCAAACGAATAAATATGTATCTGCGTTGGATGGTACGTAATGATAATTGCGGTGTGGATTTTGGGCTATGGAAAAATATATCGCCTGCCCGGTTAGTAATTCCTTTAGATGTGCATGTAGCAAGGGTTGCCAGGCATTTTAAATTATTGCATAGAAATACTACTGACTGGCAAAGCGCAGTTGAACTCACAAATGAATTAAAAAAGCTGGATGATAACGACCCGGCTAAATACGATTTTGCATTATTTGGATTGGGGGTATTGGAAAAATATTAACCATGGAAAATAACCTGCTGGTAAATATAAATAATCAGTTTGCTTTAAGCATTCCTGCTGGTAGCAGCAGGGAAGAGTTAGAAAATGCCCTGGCCGTACGCATTAATTTTTTAATAGTAAATGATTTTAGCTGGCTGGTCCAGGCGCTGTACAGCATAGATGTAAATGAGCAAAAACTTGAAGCATTGCTGAAAGAAAATATAAAATACAATGCCGGGAATATCATCGCTTCCCTGGTGGTAGAGAGGCAGTTGGAAAAAATAAAATCCCGGCAGGAAAACCGCCGGGACGTAAATAATATTGAGGAGGAAGAGAAATGGTAACTATACTTTTTGTTTTTCCGGGTTACGGGTAAACATTAATGACTGTACTTTTTCTTTATCGTCTTTTTCTTTTTTAAGATCAAACATAGTTCCAAACACATGATCCCATAAGGTACTGCTGACGCCAAAGCCCATGTCAGAATGTTTGTAATGGTGCAGGTGATGGTTTCTCCATAAACCTTTCATCCATTTAAACGGGGGGTTCCAGGCATGTATGGCAAAATGCATCGTACCATATATAAGGTAGCCCAACATAAACCCAGGAAAAAAAGGAAAGGCAAGTTTACCTAAAATCAAATAAAAAAAAGAGAAAAAAGCCGAAGCAATAATTAAGCTTGGCGCCGCCGGCATAAATAATCTTTCTTTATCCCTGGGGTACTCGTGGTGGTTACCATGCAAAATATAATTTATTTTTTTTCCCTTTTCAGTATCAGGGTGATGGTGAAAAGCAAAACGGTGCAATATATATTCGGTAAAAGACCAAAAGAATACGCCCCCTAAAAAAATCAGGAAAGTATTTAACCCACTAAAATTTAAAAAAGATATTGCGTAATATGGAAGCAAAATTAAAGCGGGCAGGTACATGCCCCAAATAACCAAAGGATGCGTTTTAGTAAGGTATTCTAAGTAGTGATTTTTAAATAACTGCGCCTGGCCCTTGTTATGTATTTTCTGAAATTGCATTAGTCAGGTATTTTGTATTTGCAAATATACTAAATCCTTTTTTTTAGCTGTTAGCGGAATGCTAAATTTGTCTTCTTGAGCTATATATGCAAAACACGTATAATCTATTACAAGATAATAAATTGGGTTTGTTTCCTACACTAGAATATAAAATATTACACAAAAATGAAATTAGTTACTTATTTAAAAGAAGATAGAGATCAACTGGCATTATTGGTAGACGGACTTTTATATGATACTGATATATTGCATCCCGATTTACCCATTAGTATGTCAATGTTCTTAAATTATTGGGACGATGTTTTCCCGTTGGCACAGGCTGTTGAGCAGCGAATAAAAGAAGGAAATTTTCGCCGGGATATGGGTCTTCCCATAGCAGAGGCAGAATTACTAGCGCCGGTGCCACATCCTTCCAGTTGCCGGGACGGATATGCCTTTCGCCAGCATGTAGCTTCGGCCAGGCGTAACCGTAAAGTAGATATGATTCCTGAATTTGACCAATACCCCATTTTTTATTTTACCAATCATAACAGCATTCAGGGCCCAGGCAATGTATATTGTATGCCGGACCATTTTGAAAAATTAGATTTTGAGTTGGAAGTTGCCATTGTAATTAATAAGCCCGGCAGAAATATCAAAGCCGCAGAAGCGGATGAATATATAGCAGGCCTGATGATAATGAATGACCTTAGTGCACGCCGGCTGCAAATGGAAGAAATGTTACTTAACCTTGGCCCGGCTAAAGGAAAAGATTTTGCTACTGCTATTGGCCCCATGCTTGTTACACTGGATGAACTGGAACAATTTGAAGTACCCTGCAAAGAAAACCATACCGGCAAAAGCTGGAACCTGGGAATGAAATGTATTGTAAACGGTGTGCAGGTAAGCCAGGGAAATTTAAGTGATATGGATTGGACTTTTGCAGAAATCATAGAAAGATGCAGCTATGGTGTAAATCTTTTTCCTGGCGATGTAATTGGCAGCGGCACCGTAGGTACGGGCTGTTTTTTAGAATTAAATGGCACAGGTAAATTAAATGATGCAGAATATAAAGAACAATGGCTGCAGGAAGGGGATGTTGTAGAAATGGAAATAGATGCGCTTGGGAAATTGAGTAATACTATGGTGAGTGAGGAAAGTGATTTTAGTATTTTGGCTTTGAAGAAACATTAACCGCAGAGAATGGGAGGGGCAAAGGTATCGCAGAGATATTTTAAAATACTTTCAGTAATCTCTTAAAGAAGACTATTAATGCCTACTCTGCGGTAAAAAAGTACTGATATTTATCCGGCTAAAATGAAAAATATGTCAAACGAAAGATTAAATGAGATTGGCGGTATTATATTAGATGCTGCAATTACAGTTCATAAAGAATTAGGTCCGGGGCTTTTAGAATCGGCCTACCAAATTGCTTTCAAAAGAGAATTAGAATTAAGGGGATTAAATGTAAGTGCGAAAGTTCCGGTTGAGCTGATTTATAAAGAAGTGGCGTTAGGGAAAGCTTACGAGATAGATTTACTTGTGGAGAATGAAGTAATTATAGAGAATAAAGCCTGCGATGGAATCACTCCTATTTTTATGGCACAGGTAATTACTTATTTAAAATTATACAATAAGCATCTTGGCTATTTAATAAATTTTAATGTTCCTCTTTTAAAAGATGGATTTAAAAGAATCGTCTATAAATTTTAAGCTTCTCTGCGGAACTCTATTTACTCACTTCTCAGCGGTAGAAAAATGATATTAAATATAAAAAACCTCTCCCCTGCAGATGCACAAAATTACCTGCAGCACGCCATAGCCCCTCGACCGGTATGTTTCGCCTCTACCATTGATGCAGCAGGAAATGTGAATCTTAGCCCTTTCAGTTTTTTTAATTTGTTTTCCTCTAATCCGCCCATAGTTATTTTTTCGCCGGCCAGAAGAGTTAGAGACAATACAACAAAACATACTTTACAAAATGTGCATGAAGTAAAAGAGGTCGTGATAAATATTGTAGATTATGATATGGTGCATCAGGTATCACTTGCAAGTTGCGAATTTCCCAAAGGCACCAATGAATTTATAAAAGCAGGCTTTACGCCGGAGAAGGCATCTATGGTTTCTCCGCCTATGGTAAAAGAAAGTAAAATAAAACTCGAGTGTAAAGTGCTGGAAATAAAACCCCTGGGCACTGAAGGGGGTGCAGGCAACTTAATCATCTGCGAAGTGCTTTGTATGCATATTGATGAAAGTATCCTGGATGAAAATAACCAGATAGATCAAACCAAAATGCAACACATAGCCAGGCTTGGTGGCGATTGGTATTGCCGGGTAGATAATACAAACCTTTTTAAAGTAAGCAAACCAAATACCCAACTAGGGATCGGGATAGAAGCATTGCCGGAAGGAGTTCGCAACAGCAGCATTTTGTCGGGAAATCATTTGGGGCAATTAGCAAATGTGCATGAGATGCCGGTGGTAGAACCCTCTTTTGATGATGACCGGTTAAAAAATATTGTACTTTATTATTCCCTAAACCCGGCAGATATGGAAGAAGAAATACACCGGTATGCAAAAGAATTATTAGTTGCAGGTAAAGTAAATGAAGCCTGGCAGGTATTGCTGTCGTTATAAAATAGTGTGATTAAGGCAATAAGGTATTGCTTTTTTACAAGTTAATACTCCTTCTGCTGCTTACTTTTTTAAATGTGCAATTTTTTCACGCTGAATTTTGAAAAATTTATTTCTTTCTTTTTCACCAGATCCGCTAATTAATGTTGACCTGCTTACAAGTGTATTAAATCCGTGCAGGAGCCTTTTACCAAATCTTTCATCTTTTGTTATGAGATAATTTAAAGCATTATAGGTAATGATAGAAAGCCGCTGATTATCTAATTCACAAATAAATGTATTATTACCTAAAATCACTTCATTTATAAAAAATTTAAAGTGTCCTTTATGGGCTTTATCAGAAGCTCCAGGCATAAATTTTAAGGCCAGGTTTGCCTGCTCCTGTAAATGGCTAAGCATTTTATCAAAAGAATCCAAAACTTTAATAAAGTCTTCATTTGTTTTAAATAACCCTGCGTCCCTGTAGTATTCCAGTTGATTTATGGTACTGTTAAGGGTCTCCAAATTCCATAATTCTGTTGAGGGTAAATTGTTGTATTCTTTTATAATTTGTTGGCCAATCTGGTTACATTCCTCAAAGGGAAACGCATCAAGTGAAAATATTTTATCCTGATATTCTGAATAATTAAGAACTGTTTTTACCCAGCAGAAGGTTTTAAAAGCCCCTATTTCCGGAAAAAGATAAAAATAAAAAACCGGGGCATCTTTGCATTGGTAAAGCATTTCTCTTTTCGCAAATGAATTAAAATATTTCATTTGTTGCAGAACACCCTTTAGATATTCCCTAAAATCTGGATCTGCTTCATTAATCTCAGGAGCATTAAAAACCACTGTGTCATTTTCAACCTGTAAAAGCTGATCAAGCGATAAGTGGAAATGCTCACATAATACCTTAAGCTCCTTTAAAGAAATCGGCTTCTCCCCTCGTATACGGCGGTAAACGCTATCATAACTAATATTAAGTAGCTCAGCCAGTACATCTACTAATGAAATATGAGCTGGAAGAGCATTTTTAATCGATACAAATAGCTCTTTCTGGAG
>JBDSDN010000234.1:0-5731 GCA_039920545.1 Ferruginibacter sp. | reverse complement strand
CCATAAGCCTCATTACTACGCTCCCTTGCCATGTTGGAAACGGGTGAGGCAAAGTCCCAGAAATATTTAAAAGTTTGGTGTTGAACATTATCTAATAAAGCGCTGTCAGATAAATTACTTAGCCTGGCTATAGGCCTGGTTTTTACCTGTGCGACACAACTTGCAGCAATAATGGAACAGGATAAGACAAGCGTTAAATATTTTTTCATAACCGGCAATTATAATTGCAAAAATAATATTTAAGGAAGGTATGGAGCGCTAAAACCTAAAGCTTTCATCCCCAGTTTTATTTCAGGCGCACCGGTAAATAAATTCCATAATAACTTAGAACGGGAATTTTCTATCATCACGATAATAGGACCCTGGTCTATGGCCAAAGTAGAATTTGCAAACCAGGGATCACTTAATTTAAACGCATCATAAAAACCATATTCGCCCCACATTTTATCGCCCAATTTGTAATAGAAAAACTTCAGTGCGTTCATTGATTCTACGGGGGTGTAAGGTATTGAGGAGATAGCCGCAGTTGGTGTTATTACGCCCACGTCATTATTACCGGGGGCATTGGCATTATAGCCGTTGGGTATATCGCTGGCGGTAAGCCCCCAGCAGAGATTGCTATATCCGTACCAGTTCTTTGGGTTTGCTTTGCAATATTCGTAATTAATTTTTGTATGGTTAGTAACCTGGGTGGTATAATTCGCATAAACATCATTCAATCCATTTGGATTGATGCCGAGAAAAGAATAATGTGCAAAGAAAAGCGGGCCGCCCAGGTCGGGGCCTAACGGTAACTGATACCCGTAAAATATTCCGTTATTTTTCATAGCGCCATTACGTGCCCAGCCATTATCGTAAACAATTTTAGGGATTTTGTATGCAGGGGCCGGGGAAGCCGCTGCAAGTACATACACGATCAATGCTTCATCCCAGCCGCTTATCTGCTGGTTGATGATAAATGCTTTATCGGGGCTCCAATGCCAATACAAAACGTTCTGATTATTTTGCCTGTACCAACTCCACTCTACAGCATTCCATAGGGTATTAATTTTATTTCTTATTTCAGTTTCAACGACATCTGCCGTAGAAAAATATTCCCTGGCCGTGATAAGACCCTGCATCAGCAGTGAAGTTTCTACCAGGTCACCGCCATTATCGTTTGTACTAAATGGGATAGTTGCACCACTTGTTCCATTTACCCAATGCGCAAAAGCACCATGATACCTGGTACAATTATTTGTAAGAAAATTAGTGATCTTCAATACCCTGTCTCTCCCCTCTGTTCTTGTAATAAATCCCCTACTCACAGCGGTCACAATTGCCATAATACCAAAGCCGGTACCCCCGGTAGTAACGGTTTCTCCGCTGCTGTTTCTTTCATGAGCCATGCCCGAAACGGGGTGGCCAAAATCCCAGAAATATTTAAACGTCTGCTGCTGTATTTTATCCAGCAATGCATTATCTGATATTATGGGAAATTTATCGGTGGAATCAATAGCAGTTATAAAACTCCGGCTGATTACGGATAATAAATTTCCGCCTGAAGCAGATTTTAGTGAGGTAGCAATTTCCAGGTTGTACCGGGTTATATATTTTAAAGCAGCAGCAGGCTGTATGACTAACACGGAATCATTGTTTTGAAATAAATTTGTTATGCCTACAGGAGTACCAGCGGCATCGGAAAGTTTTACTGCCGTGGCCACAGACCCCTGTAGCAATGGTTCTGAAAAGCGGACCCGGATTACCGGTAAAACATTGCTCCCGTAATTAATATTATCCAGTGCCTGAAAGTTGAGGTTTATGGAAGTAACCGCCGGGCTTTTTTGTTGGGTCGGAACTACCACCGGGGTACTTTCCTGTTTTTTACAGCCGAAGGCAAAAAGCAAAATAAAAAGAGATGTATATTTCATAATAACAGTGTAAGAAGTTTAGTATGATTACCAGGAATAGGTAGCCACTGAACCTGCGGGCATGACGGTAACAATAGTCCGGGTTTTAAAATGAATATTTAATGTTTGGGCGGAGGCTTTATCGTTTAATACGATCACTACTTTTTTACCCCCGGGTGTTATAAAAGCTACGTTTGCTAAAGACCCTGTAGAACTACTGGTAATTCTCACTGACCCGGGCCCTACAAACTTAGCTGCCTGGGCTACAATATAATAACCCACATTTCGTACAAAAGAAGATCCGTTGATAGTAACTGCACCTTTGCATTCTGTACATCCGCCGGGGGTGTGCGGCCCAAATGAAGGATCGTTGGCCAGGTTCCACTCCAATGCGACTTTACTCCAGTTTTTCATAGAGCCAATAATTACATTTTTTATATGCCAGTAAAGATTGCCATCAAAACTCTCTTTAGAGCCGGTCCACTGCTCGGTAAAATATACATTTTTTTCAGGGTAAGTATTGTGCACCGAACTGAGGGCACTTATATCTCCATTATACAAATGAAATGCAGAGCCGTCTATATATTGTTTTGCAGCGGCATCATTTAATACTGCGAGTGGGAAGCCGGGGTTATCACAATTATGATCCCAAATAATAATTTTAGTTTTTATAGCTGCAGCACTAAAGGCCGGGCCGAGGTTAGTTTTTATAAACTCTGCCTGCTGTAAGGCAGACATTACCATGCTGGGATTATTACCGCCATACTGTGGTTCATTCTGAATGGTAACAGCATCTATATTAATTCCCCGGGCCTTCATCTGCTGAATATATTTCACAAAATATGCTGCATACACATTGTAATATTGGGGTAACAAACTTCCACCGATAGAATTTTTATTGTCCTTCATCCACACCGGCGGACTCCAGGGACTGGCAAGAATTTTTATAGCCGGATTGATAGCAAGTATTTGTTTAAGCACTGGTATAACATTTAAGGTGTCCTGCGACAGGCTGAAATTAGAAAGAGGAAGATCTGTCTGACCAACGGGTAAATCATCATAACTAAAAACAGTGCTGTTTAAATCGGAAGCCCCAATGCTCACCCTCAAATAACTTACGCCAATACCTGCACCATCTGAAGTAAAAAGTTCATTCAGAAGGTTTGCTCTTTCGGCAGGGTTCATTCCAGTGATAAGGGCAGCGCTGCCCCCGGTCAGTGTATATCCAAAACCATCTATAGTTTGAAAAGATTGTGAACTGTCGACTTCAATAGTTTCTGACGAAGCAGTGGCAGCGCCGAATGCAAATAAATCTGTTTGCTTCTGAAATAAAACACTTTGGTCACCTTTTGTTATGTAATAGGAGACATCATTATTATTTACCGGAAGTATAGGAGGAGGGACAATAGTCTGAGAATTTATTTTTTTAGAGCAAGCCATTTCCGATAAAACACTTGCACATAATATTGTAACTATACCCAAGGTTTTAAAAAGTTTGATACTCGTAATTTTTTGCATAATTATAAATTAACTTATGGTTTAAAAAAACTTAACCTGTTATTGTTCCTGGCGACAACCAGTACTTTATTCTGCCCGACGCTGTTCAGCCATTTGAGGTCTCTT
Source organism: Ferruginibacter sp. (assembly GCA_039920545.1). GTDB lineage: Bacteria > Bacteroidota > Bacteroidia > Chitinophagales > Chitinophagaceae > Ferruginibacter. The sequence continues at coordinate 2,219 of JBDSDN010000234.1, read as the reverse complement.
ACTTCACCGGGCATATCAGTAAAGCTGCTCACCAGGTGTTTATTATCCAGTGAGAAAATTGTGGGATTAAAAGCATCATAACGGCCTTCATACGGAATAACGCCATAAAAATTTCCTGCAGCAATAAAATTTTTTCCGGGTCGGCCCATGAGTGGGGAAAAGCACATTATAGGCGCCAGTTGCAAGGGCTCGGGCAAGGCATCCATTTTAAAATTTCCTTTGCCGTCATTTATAAAAACACTCGAGGATAAAGTCTCTGCCTTTAATTCAATATAATCTTTAAATAAATCGTAAAACATGTATTGTACCGTTTTGCCTGCAACTTCCCCATAGGTAAGATAAGCTTTTTTCAAAACAGGCAATTCCCTTTCCAACTCATCTTTGGGTAAAAACGGGTATTCGTTACCGTTACTTGTGTAACTCATCACCTGTTCTACGGACCCATTTTTATCAAAGTCTTTTACATACAATTTAACCGGGCCGGTTTTGCAAGAATATAATTTGCAATTATGTCCCCAGTTACCCGCCAAAATATCCTGGAAGCCATCACTGTTAACATCTGCAATGAGCAAACATTGCCAAAGCCCGGAAGAAAATCCTATATCCGTAGAGGTGAATTTTCCCTTTTGGTTAATATAAATTTTCATAGGCATCCACTCCCCGGTTACTGCCAGGTCTGGCCAGCCATCATTATTAAAATCTGCAAAGGAAGCTGACGTTACGGTACCGATATTTTTTACGGAAATGCTGGTTTGCGGGGCAAGGGTAAAATTGCCTTTACCATCATTAAGTAAGAGGTATGAAGATTGAGGAAAACCATAAGCTACGGCGGTGGTCAGGCCCCCTGAAAATACATCCAGGTCTCCGTCTTTATCAATATCAGCAACGGTTACACAGGATTTATTGGTGAGTATTTGCGGTACATTTTTTATACCGGCAGTAAAATTTCCTTTGCCATCATTCAGGTATAAACGATCGGCAAGCAATGGATTGCCATCCAGGTATTCATTACCGCCGCTTACGACATACAAATCAACAAACCCATCATTATCAGCATCGAAAAAAACCGCATCAACATCTTCATGTTCCTGGTCTTTTATAAATAAGGCAGTGTCTGTTGCGGTAAAACTTCCATCAGCATGCTGCAGCATCAGGCTGCCCGCCTGCCCTTTGGCGCCACAGGCATACAGATCATCAAGCCCGTCTTTATTTATATCCCCTACTGCAATCTTTGGCCCCCTCGTAGACTCGGCATGCGGGATAAGGTATTGCTTATTTACATCTACAAAATCATTTTCTTTATGCTTCCAGTTTATTTTAACCTGGCTGCTGATGTCTGCCAGATAAGAAACAGCAGGTTTAAAATAATTTTCATAATCAAATGTTCCGCCTGCATCTTTTTTGTTTATTACCAAACGGGTATTTGATTTAATGTTTTTTATTACCTGGTATTTCTGATCTGGCCAAACTGCCACAATACTATCTACCAGGGAGTCTGCACCAAGGCCAAAATGTAATCTTGTATCGGAGGAAGACTCAAACCCTCGGGTGAGCATTAATTGCTGGTATTGCAATTTACCTTTTTGGTACAGGTAAGTTTTGCAACCGATCCCAAATGTATTGGCGCTATCTCCTTTAAAAGAAATGGAACAATAATTTTTTATTCCGCTGGTATTTTTTAAGATTACTGCGGGCCCGTTTAATTGATTAATAACTAAGTCGAGATTACCGTCATTATCTAAATCCGCATAGGCGGCACCGTTATAATATCCTTTCATTTTTCCTGTACCCCAATCATTACTCACATCAGTAAAAGCATATTTGCCACTGCCCTTATACAAATATGGATGTGAGCTTCCATCGGGCATAGCATCAATCGCCATATCATCATATTTATCTGTCTGGTTCATCCCTTTTTTTACCTGCAGGTCAGAAACAAAGCGAACGTAATCCAGGTCTACAGGGCGTTTTACAATACCACTCGAGATAAAAAGATCTTTATATCCATCATTATCAAAATCGGCTAGCAAGGGGCACCAGCTCCAGTCTGTTGCGGCTACGCCGCTTAAAAGAGAGGTTTCACTAAAACTCCGGCCATCCCCATTATTCTGTTGTAAACAATTTTTTGAAAATTGATTCTGGTAGCCATTCAATTCCAGTTTTACTTTATAAATATCCGGATTTTCATCGCTGCCATAAGTTTTTAAAGTTTTTTCATC
>JBDSDN010000233.1:0-9672 GCA_039920545.1 Ferruginibacter sp. | reverse complement strand
TAGGCATGGTAAATTATGCTTATAAATTCACAGTAGCCATCTTACTTACTCCCTTAATTTATTTTATAGAAAGCAGGATAGAAAAATATGTGGGTGCTGAAACCGCAAAAAATATGAAGCTGGGTGCTATGGGGAAACTATAAACATAATCTGCCTCTTGCAATATAAGTTGCATTATTTTTAAAGACCTTTTTTAAAATTTTTTATAAAGCTCTCAAATTAAATTCTTAAAAAAGCATGGGAATAAAAATGCTTTTTTAAGAATTAATGATGTTAGGATTTAAGTATGATTTAAGTTTAGAAAGAACGCCTTCTCATTGAAGAAGTAACAAGGGCTGTTTTTCTTATTTTCCACATATTTACTACTGCAAACTTTGTCTCGTTATTTTTATCTAAGTGGTCTGTTGCTAAAGTTTCTTTTGTTTCTTCTAACAACTTCTTCATTTCGTCTTTGTTAATAGGGGTAACAATACCCACGGTATTCATTTTCATTTTACTGAGTTTTATTTTTTAATAATATCCATCTAAACCGAGGCTAATATTAAACCTGGAAGGGGAGTTAAGGGCAATTAAGAAGTTAATTTAAACTAAATCTATCCGGGTAGAACTAAATTGCGGCGCAAAGGTAAGTACGAATTGTTTTAAAAAGAATTTTTTTTGCTCTTTCAAGTTTATTCTCTGTTAAACTTTTTAATATTCCTCATTAAATGGTTTTATAATGCAGGGATTATTTAATATTGTACGTTCAGCTTCATGTCAGTATTTGAGGATTTTTTATCTTTTTAATAAATGACCAATTTGCTAGCCCGTTTGCTTATATCACCTCTCGCTCTGCTTATAACAGGCACTGTTGCTTTTGCCCAACAGCCAGCGGATTCTACAAAATTTTTTTTAGCAAACAAAAAAGGGTTACTCGGAAAATTAGGCAGAAGTATTTCTCATGACCAGCAAATTGTTGAGCCTGGAAAAATTGTAAACCGTTTCATTATATTCAAAGGGAAAACCATTCGCAAGATTATATTTTCTACTGTCGGTTTTAATCAAAATCTTAATGATACAACTGAAATTAAAAATACTTTTTCTGTGCATGTGGCCAAGGCAATGCATAAAAATTCAACAAAAAACTTAATTCGGAGAAATTTATTTTTCAAAGAAGGTGATAAAGTATTGCCTTTTCTTTTTTCTGATAACGAACACTTTTTGCGGGACCAACCTTTTTTACGGGATGCAAAAATTATTGTATTTGGTGTGGCAGATAATAAAGATTCAGTAGACGTCGTCGTTTTAACGAGGGATGTATTTTCCCTGGGAGGCAGCGGGAGCATCAGCAGCCTGAGCAAGGCAAAAATTGAGGCAAAAGAAGAAAACCTTTATGGACGTGGGAACAGGCTTGCAGTTGGTTTGCTCTACGACAAAAATAGAAACCCTGCAGTGGGACTTGGTGCAGAATATATATACCGGAACATAAACGGAAGTTTTGTTAACTGGACGACAGGTATAACCAGTTTTAATAATGAACTTATTAGTGGACGGCATGAAGAAACAAAATATTTTACCAGCCTGGAAAAACCATTTGTAAGCCGCTATAGTAAGTGGACGGCAAACATTGCGGTGTCCTATAACACCACCGATAATGCTTATTCTGATTCACTATATCATTCAGATTATAAATATTCATTTTTAAATGTAGATGTATGGGGTGGATATAATATTGGGCGAAACAGGAAAGAAAAAGATTCGGAAAAGAGGCTGCGTCATTTTATTGCTTTGCGTTCTCTGTATAATCATTTTTATACGCTTCCGGTTAAATATATTAACGCATACAATTACAATTACGCTGACATAAACGGGGTTTTATTTTCGTACAGCCTTTATAAACAGAATTTTTATCAAAGTAATTTTATTTATGGCTTTGGCCGTAATGAAGATGTGCCGGAGGGAGTAAATGCAACCGTTACCGGGGGGTATACGAACAAGCAAAATATAAAAAGAGGTTACTATGGCTTTGACTTTGATGCTACTCATTATTCTGAAAGGGGCCTTTTTACAAGTTATACGTTAAAGCTGGGCACTTTTGTAAATAAAAAAATATTTGAAGATGCAAACATGTTGATAAACATTGGTCATTTTACCCGCTTAAAAAAACTGGGCTTATCCTGGCGCAACCGAAACTTTTTTTCTGCCTCAATAACCCGCCAGGTAAAAACCAAATTAAATCAGCCACTGTTTTTAGAAAGTGATTTTGGCCTGCCTTATTTTAGAAACGGTCTTATAACAGCCTCTACCAGGAGCACATTTAAATTTGAGTCAGTATTTTATAACCTTGACAAGATTGCAGGTTTTCGGCTGGCACCTTTTATATTTACAGATGTGAGTTTTTTAAAACCACTTGATGGCCCCTTAAATAAAACTAACGGTTACACCTCATTGGGGGGTGGGTTAAGAACAAGAAATGAAAACCTCGTTTTTGGAACGATAGAATTGCGAGGTTACTATTTTCCCAGGGTGTCAGTAGATGGTATGAAAAATTGGAAGGTAGAAGTAAGTACTAATATCAGGTTTAAATACAATAGTAGTTTTATCCGCCGGCCGGATTTTTCCATAACAAACTAGACTGCAATTATGTATTCCCCTCGCCACGAATCTGCCATGCGGGAAGAATTCTGGACCAGCTTTGGGCGGTACGTTTCACCTATACTTTCTGCCAATGGCAAAAAAATTAGCTGGGTAAATTATAAAACCGGTATTAAGAATATTCAATTTAAAATGAATGCCGGAAAATCCGGAGCCATAATTAACATTGAGATTACCGGAGATGCAGAAAAAATAAATAAATTTTTCAGTCTTTTTTTATCTTTTAAACCTGCCTTTGTAAAAGTTTTTGAGCATAACTGGAAATGGGTACCAGAAATGGTACAATTGGATGGCAGAGTTATTGCAAATATTTTTTGTTCTCTTGAAAAAGTAAGTATTTTTAATAAAGAAGATTGGCCAGCTTTAATTACATTTTTTAAAAGCAACATAATTTTATTAGATGAATTCTGGATAAGGCATAAAGAGATATTCCAAATAATTGCTTAATCCTTCAAACTTTTCTTTCTACAAATTGTTTATGATCAAAAATCAAAAATCATGAAAAAATTATTCTCCTTTTTATATTTTGTCACATTGCTGGCTGGGTTTGCAGCCTGCAATACTAATAGTACGACAAAAATGAATGATACTATGTCTACTGAAAATACAACACCTGTTATTTTGGGCGAGTCTGTAGGATATACCTCAGGCAGCCTGGCCATGAATAGCTTTATAGCCTATGATTCTGTTTCTTCCGCTAAGAGACCGGTGGTATTGGTTATCCCGGAATGGTGGGGCCTGACAGAATACGCAAAATCCAGGGCAAAGCAATTAGCCGAATTGGGCTATTTCGCTATGGCCGTAGATATGTACGGCAACGGAGCTATTGCTGCTGATCCTGGTACGGCTCAAAAAATGGCCGGACCATTTTATGGGGATGTTCAGATGGGTAAACAACGGATTGATGCTGCCCTGGAAAAAGTAAAAACATATCCCGAGGCTGATATGAATAATGTGGCAGCAATTGGATACTGCTTTGGTGGGGCACAGGTTTTAAATGCCGCCAGGCTAGGAGAAAATTTTAAAGCTGTTGTAAGCTTTCATGGTAATTTAATTGGCGCCCCTGCTGATAAAAATTTATTGAGAGCCAAAATTTTGGTTTGCCATGGCGAGGCAGACCAATTTGTAACCATGGCGGAAGTTGATAAATTTAAAAAACAAATGGATTCTATCAGCGCAGCTTATACTTTTAAATCTTATGCCAACGCTACTCATGCCTTTACCAATCCGGCTGCAACGGAAACCGGCAAAAAATTTAATATGCCTATTGAATACAACGCAGCAGCCGATAGCGCTTCATGGAATGATATGAAGCTGTTTTTTGCCGGTATTTTTAAATAGATCTTTTAAAAAAATATCCCTGCCCACAAAAAATTTTTTGTTTTATGCCGTAAAGATTCAGGCAATCAGTATTTGTTGAGCAAAAGTCATAGTGCCAGCATGGTTTTTGATCTGGTGAGTAAAACCGTTTTATGAAAACTTTTATTTGTTATCTTCTTCTTATCGCTATAATGTTTTCCGCCTGTGCCCAGAGCTGGCCACTCAAAAGTACCTATGCTTACAAAATAACCCGGCTGCCGGGCACTATTATGGTTAATGAAGCGGGCGAACAAATTTCTCCCAGGTCTTTTATAACTTATTTTATTTATGCAGAAAGCACAAGTCCAATTGCATGGCAAACAGCCTGGATTGCGGGAAAATCTTATTCTGTAACTACGACTCAAATTACAGCGTTTCCTTTCCAGGCGGGCATTAGTGCCACTGATCAAACACCAATTTTTATTCAGCGGAAAAGTGGCGTCAAACTCTACCAGTTGGCGCTGCGTCCTGAGGTTAATAGTACTGCCTTACCAAGTAATTCAGGTAAGGGGAAAATCCTGCTAAGAGGAAGTTATAAAAACAAGGTAATTAAAAAGTGGATTAATAACATTATCGATTTATATATAGAGCCTTCGGTTTAACGGAATCAGCATTTTATTATTTATAAAACCAAGGAAAAAATTTTCAATCCTTTTTTCATTTTTTTTCAATCAATTATATTTTTCTTTAAATTATCTTTGCCCGCATGACAACAGAACAACTTAAATCTATGAGAGACCGTGTCCTGGTCCTGAGGAGGTTTCTTTGACGTTGAGAACAGGGAAGCTAAAATAATAAATGACAAACAACTCACCTTATCTGCCGGCTTTTGGGATGATAATGCCCGTGCAACTTCCATTTTAAAAGAAACAAAAATAAATGAGTATTGGGTTAATATCTACGAGGCGTTAGTAACGCAGGTAGAAGATTTTGCTGTGCTTTTTGATTTTTGGAAAGAAGGAGAGACATCTGAAGAGGAGGTTAAAGAAGCCCATTCAAGTGCAATAGCAGCCATTGAAGAAGCAGAATTTAAAAGTACACTGAACAAGCCCGAAGATGAAATGGTTGCTGTGCTGCAAATAAACAGTGGTGCCGGCGGTACAGAGAGCCAGGACTGGGCCGAAATGCTGGCCCGCATGTACAGGATGTATGGAGAAAAGCAAGGGTGGCAGGTTACAGAACTGGACTGGCAATGGGGCGATGGCGCCGGAATAAAAACCTGTACTTTCCAGGTGGACGGAGCTTTTGCTTATGGTTTTTTAAAAGGCGAAAGCGGTGTACACCGCCTGGTTCGTATTAGCCCCTTTGACAGTAATGCCAGGCGGCATACTTCATTTGCCAGCGTATATGTGTACCCGTTAATTGATGACAGTATAGAAATTACAGTAAACCCTGCCGACGTGGAATGGGCATTCTTTAGAAGTGGTGGTAGCGGAGGCCAGAACGTGAATAAGGTAGAAACCGCAGTGAGGCTAACGCATAAACCCAGTGGATTTATTGTGGAATGTCAGCAGGCCCGCACCCAGGGGGAAAACAGGGAAAAGGCCATGTCAATGCTAAAAAGCAGGTTATATGAAGATGAGATGCGTAAGCGGCAGGAAGTTCTGGATGCATCCAACAGCACTAAAAAGAAAATAGAGTGGGGGAGCCAGATAAGATCATACGTTTTTCATCCTTATAAAATGATTAAAGATCATCGTACCAGTTATGAAGTTGGCAATGTGGCGCCCATAATGGACGGCGACCTTGATGGTTTTATTAAAGCATATTTGATGAGTGAGAAAGAGCAGAATTAATTTTTCCTTTTTCAAAAACTGTATTGAATTATCTTTAAATCCGGTAACTACTTCTTTTTACATCTGACAAATATATTTTATGCAATACGGAGATTTTTATTACCCCATCCCTGTCAATGAGCCCGTGCTGAATTATGCTCCCGGCAGCCCGGAAAAACTGGCTTTAAAAGCAGTGTTGAAGCAACTTAAAGCAACCACCATCGATGTGCCCATGTACATTGGTGGAGAAGAAATCCGTACCGGTAATACGGTTGAAATACGACCCCCGCATGAACGCAGGCATTTGCTCGGCCAGTTTCACACCGGCGAAGCAAAGCATGTAACGAAGGCTATAAATGCAGCCTTAAAAGTAAAGGAGAAATGGGCTAACATGAGTTGGGAAAACAGGGCAAATATCTTTTTGAAAGCGGCAGATCTCCTTGCCACGAAATATCGCCCATACATAAATGCCACTACCATGTTGGGGCAAAGCAAAACTGTATACCAGGCAGAGATAGATGCTGCCTGTGAACTTATAGATTTCCTACGCTTTAATGTCCATTTTTTAAGTGATATATATCGTCAGCAGCCCATCAGCGGACCAGGAATTTATAATCGCCTGGAGTACCGCCCACTAGAGGGATTCGTGTTTGCATTAACGCCTTTTAATTTTACTGCAATCGGTGGCAACCTCCCGACAAGTGCAGCTATGTGTGGCAATGTGGTCATATGGAAATGCGCAAATACACAGGTGTACAGTGCTCAAATGTTTATGCGCATTTTAAAAGAGGCAGGCTTACCGGATGGTGTTATTAACCTTGTTTTTATAGACGGGCCAACTATTGGCGAAGTAGTTTTTAATCACCCTAATTTTGTTGGGTTACATTTTACCGGCAGCACCGGCGTTTTTAATAAAATGTGGGAGACTATTGGAAAAAATACTCCTATTTACAAATCTTATCCACGGATTGTGGGCGAAACCGGGGGCAAAGATTTCGTAATAGCACACAAATCTGCTAATGTAGATGCTGTAGTTACTGCCCTTGCCCGTGGCGCTTTTGAATACCAGGGGCAAAAATGCTCAGCTGCATCCAGGGCCTATTTACCCTCTAACCTGGCGGGGGAAATAAAAAAGAAATTGGTGGACCAGGTGAAGACGATGAAGATGGGCAACGTGGAAGATTTTACAAATTTTGTAAGTGCCGTTATAGATGAAAAGAGTTTTGATAAACTGCAGACTTACATTAAAAATTCCAGGAAAAGAGATAGTGGGGCAAGGATTTGGGTCGGTGGCAAATGTGACAAAACTGACGGGTTTTTTATTGAACCTACTATTATTGAAACCACAGATCCCGGGTATGTTACTATGTGTGAAGAATTATTCGGACCTGTACTAACGGTATATATATACGATGAGAATAAATTTGAAGAAACTTTAAAACTTGTTGATGCTACTTCACCCTATGCATTAACGGGCGCTGTACTGGCCCAGGATAGGTTTGCAGTAGAACTTGCAACCAATAAATTAAGGAACAGTGCAGGTAATTTTTATATTAATGATAAGCCCACAGGTGCGGTGGTAGGGCAACAACCTTTCGGGGGAGCCAGGGGAAGCGGCACAAACGATAAAGCCGGCTCGCAATTAAATTTATATCGTTGGCTTAGTGCAAGAACAATTAAGGAAACTTTTAATCCCCCAACTGATTACCGGTATCCATTTATGCAGGAAAAATAATTTTAAGTACAATTTGATGCCAGGTTCTAATCATTTTTTATTAATTCCCATTCGTTTTTTTGAAACGTCAATTGGTAATTTTTATATGGCCATGTTATAATTTTATACAATTTAAAAAATAGGGATCTGCGGATTAATTTTCTGAAAGAAATTATAAGACTTAAGCTGGTCATATTCTTCATTCTCTTTTTTTCGTTTATAAAAGATAATTTCGCCTATCAATTAACCAGTATTGAAAATCATTTTAAATAAGCAGCAACTGCAACTTACCATTTTAAGGCTTGCCCATCACCTGATGGAAAACCATGCTGACCTGGTGAATACAGTCTTTATCGGGCTTCAGCCAAGAGGTGTGATTGTGAGTGAAAAAATAGTAGCCTGTATCAGGGATTTTTCTCCCGGTCAAAAGATACAGTATGGCTTGCTTGACATTACTTTTTACCGGGATGATATTCGTGAAGAGTTCCATGTTGCAAATTCCACAGATATTCCTTTTTCTATCGAAGGCAAAAAAGTAATTCTTATTGATGATGTATTATATACCGGCAGAACTATCCGGGCGGCTTTAGATGCGTTACAGGATTTTGGCCGGCCGGAAAAAGTAGAACTTTGTGTGCTCGTAGACAGGCGTTTTAGTCGTGAACTCCCTATACAGGCAGACTATTGCGGTAAAGCTGTAGATACTTTGGCCTCTCAAAAAATAAAAGTAGAATGGGATAAAGAGTCCGTTTGTTTATATTAGCGCTTAGTGGTTTCAATCATTGCATATTCTCCTCAGAATTACTAAGAAGATCGTTGTTTGTTTTATTTTACGCTTTTATTTTTTTCCTTTAGCTTCGCTTCTTAATGCAACTATCCACCAAACATCTCCTGGGCATTAAAGAACTTTCTTCACAAGACATTTCAGTAATTTTATCTACGGCTCAGCAATTTAAAGAAGTACTCCAGCGCCCTATTAAAAAAGTCCCATCCTTACGTGACGTTACCATAGTAAATCTTTTTTATGAAAACAGCACCCGTACCAGGATTTCGTTTGAATTGGCAGAAAAGAGGTTAAGTGCCGATACCATCAACTTTGCGGCTTCAGGGTCTTCTGTTTCCAAAGGTGAAACATTATTGGATACTGTAAATAATATATTGAGTATGAAAGTTGATATGGTGGTAATGCGGCACAGTGCCAGCGGAGCCCCGCATTTTCTTTCAAAACATTTGCCCGAGACGGCCATTATTAATGCCGGGGACGGTATAAATGAACATCCTACGCAGGCATTGCTGGATGCGTTCTCAATTCAGGAAAAAATAGGCACGCTCCAGGGAAAAAAAATAGTGCTCATTGGGGATATTATGCACTCCAGGGTGGCACTCAGCAATATTTATTTATTAAAGAAAATGGGGGCGGAGGTTATGCTTTCGGGCCCGCCAACATTAATACCTGCTTATGTTGAAAAAGCATTTGATGTAAAAGTAGAATACAATTTATTGAAAGCCTTACAATGGTGTGATGTGGCAAATATATTGCGTATTCAACTGGAGCGACAGAACCAGGTTTTATTTTCATCCCTCCGGGAATATAGCCTGGCTTATGGGGTTACAAAAAAGTTATTGGAAAAGCTGGGTAAACAAATTATTATTATGCATCCCGGCCCCATTAACCGGGGGGTAGAAATAGATAGTGAGGTTGCAGATAGTGGTCAATCTATTATATTGCAGCAGGTAGAAAATGGGGTGGCCGTACGTATGGCAGTTTTGTATTTGCTGGCCGGTAAAAAGAGTGAATAAATTTATAGCGTCAATATAATCGTCATCTAACTAACTTAAACTCTATATGCAACGTATCTGCCTTTTCCCCGGCACTTTTGATCCCGTAACGTTGGGCCACACTGACATCATAAACAGGGCTTTGCCTTTGTTTGATAAAATGATTATTGGTATAGGGAGAAATATTAATAAAGCACCAATGTTTAGTGACCAGCAACGGTTGCAATGGGTACAGGATATTTACATAAATAATGATAAAGTAGAGGCAGTAGTCTATGATGGCTTAACAGTAAATTGTTGCCAGAAAGTAGGCGCCAATTTTATTTTAAGAGGTATTCGTTATGTAAACGATTTTGAATACGAAAAAGCCATTGCAGATATGAACCGGAGTTTAGCAAATAATATAGAAAC
>JBDSDN010000232.1:0-2900 GCA_039920545.1 Ferruginibacter sp. | reverse complement strand
GATACGGGTAACTACTTCTGATGGAAAATCAATAAGCGGAGTTTTGGTTAATACTACTGATTCTTCTCTAACTATGTTTTCGGGTAAGCCGAGTGAATATAATCACTTAAACAATTTCACTGTTAGCCAGCAATATTCAAATATCACTAAAATTGAAACTCATAGAAAAGGCAGCCTACTAAAAGGATTGCTTATTGGTGCCGGTATTGGCATTGCGCCGGTATTGGTAGGTAATCTTTTCGGACCAAGTATTGGCGAGGGTGCAGCTTATGTAAGCCTCATAACATTCCCGGTTGGTGTTATAACAGGGGGCATTCTTGGTGGAACATCAAAAAAGATATTCTTAATTAACGGCGATGCAACCAAATTTTATTCATTTCATAAACGGATGAAATATTAATCAAGACTTAAAGAATACACATAAAAACTATTTTATGAAATCAGCTTTCTACATTTTTTTACTGGTATTAATTACAACTAATTCGCCGGCACAAAAAACCCGACAGATAAGTATTGCTTTTATGAATGCTGCCAGTGATAAGCCTTTTGCAAAATTTGGTGAGCTGGTAACAGATATTCATCACCCTGGTATTGAATTCGGTTATGCATTTAATTGGAAAACAAAACCGAAACATGACTTGTACCAGGAAATAAAACTTGGATATTTTTATCACAGGTTTGTTCAACATGCCATCCCTCTATATACAGCTATAGGTTATAGATATAAAGTTAGTGATAGGTGGTCAGCACAAGCTGCTATAGGCATAGGTTATATGCATTCTATACCTGCAACAGCTCAGCTTAAATTAGAAAGTAATGGAGAATATACAAATGCAAAAGGCATTGGCCGGATGCAGGGGCTGGCAGTTTTTAATATTAGCGGCTCCCATACTCTTAAAATCAAAAAAAGCCAGCCTAAAAAATTGTTTATAACATACCAGCAAATAATTCAAACGCCATTTATTAATGCATATGTTCCGTTGCTGCCTTACAATAGCCTGCTACTTGGTATTAGTATTCCATTAAAATCAAATGAAAAATAATCTGATGAAAAAATACCTCGGGATACTTTTATTAACTGCTATTGCATTCTCCTGTAAAAAAGCCCAGATTCTGCCATCCCAAATATCTACTGTTACAATACCATGGAGTGATTCAAGTACCAGAAATCCAAAAGATGAAGCATTTAATAAATTATTAGAAAAATACCGACAGAAGGGATTGCCCGGTATATCTCTTTTGGTTAATGATGCAAATGGTACCTGGATTGGTGCAACAGGTAAAGCTGATATTGAAAATAATATTGATTTTGTTCCCGGAACTGTATCTAAAGTTGCTAGTATAACGAAGCTTTTTATGGGTGTTCTCACATTTAAACTAATGGAAGATTCATTAATAAGTGGGATTGGTTATTCCGCTCTACAACAGCCAATAAAGAAGTGGTTACCAGAAAATATTATCAATAAATTACCTAATGGAAACTTAGTTACACTTGGCCAATGTTTAAAACATGAAACAGGGATTCCCGATATAATTGACCAGGATGCATTTTATTTGGCTGTATTAAACAATCCAAATAAAAAATGGATGGCGGAGGAACTGCTTGCGTATATATATAGTAAACAACCACTTTTTCACCCTTCTGATACAGCAATTTATTCCAATACCAATACAATTCTGGTAAGTATGGTGCTCGAAATGGCAACAGGAAAAAAACATGCAGCTCTTTTAAAAACTTACATTTTGCAGCCCCTTGGTTTAACTAATACATACTATCAGCCTCATGATGTATTACCTAACAATGTTGCACAAGGTTATTACGATTTGTATAATAACAATACTATAGTAAACGTATCCAATCTTGTTACAGGAAGTGGTAATGGTTATGGAGGTATTTACAGCAATTTGTTTGACCTGTATAAATTAGCCGATGCATTATTCCTTAAGCAGACATTGCTCACAAAAAAATCTATGAATATTATGAACACGTTTGGTAAAACCGACGGTGACAACTATTACGGCTATGGTATTCAAAAATCATTTATTATCAGGGGAAATAATTTTGGATATGGACATAAAGGAAGAGATGTAGGTTATACTGCAAATTTGTTCTACTTCCCTGCAAAGAATGTTACGCATATCTTTTTTATAAATTATGGAACTGATTCAAAAAGCAATTTGCGCCAGGTATTTTACGATTTCCAGGAAGAACTTTTAAATCTCACGCTTCAGTAAAAAATATATGTTTCAAAAAACTTTGTCATTAAAGTTTTTATGAAGCAGTTTATCACTTGTACATTGCTGCTCATATTTGCAACAGCCTGTTTCGGCCAGCAGAACTCATCTTCAATATCCCTGACTAAAGAAAATTAACTAGAAATAAGAAAACGGTGCCCATCTGATAATATCAGCTTTGAGTAATTATTACTGGTGTCCCAATAAATAATTTCATTTAAGATCAATGAAAGATATACCTCCTTGTTTACCTGGAATAGCAATCCTAATGGCAGGCTCACCACACAATTTTTTTTTGTAAAAGTAATAGTTGTGTTGCTGTTGGCTTTACCAGTTTTTGACAATTTCCCCACAGTTTCAGTAAGATCATTAACATCTATGCGTTTTACAAAGTAGTCCACTGCATTAAACCGGAAGACTTTTAACGCATATTGATCATACGCTGTTTAAAATCTATTTTCCTAAAATCCATAATAATTAATCTCTGCAACTACGTTTTAAAAAGCATTACACTTTAGTAAATATCACTGAATTAATATTTTGGAATAGCAACTATCGATTAGGAATATGGGCTATCACACAAGAGCTTTGTAGAAGCAAATAAGAAATATAAGATATTTTTTAAACCAACTAAAACCAACTACTAAAATGAAAACAACATTTGC
>JBDSDN010000231.1:0-2742 GCA_039920545.1 Ferruginibacter sp. | reverse complement strand
CTTACCGGTGCATCTGCTATGGAAGGAATGGGCAGTAATAAAGATGGCGATTGGTTAGATATTACCGGGGTAGAGGATTATCCTTATAATAAAACCATTGCATTTAAATTACAAGGTTTGTTACAGGCAGCAATACCCGGGAAAAAAGTGAAGGTTTTTAATGGCGCTAACTCTATGTTTACTTTGTGGCAAAGTTTTACCCGCTACAACCTTATAAAAGAAACACTAAAACCCGATTGGGTTATATCAATGGATGGAATGAATGAGTTTGTATCTATCGAAAAAGATTTTAACATTAAAGACGAGATTCATGAAAGGTGGAACGAATTGCCAATCTTTAAATTTCCTTCAAAATATATTATTCCTGTCACCCGGTATTCATATTCTATAAACGCCCTAAAGCAATTCATTTATCATTTTAAAAATTCTTTACGGTTAGCAAAAAATGAAGAAAATAATTATCCCGTTAAAACTATATGGTTAAATACTGCTCCAAAGACCCTGGGTATTGATATAAATAATGAAAGGGTAAAGAACGCCGCTGCATTTTATCTGCAAACCTTACATCAATATGATAGCGTTTTGACGCATGATGGGGTTAAACATTTATTGGTTTATCAACCTTACCTTTTTAATAAAAATTATTCTGGCATGAATAACACCGAGAAAGCATTGTTTAATTATTACACCTGGCATGATAATGACAGCCAGGCTCAAGGCTTTAAGGTTCTGATAAAAAATGTGTTAACCGAAGAACAGCGGACTAATATAAATATGTGGGTTATAGATGGAAATATTATTGCTGGCAAAAAGCAAGTTTTTGTTGATTATTGTCATTTTACTGAAACTGCTGCGGACTCAATTGCTGTTGCTTTTAAAACCATAATTTTAAAAACAGTAAAAAAATAATGCCGACCTCATCAAATAAATACCAGACCATCATTGTCTTGCAAACTGCAATGCTGGTGTTTTATATGTTTCAACATAAATTTGCGTTTTTAGTGGTTGCCATGATATTGGGAGGTGTCGCAATTCTATCGGCTAAGGCTGTTGATTATATACACTTTGGCTGGATGAAACTGGCGCATGGAATGGGGTTAATCAGTAATACAATAATTTTAGGAGTTGTTTTTATCCTGATTGTTATTCCAACAGGTTTTTTAAAAAGAATCTTTAGCAAAAAGAACAATACAGAAAAAACTTCCTCATTCAAAGAAAGAAAATACTTATACACTAAAAAAGATTTTGAAAACCCCTGGTAAATCGCAGAATGAAAAATTTACAACATAACGAATCAATTGTTTCAGAGAAAAAGAAAATTATTGTACTTGGCAGCGGCCCAAATCGCATTGGCCAGGGCATTGAGTTCGACTATTGCTGTGTACATGGCTTGCTCGCCATCAAAGAGTGCGGATACGAAGCCATTATGGTCAACTGCAACCCCGAAACAGTTTCTACAGATTTTGATATTGCAGACAAACTTTATTTTGAGCCTGTTTTTTGGGAGCACCTCTGGGAAATAATCGAGCATGAAAAGCCGTATGGTGTTATTGTACAATTGGGCGGACAAACAGCTTTGAAGCTTGCAAAAAAATTGCATGAAAAAGGGATAAGAATAATCGGGACATCATTTGATAATATGGATATTGCAGAGGACAGGGGTCGCTTCAGTGATATGCTTAAAGAGTTGGAGATTCCCTATCCCAATTATGGAACCGCATTCAATACTGATGATGCTATAGAAGTGGCCAAACAGGTTGGTTATCCCGTTTTAATAAGACCGAGTTATGTTTTGGGTGGCCAGAGAATGCGTATAGTATTAAATGATGAGGATCTTGAAAAAGGGGTGTTAAGCCTGATAAAACATTTGCCCGGCAATAAAATATTAATTGACCATTTTTTAGACCGCTGCCAGGAAGCAGAAATAGATGGCATTTTTGATGGCGATGATTTTCATGTCATGGGTGTGATGGAGCATATAGAACCTGCAGGTATCCACAGCGGTGATAGCAATGCCGTATTGCCACAGTTTAATTTATCCCCATTGATTGTGCATACGATGGAAGAGTATGCAGAAAAAATTGCCAGAACATTAAATATTCTTGGGCTTATTAATATACAATTTGCTATAAAAGACGGCAGCGTTTTTGTAATTGAAGCTAACCCAAGAGCCAGCCGTACTACACCTTTCATTGCTAAGGCTTATAAAATCCCGTATTTAAATATTGCCACCAAAGTAATGATGGGCGAAGCGAAGCTGAAAGATTTTACTTTTGAAAAAAAGTTGCAGGGATTTGCTATAAAAGAACCGGTTTTTAGTTTTAATAAATTTCCAGGAGTAAATAAAGAATTAGGCCCCGAAATGAAAAGCACCGGCGAAGCCATTCGTTTTATAAAAGATTTACGTGACCCCTACTTCCGGCAGTTGTACAAAGAAAGGAGTATGCATTTGAGTAAATAGAAAGTTGAATAAGTTTAAGGTTTCAAAGGTTCAAAGTTGGACCTAATAATTATCTAAAACATTTAATTGTACGAACTCAAAAAGTTGAACCTCTTGAACTCCTAAACCTTGAACTTATTGAACCGTTACTTTATTATAAACAAACCTTTTAACATGGTGTCGCAGTTTATAAGCTCTCATAAAGTAGGCTTACTCGGCGATCTTGAATTTAATTTTCCTGCAGGCACTCATGCGGTAGGGCGGTTGGATAAGGACTCAGAAGGCCTGTTAATTTTAACCAC
>JBDSDN010000230.1:0-6539 GCA_039920545.1 Ferruginibacter sp. | reverse complement strand
TATTTACGATTCCACAGGGTATAATATTATCAAAATAGCTCAGGTCTGTATTTACGTTTAAAGCAAAGCCATGCATGGTAATCCAGCGGCTGCAGCGCACCCCAATTGCACATATCTTTCGTTCTTTTCCGGCTATACCAGGCTCAATCCACACGCCGGTTTCGCCCTTGCTTCGCTCTCCTACTATACCATATTCTGCAATGGTTAAAATAATTACTTCCTCGAGGTTGCGCAGGTAACGGCCGATATCTGTATAAAATTTTTCCAGGTCGAGGATAGGGTAGCCCACTATCTGTTGCAGGCCATGAAAAGTAATGTCTCCTCCCCTGTTGGTATTAAAAAATGAAATGCCGTTTTCTTGGAGTTCATCTTTACTCATCAGCACATTATCCATGCTGCCGCTTTTGCCCAAGGTGTATACGGGCTCATGCTCGCAAACCAAAAAATAATGCTGTGTATCTAAATCGGCAGGAACAAAATCAGGGTTTAATTTGCGGGCCGCCGATTTTATTAAAACATTTTGCTGGAGGAGATTTTCCTGGTAATCCCAGGCAGTTTTGTAATCAATTATACCTAAATCTTTAAATTTCACCCGCTGCATATCAGTTGCAATGTTTTACTTTGCAAAGCTATACAAATTGAATGGTGAAACATTAAGGCATTGAAGCGCTACCCTGTTTCAGATTTTATTTTTATGAAACCGCCTGTATTTCCCCATCGGCAGCATTGGCCCATTTTATCCTGAGGAACGAAGGGCACTCTTGTACGTTAGATTGTTAGGGATCGATCACTGCAGGTTTGCCACTATAAAGAATTGTTACTATGACGGAGTTTGAAAAGAATATAGAAGAAGATCTGCCGGAGTCCGAAGAATTGTATGAAAAGTTTTCTATCGTTATAGATAAAGGCCAGGAGCCGTTGCGAATTGATAAATTTTTAATGCAGCGAATAGAAGGCGCAACCCGTAATAAAATTCAGCAGTCAATAGAAAATGAATTGGTATTGGTAAATGAAAAGCCAATAAAAAATAATTATAAAATAAAAGCCGGCGATAAAATAATTATTTACGACAGCAATTCTCCCGAGTCATCAGAAATTATTCCACAAAATATTCCGTTGAATATTGTTTATGAAGATGATGACATCCTGGTGATAAATAAACCTGTTGGCATGGTAGTGCACCCCGGCAGCGGTAATCCGGATAATACTTTAATAAATGCCGTTGCGTATTATTTAAAAAACAATTGTCCCGAAATTGACGAACTGGAATTACCCCGTTTTGGCCTGGTGCACCGAATAGATAAAAATACCAGCGGCCTGCTGGTGATGGCAAAAAAACAGAAGGTTATGAGCGATCTTGCCAGGCAGTTTTTTAACCATACTGTTCACCGCAGGTATGTCGCATTGGTTTGGGGAAATTTTGATGTTACTGAAGGAACCATTACCGGTCATGTGGGCCGCAACCAGCGCCTTAGAAAACTATTTACTACTTACCCCGATGGTGAGCATGGTAAAGAAGCCATTACGCATTACAAGGTATTGGAGAATTTTAATTATGTAACCTTTGTGGAATGCCGGCTGGAAACAGGTCGCACGCACCAGATACGGGTTCACATGCAGCACATAGGGCACCCACTTTTTAATGATGATTTTTATGGCGGGGACAGAATCGTAAAAGGAACGGTTTATACAAAATACAAACAGTTCGTAGACAATTGTTTTACCATCTGTCCACGCCAGGCTCTGCATGCAAAGGAGTTGGGCTTTATACATCCAACAACAAAAGAGCCGATGCTTTTTACCAGTGAATTGCCCGATGATATGGCGCAGGTTATAGAAAAATGGCGGAAGTACAGTCAGTTTAAAAATGCAGTGGAATAAATTTTAAAAACAAAGGTTAAAAATTGAATCTGTCAATTAAATAGATAATGGATAGAGCAATACCAGGCTGAGTTTGTAGAAGCGGGAATATATTTAAAAAAGAAACCTCATTGAATTTAGAACATCTTTTACAACCTCAGGCTGACAACAATATAACACTGAGTTTCTCTTGATCTTTAATTTCTCAAACCATACTGTTATGCTAAAAAAATTATGCTTCTTCCCAATCTGCTTTTTCGTTTACTGCTCCCTGTTAGCACAAACAAGTATTATTCGTGACGCCTCAATAGAAGAAATGGTAAAAGAAGTTTCTGCAGATTCTTTAAATTCTTATATCGGTTCTTTGGTGGCATTTGGTACCCGTAATACACTCAGCACGCAAACAAATCCCAAGCGGGGCATTGGTGCTGCCAGAAGCTGGGTCTTAAATAAATTCAACCAGTTTGCAACACAATCCAATGGAAGACTTACCGCATTTATTGATACCACTACCCTGCAACCCGACAAAAGAAGAGTAGATACGATTTTACTTTTAGGTAATGTAATGGCTACGCTAAAAGGAACTGACCCCAACGACAACCGCATCTTTGTTATCAGCGGCCACTTAGATAATATGCGTACAAATGTGCTGGACCGTAACGGTGATGCGCCGGGTGCAAATGATGATGCAAGTGGCACTTCGGCGGTACTGGAATGTGCCCGGATAATGTGTAAACGCAATTTTCCTGCTACCATAATTTTTGTTGCAGTCAGTGGTGAAGAGCAGGGTTTATTAGGCTCAACTTTTATGGCTAATAAGGCCAAAAAAGAAAATTGGAATATAGAAGCTGTACTTAACAATGATATCATGGGCAGCAACAACAGCAGCGAAACAAATATTATTGAGAATACAAAAATCCGGGTATTTAGTGAAGGACTACCTGCTTATGAGCTGGATAAAAATGCAAAAACCATCCGCCAGCTTGGGCTTGAAAATGATGGCAAAAGCCGCCAGCTTGCCCGTTATGTAAAAGAAACAGGGGAACGCTATGTTGATAATTTAGAGGTAGTATTGGTTTACCGCAACGATCGTTTTTTACGGGGTGGCGATCATACGCCTTATGTCGAGAATGGTTTTGCTGCGGTCCGTTTTACAGAGATGAATGAAAATTATTATCATCAACACCAGGATGTAAGAAAAGAAAATGGCATTCAATACGGCGACCTGTTAGCGTTTATAGATTTTGAATATTTACGAAAAAATACAGGATTGAACCTGTGTAATCTTGCCAACCTTGCAAAGTCTCCTGGTATGCCTGAAGAAGTAAAAATTGATGTAAAAAAATTGGGCAACACCTCACTTATTTACTGGAAAGCCCCTAAAACAGGCAGCCCCAAAGGATATTATGTAATGATGCGAGAAACGACCAGCGCTTTCTGGCAAAAGAAAATTTTTACCACAGGTACAGAAATGACTTTGCCATATTCAAAAGATAATTACTTTTTTGCGGTGCAAGCTGTTAGTGCTGATGGCAATGAAAGTTTGCCGGTAATACCATCTGTAGGAAGATAATTTTATTCTTATGGAAAATGTACCCGTGCCTGATGGCAAATTATTATTGGAACTGGTAACGATGAACACCGATTTAAACGAAGTTTAACCGAAACAAATACTTTTCTAAAATTATTTTTTAAGTATTGCTATTTTCAATAAGACTTAATGCCTCTTGTGGATTCATGACAGGTAGGGCACTTTTTTTGAAATCTTTTGTATTTCGGGTTACGATGAAATCTATTTTATTGAGGCTGAGGGCACAGTTATATTGTATTGCATCTTCAAAATCTTTAAAGCCTGATTTTAAAGATTTCTTTATGATTGCTTTTGTAACATCTGCTACTTCTGTCATTTCACACAACTCATCCAGCAGCTTTATTGTTTGAGTATTTGAATAGGTTTGGCTTAAAATATAATAAATGTTATTGTATGACACCGCAGATATATACACTTTAATTTTTCCGGAAACCGCCAGGTCAAAAATTTGCGCAGCGGCAATAGAAAATGGTTTTCTGCCGGCAAGAAAATCTATGATGACGTTTGTATCTAAGAAAATTTGTTTCATTTTTTGTATCTCTTAGAAATAGCATTTTTAAGTTCGGCTTTATAATCAAATTCTTCAGGAAGCTTTATTATACCCATCAGCTTTGAAACTTTTGGTGAGATAGCAGGGGTACCTATTTCTTTAACGCAGATTGATTTTAGGTAATTCTCAACCAGGTGAGAAAGACTTTTACCTTTTATATTGGCATATTTTTTTGCAGAACTGATCACTTTTTCGTCTATGGTGAGTGTTAATTTAGTTGTCATTACACGTGCTTTTATAATTTAAAGATACGTATATATTCCTAAAATAAAAAAGATAATTTGAGTATACCTTGCATAGGACGCTTTCTGAATTATATTCTACCGCCTAATGGCTGGCGGATAGCAGCGGAAAGCCTTTTGTGAGGAACGAATAAAAGCTTGCAGCGTATAGCCGCAACTGTTGTTGATTTTTTTATGGCGTTGAAAGCCCCTAATCTTTATTTTCTTCTTTGACTTCCTTTAGTTCAACTTCTTTAATGTCGGCTTCTATTTTTTCCTTCTTCATACCCACTCTTACCAGGCCGAATATACTCATGTAAATATTGGCGATCCAGACCAATGCAAAGAGCGCCACCAGGTAGCCCCGCCAGTCACTAAAGACTAAGTGATATTTTGTAATGACCAAGAAAAATACCGTTATATAATGGCTGAAACAATATTCGCAGGTAAACAAATAAAAGAATTTACGCTCCAGTAAATTCCTGCAAGCCTGCGATTTATTTACACAATAGTCTCTTGGCTCTTTAAATATTTCTTCATGCGTCACTGTCCAGGCTATGCAGGCGATAGGAAGGGCTAATAAAAAAAGATTGGTTACCTGATTGGTTAAGTCCATAAAAAAGTATTGAGCACAAAGATGAATATTTCAGTTAAAAGCACAAAGAAATGGGGAAGGTTCCTTTAGGTGAATTTTGTACCGTATGATAAAAATTTAGATTAATATGCTTTAAAAGGGAGGACCACCCCAGCGGGGGCAATGATTATCATTGGCCTCTTGCTGGTTTAGTAAGTCCATCAAGTTGCTTTTTTTTGTGTCAACTCAATTAAGTATTTTTAGTTACAAAAGATAAACAGCCATGTATTCAATATTTAAAAATATTAAAGAAAAATCATTTCTCCTCGTTGCGGTATTATTTGCTGTGGCTTCCTGCAATAATAACAACAGCAGCAAAGAAACTAAACTAACTGACACTTCGGTAGAAGTAAAACCGGCTTCTTACGATACCAGTTTTAAAGTGGAAGCAGAGGCCTTTGCAGACCTTCAGATTTTGCGATACCAGGTGCCGGGCTTTAATGAATTACCGCTGGAACAAAAACAACTTGCCTATTATCTATACGAAGCAGCTTTATGTGGTCGTGATATTATTTATGATCAAAAAAGCCGTAATGGAATTATGCTTCGAAAGTCGTTGGAAAATATTTATGGCACCTATACAGGGGATAAAAGTTCACCGGCCTGGAAACAGTTTGAAGAATACTGTGGCAGAGTATGGTTTAGTAATGGCAATCATCACCACTATGGGAATGAAAAATTTATTCCGGCCTGTACGCCGGACTATTTTATGGAGCTGGCAAAAAACAGCGACAGCACTAAGTTTCCATTAGATACCATAGAACCGGTGTCAGTATTTTTAGCCAGGCTGCAACCTGTAGTGTATGATCTAAAGCTTGAACCTAAATTAGTTGATTTAAGACCCGGCATAGACAATATATCTGCCTCTTCTGTTAACTTTTACCAGGGCGTTACCCAAAAAGAAGTAGAAAATTTTTATGCAAAATTTGATACCAAAGGTTCTGCACCTTCGTGGGGGCTTAATAGTCAGTTGGTAAAAGAAAAGGGGCAATTGGTAGAGAAGGTTTGGAAAGTCGGCGGCATGTACTCAGCGGCCATTGAAAAAATAGTTAGCTGGCTGGAAAAAGCTGCAACCGTTGCTGAAAATGAGCAACAGAAAACAACCTTGCTTCTGCTAATTCAATATTATAAAACCGGGGATCTAAAAACTTTTGATGAATTTAATATTCAATGGGTAAAAGACGTAGACAGCAGGCTTGATGTGGTGAATGGTTTTACAGAAGTTTACCTGGACCCTATCGGGAAAAAAGGAAGTTTTGAAAGTGTAGTTTCTATGAAGGATATGGAGGCTACCAAAAGAATAAAAGCTATCGGCGACCAGGCGCAATGGTTTGAAGATAATTCTCCCCTGATGCCAGAGCATAAGAAGAAAAATGTAAAAGGCATTATTGCAAAAGCTATTACGGTAGTTGTAGAATGTGGTGACGCTGCGCCGAACACGCCTATCGGAATAAACCTCCCGAATGCTGACTGGATACGAAAAGACCATGGCTCAAAATCAGTTTCCCTTAGTAATATAATTTACTCCTACAATGTTGCATCAGCCAAAGGTGGCTTGTTGAATGAATTTGGATTAAATGACACCGTAAAAAACAGGTTGAAAAAATATGGCAACCTGGCGGCAGATTTACATACCGATATGCACGAATGCATTGGCCATGCAAGCGGTCAAATAAACCCAGG
>JBDSDN010000229.1:0-3305 GCA_039920545.1 Ferruginibacter sp. | reverse complement strand
CATAATTGGCAACTAAAGTTGGGATACCTATTCCTAAATTAACATAGTACCCATTTTTTAATTCCTGGGCAATACGTTGTGCTATTTGAAATTTTGAAATCATATCAATTTAAAAAATGCGAGTTCTGCTTTTTTATCTTAAACTATTTACCGGGTTCTACTCTTACAGTTCTTTGCTCAATCCGTTTTTCATAATTTTTACCTTGGAAAATCCGGTGTACATAAATTCCGGGGGTATGCACATTGTCAGGTTCAATTTCACCGGGTGCTACTAATTCTTCTACTTCGGCGATGGTAATTTTAGCTGCCATTGCCATTAAAGGATTAAAATTCCTGGCGGTACCCCGATAGATCAAATTCCCGTGCAAATCTCCTTTCCAGGCTTTAACTATAGCAAAATCGGCTTCAAATGCATATTCAAGTAAATAATCCTTTCCATTAAAATTTCTTATCTCCTTTCCCGCTGCTACTTCTGTACCTACCCCTGCTGGCGTAAATATTGCAGGCATCCCATATCCTGCTGCCATACACCTGGTAGCAAGTGTTCCCTGCGGAATTAATTCTACCTCCAGTTCTCCGCTTAAAAGTTGTCTTTCAAATTCTGCGTTTTCGCCAACGTAGGAAGCGATCATCTTTTTAACCTGCTTTTGTTGCAACATTAACCCAATTCCAAAATCATCTACCCCGGCATTATTAGAAATACAGGTTAATTTTTTTATGCCTTTTTTTACCAAAGCTGAAATACAGTTTTCAGGAATTCCGCATAATCCAAAACCTCCCAGCATAATTACATTTCCATCCTCTATTCCAGCTATTGCCTCCTCAGCATTATTAACCACCTTACTCATGAATATTTATTTTAGGTGTTTCATATATTTAAGTTTTTCCCTTGTCTTCGTGGCGATCATAGAATCCAGCAACACTTTCATCTTATTATTATGTTTTAAATAATAATCGTAACTATTATAAAACTCCTCCTTAGTAATATGGTGCATGCTAAATAAGTTTTTCTGAAGCTTGACATTTTCCGCCTGGAGGTTTTTGGTCGAATCTTTTGAGATATACTCTTTTGTAAATGCATCTGCTCTTAAATAATCCCATAATACATCCTGCATTTTTTGAGGCGGCAATATACCATCTGGTATTTTATTTTGGGAACAGGATACGAAAAAAAGTAAAATAATAATAAAATTTGCCTTCTTCATTGAAGCCCGGCTTTGTATTGTGCTGAATTGGTAAGGTCCAATTTGGGAAGTATCTCCAGGGCCCGGGCTTTATCCTGGGGCAAGGCTTTTGAAAATATCTTAATGAGTTCTGTGGATTTACCCTGGAAAAAAAACTGGTTAATCATTGTATTAGGATTGTCAGTGTTATTAGTATTGAGCAGATTTAAAACGTTAACCAGTTCTGCCCGGGCCGTGTTTTCATCATTATACATTTTATCAAGTACTAGCCTGTAGTAACGGTAATAAACCTCATGCATTGCAGCATACCTGCTGTTAAACATATTTTCAATGAGCCAATACCGGTTTCTAATGCCATCAAATGCTTTCCAGCCGCTTATTCCCCGGCCGTCCGGAGCATTATTTACAATTTCCTGGGCTTTTGTAAAATATGCGTCACCCCCCCTGGGGGCAAAAGATAAATAATCAAAAGCAAGAATTACATTGGCATAATAGGCAAAAACCGCAGTCAGATTTGATATTAATCCATCGGTACCACTTACCCGGTTTTCATTAAATTCTAATTGCTGAAATTCTACGTATTTAAAAGTAACATTATCGTCTTTAAAATTTATAATCGGGGACAGATATGTTGAATTAAACACCGGGCGGGCAGCCTGTACCGTTAGTGAAGCATTGTAAACATTAGTTTCTGTACCCGCCTCAATATTTAATAAAAAATTACAATCAATTTTTTCATTAGCTCCAAATACATCGGATGACCATTTCCTGGTATTTAAAAAAGTATTTAATGATTTTTGTAAAGTTTGAAATACATTTTTATTTATATTGGTACCTACCCGGTCTGCAACAACGGTAACCCGGGCATTCAATTCCTGCGCCTGCGTGATGACGGAGATAAATAATATACCACTAAACAGAAATATTTTATTCATTGGTTATACTAATAATGGTGTTTACAATATCTGAGGCAACTTCACTTTTAGATTTAATATCAAAATGATATTCATGTTCTGCTTTATCAAAAATAGTGATTTTGTTGGTGTTATGCCCAAAACCTGCGCCGGCATCATTCAATGAATTCAGTATCATCATATCAGCTTGTTTAGAAGCCAGTTTCATTAAAGCATTTTCTTTTTCATTCGTAGTTTCTAAAGCAAACCCTGCCAGAAACTGTTTGCTGGTTTTCATTTTTCCCAACTGGTTCAAAATATCCGGTGTTTTTTTTAATGCTATCGATAAGGTATCTCCTGTTTTTTTTATTTTTTGTTTTTCAGTAGTTACGGGCATATAATCTGCAACTGCAGCAGACAAGACTGCTATGTCACAAACCGGAAAAATAGACATACAGGCCTCATACATTTCTCCGGCGGATTTAACTTTTAGGGTATTAATGCCGCCAGGAATATTTTCAGAACTCGGCCCCAAAACCAGGTTTACTTCTGCCCCCCTGCTTTTAAATTCCTGTGCTAAAGCTATGCCCATTTTGCCCGAAGAATGATTGCCGATAAACCTAACAGGATCAATTGCTTCGTAGGTTGGGCCCGCTGTTATCAATATTTTTTTATTAATTAATTGTCCGGATTGCAAAAAATACTGGTTCAACCACTTAATGATTTCTTCGGGTTCTGCCATTCTCCCTTCCCCTATTAATCCACTGGCCAGTTCTCCATTTGTAACTGAAATTATACGGTTATTTACTGATTTTAATTTTTCAATATTATTCTGTGTGGTTTTATGTATCCACATATCTTCGTCCATAGCAGGTGCAACAACTACGGGGCAGGTGGCGGAGAGATATACAGCAAGCAATAAATTATCACATCCTCCATGAGCCATTTTTGATAATGTATTGCAGCTTAAAGGCGCTATCAGCATCATATCTGCCCATCTGCCCAACATTACATGATTTGCCCAGGAGGTATCAGTAGCTAAATGGGACAGCACTTCATTTTTTGATAATGTGCTTAAGGTAAGTGGGGAAATAAATTCTTTAGCTGACGGCGTCATAATCACTTTCACTTCAGCCCCGGATTTTTTTAATAACCGTATAAGTACGGCTGATTTATATGCAGCGATGCTCCCGGTGACCCCTAAAATAATTTTTTTTCCTTTTAACAT
>JBDSDN010000228.1:0-3615 GCA_039920545.1 Ferruginibacter sp. | reverse complement strand
TTTTAAATTGTTAGTTAATAAATATTCCGAATATTTTAGGTTATACTTCGCCCTTCAGAAGCATGTTATTTGCTACTGAAATGTTTATAAACGTGAAGAAGCTTATTGGTCTTGTTGAATTTGCTATGGCAATGTCCTATACTGGGAAATAAAACCTAAGTAGATTTTATTTTTTCATTTTAAAATTTCCAGAATTTAATTTATAAGATTTTTGGAGATACAAATACAAACAACGTCTGCTAAACATCTACCTGTACAGCCACTCGAAATTGATGTACACAAAAAAGGTTTGTTAAGTTTTATTTAAATTATAATTTTTTTAATAGCCATGTTACGGCTATTTTTATACTTCACAATTACCTATTTTTATTTGCCGCCAATTAAAACATATTCAGAGGAAGATTTAGTAGACGCCCTTAAAAATCATGATGGCCATGCATTTGAATATTTGTACAATAATTATAAAGCAGCACTATTTACCATTGTACAACAGATTATTCCGGATAAAGACAATGCTGGCGACACATTGCAGGAAGCCTTTATAATGGCCTGGAAAAATATAGACAAGTACGATAAAACTAAAGGAAGGCTATTTACCTGGCTTTATAATGTAACCCGTAACTGTGCAATAAATACAACAAGATCTAAGAATTATAAATCCCAGCAAAAAAACGAATCTCTGGACAATTACGTTTATAACGGTGACGAAAAAGAAACGCAAATTATAAAAATAAACCAAATAGGATTAAGAAAACAAGTACATCAGTTAAGAGAAGATTATAAAAATGTTTTAGAGCTTTCTTATTTTAGTGGATACACCCATGAGGAGATTGCAAAAATTTTAAATATACCTTCCGGCACAGTAAAAACAAGGTTACGGAATGCCTTAATTGAATTGCGAAAACAATTTGTATAAATGGATATCAACAGTTACATATCATCGGGTATTATAGAAACTTATGTAATGGGTTTGTGTACCCCCGATGAAATAAGTGAGGTGGAATTATTGCGCCTCCGTTCTCCTGTATTCAATGAGGCGATCGTAAAGTTTGAAAAAGAATTTGAAAATAATTTACAAAAAAACGCCACACTTCCGGGACAAGAAACAGATGAAAAAATTCTTCGGTCCCTGAAAAATTTACATACCCCGGTTTTAGATATAAACGACCATAAGTTTAAAACAAAGGAACCGGCCTGGTTTAAATTTGTTGCTGCTGCTGCAATTTTATTTTTTATAGTAAGCGTTATTTTTAATTACATTTTATATAAAAAATTAGATAAGCAGCAAATTGTTTTAAATGAAAAACAAAATTATTCTCCGCTGCCGGTGGCCGATTATAATATTTTAAAACAACCTACTATTACACCTGTTGCTATGTATGGGGTGGCTCCGCACAGCATTTGCCGCTGTACTATTTTCTGGGATAAAAAAACAGGTAAGGCTTTTATAATGATCCACCACCTGCCGCCATCATCTAACAATAATTACCAGCTATGGGCAATGGTAAATGGTAACCCCGTAAGTGTTGGTATTGTAAATGATAAAATCAGAGACCGGTTTATAGAAATGCAAAACGTTCCAGCCGGCGCAACGGCTTTTATCGTTACTTTAGAAAAATCAGGGGGCAGCTTAACGCCTACCGAAGAAGAAACTTACCTGAGTGGAAATATATAATTTACTATTTCCTCATTAGGCACCCCTATTTTTATTTAAGATTTTCATTAGTTTAATTTTTGATTTGCTGTACAAGAGTGCTATTCGTTTCTCAGGATAAAGGCTGCCTCTGAAGAAAATGTAGCTATCAATGCCCGGCCCAAAATTCTTCTTTGCTTCACAATAAAATTCATAATTGATTCATCCTTACACTTCAACTTCAAAAAGCTGTACTTTTGCCCCCTCAAAAGCGTATAGCAGTACATGAAGAACATCAGGAATTTTTGCATTATAGCCCATATTGACCACGGAAAAAGTACCCTTGCAGATCGATTACTGGAATTTACCAATACCATTGGTGAGCGGGACATGCAGGCACAGGTGCTGGATGATATGGACCTGGAAAGGGAAAAAGGAATAACCATTAAAAGCCATGCCATTCAAATAAACTATCCTTACAAAGGAGAGGAATATATATTGAACCTGATAGACACTCCCGGCCATGTGGATTTTAGCTATGAAGTAAGCCGGGCACTTGCAGCCTGCGAAGGTGCATTGTTATTGGTTGATGCAAGCCAGGGAATTCAAGCACAGACTATCAGTAATTTATATCTTGCTATTGATAATAATCTTGAGATAATTCCAGTAATCAATAAGATAGACATGGAAGGTGCTATGATTCCTGAAGTGCAGGATCAGATCATTGAATTAATAGGCTGTAAACCCGAAGATATTTTATTGGCCAGTGGCAAAAGTGGCATCGGCATACAGGAAATTTTAGATGCTATCATTGCACGCATCCCGGCACCAAGTGGTGATCCGCAAGCTCCTTTGCAAGCACTGATTTTTGATAGCGTGTACAATAGTTTTCGTGGCATCATCGTGTATTACCGGGTGTTTAATGGTACCCTAAAAAAGAACGATAAAATTAAATTCAGCAATACCGGTTTGGAATATGGCGCCGATGAAGTAGGCGTTTTAAAGTTTGGCCTTAGTCCCACAAAAGAAGTAAGAGCAGGCGATGTCGGTTATATTATTACAGGAATAAAAAATGCTAAAGAAGTAAAAGTTGGTGATACAATAACAACAACAGTCAATTCATCTTTAGAAGCCATCAAAGGTTTTGAAGATGTAAAGCCGATGGTTTTTGCGGGAATTTTTCCGGTAGAAACGGATGATTTTGAAGAGCTCCGGGATTGTATGGACAAGCTGCAGCTAAATGATGCATCGCTGACTTTTGAGCTGGAAACCTCGCAGGCACTGGGTTTCGGCTTTCGCTGCGGTTTTCTTGGTATGCTGCACATGGAGATTGTACAGGAGCGTTTGGAACGGGAATACAACCAAACGGTAATTACGACCGTGCCGAATGTCAGCTTCATTGCAACAACTACCCGTGGCGAAATTATCAAAGTAAACAACCCTTCTGAAATGCCGGATGCCACCAGGATAGAAAAAATTGAAGAGCCTTTTATCCGTGCCCAGATGATCAGCAAGCCGGAGTATGTCGGCAATATAATGACGCTCTGCATAAACAAACGTGGCCTTCTCATTAACCAGGGTTATCTTACGCCAACCAGGGTAGAGCTTACTTTCGACATGCCCCTGACAGAAATAGTTTTTGATTTTTATGATAAACTCAAAAGCATGACCCGTGGTTATGCGTCGTTTGACTATCACCCCATAGAATACCGCCTAAGTGATATTGTGAAAATGGATATTTTATTGAACAACGAAAAAGTAGATGCCCTGAGTGCATTAATTCACCGGGGACGGGCACACGAATTTGGCCGCAAGCTTTGCGAAAAACTGAAAGAGTTATTGCCCAGGCAGCAGTTCCAGATTGCTATACAGGCCGCCATTGGTGCCAAGATCGTAGCAAGGGAAAACATCAGCGCCATGCGAAAAGATGTAACGGCAAAATGTTATGGCGGGGATATCAGCCGTAAGCGCAAACTGCTGGA
>JBDSDN010000227.1:0-4109 GCA_039920545.1 Ferruginibacter sp. | reverse complement strand
AATAAGTGGCTTTAATAAATTAAAATCAACTTTTTCATTTATACAAAATTCCTCTGCAATAGCATAAAGATAATTTGTAAAATTGCTTACAATAACTGCGGCCGCATGTATTTTAAGCCTTTCTTCATCGCCGGCCCGTGATACCACCGGGGATAAAGTGCGGGCAAAGTTTTCTATAATCGCAGCTACTTCCGGTGACGAACCATCTACTAAAAAAGGGATTGGTGGAATAATTTTTACTTCTTTTCTCAGTGATTGCAAAGGATAGAGTACGCCGTAATTTTTAGAATATCGCCCCAATACCTCTTTGGAAACTGAGCCCGCAGTATGCAATACCAACTTATCATTTTGTATAAAATTGCTGAATAAATTTTCTATGCCGGAATCTGAAACAGCAATAAGAATTAAATCGGAATCAGGGTTTGCCAGTTCTGTAAAATCAGCATAGTCTGCGTGGAGTTCAACGGCAAGGGTTTTAGCATGTATTTTATTGCGGCTTATTACTTGTACTATGCTGTGTTTTGATTGCAAAATTAACCTCCCCAAAACAGTGGCGACATTTCCAGAACCTATAAGTGTTATTTTCATATCTGGTAACTTTGGCAGAATGAATTTACAAAAAAAATTAGCATTAGGGATTATCAGGGTAAAATTAAAAACGCTAACGCTTATAAACAAACGCAAAGCTGGGGAAGAAGCCTTCAGGTTATTTTGTACGCCTATTCGAAATGAGCCGGTAATAGAAAGTAGAATTTTTAAAAATGCCGAGCAGGTACAGTTTATTTTGGATGGGAAAAAAGTATGCGGCTACCGCTTTAATCATCCGCAGCATCAAAAGGTCCTTTTGCTTCATGGGTTTTCTTCTTACAGCTACAAGTTTGATCAATTTGTTTTGCCACTTTTAAAAAAACAATATGAAGTGCTTGCTTTTGACGCCCCGGCACATGGCTATAGTGAAGGAAAAACAATAAATGCTGTTGAATATGCTGAAATGATTAAAAAAATAATTTCTCTATTTGGGCCTGTGCAGAGTTTCATAGCACATTCATTCGGCGGTATAGCCGTTTGCCTCGCTTTGGAACAACTTCCGCATACTGAAAATACGAAAATTGTTTTGATAGCCCCCGCTACAGAAACTAGTTCTGCAATAGATGGCGCTTTTACAATGCTCGGAATTAAAAATAATAGCTTACGAAAATCTTTTGATGAATTTATATTTAATATATCGGGCAAACCCACTGAATGGTATTCTGTGAGGCGGGCTATTAAAAATATAAAAGCCAGGGTTTTTTGGATACATGACGAGGATGATGAGGTAACGCCATTCGCCGACGTAAAAAAAGTAATTGAGGATAACCTGCCTGATGTAAAATTCATGATAACCCGGGGCTTGGGACATAGTAAAATTTACCGGGATGCCACTGTAAAAAAAGCGATAATCGATTTTTTATAATTCCGTTTTTCTTTCAAACGCTCCGAACAAAAAAATTGATTTTTTAATTTTAAACTAATATTGCAGAGTCTTAGTCTTTATTTTAGGCCTGATTCTAATTGAATTTAAAATGTGTTAAAGACTGATAAAACCCTAGTTTAAAGGTTTTAAATTTTAAAAAAAAACATTTCGGAGTATAATTCTTGAGAATAAAATAAAATAAAAGCCTGCAATAAATAGAAAATGTCCGGCTATAGATTATCGGGAGCGGAACAGGAATATTAAGAAAAGTTACCAGGTTGGTAACCCAAAAAAAATACATGGCAAAAAACTTATTGATAGTAGAGAGCCCTGCAAAAGCCAAGACTATTGAAGCAATCCTTGGAAAAGATTTTGAAGTAAGGAGTTGTTATGGCCATATACGGGATTTGGAAAAAAATGATATGGGCATCGATATCAATAATAATTTTACTCCTAAATATATTGTGCCTGCAGATAAGTCGAAAGTGGTAAATGAACTGAAAGCGCTCGCAAAAAAAAGTGATGAAGTATGGCTGGCATCGGATGAGGACCGGGAAGGAGAAAGTATCAGCTGGCACCTGGCGAAAGTTTTAAATTTAGATCCCACCACAACCAAGCGGATTGTTTTTCATGAAATTACAAAGCCAGCAATTGAAAAAGCAGTCCGCAATCCCAGGGTTATAAATATGGACCTGGTAAATGCACAACAAGCCCGCCGTGTACTAGACAGGATCGTTGGGTTTGAACTAAGTCCTGTACTCTGGCGTAAAATAGGGCAGAAAGGTGGACTAAGTGCAGGCAGGGTGCAAAGTGTAGCCGTAAAACTGATTGTAGAAAAAGAAAGAGAAATTAATAATTTTAATTCCGTTGCCAATTTTAAAATAGAAGCCTCACTTGCCGCCACCGATTTAAATAACAAAAACGTGTCGTTTAAAGCTGAAGGCAATAAATACAACGAAGCGGGGGAGGCAGAAGAATTTTTACAGAGCTGCTTGGGTGCAAATTATACCGTAAAAGACATTCAGGTAAGGCCCGGGAAGCGTACGCCGGCGGCGCCCTTCACTACGTCTACCCTTCAGCAGGAAGCCAGCAGGAAATTAGGTTATGGTGTGAGCAAGACCATGCTGCTTGCGCAACGGCTTTATGAGAGCGGAAAAATTACTTACATGCGCACCGACAGTGTAAGCCTGGGCGAAACTGCAATGGATGCTATAAAAGCTGAAATAAATAAAAGCTTCGGCGGAAAATACTTACAGGTTCGTAAATACAAAAATAAAAATGAGAGTGCGCAGGAAGCACATGAAGCTATACGCCCAACTTACATGGAAAATCAAACGGTGCATGATGCAGAGTTGAGCCGTTTATATGAACTGATCTGGAAGCGCACTATTGCCTCTCAAATGAGCGATGCCGAATTAGAAAAAACTACGGCCAAAATAAATATCAGTACAAATAACCAGGACCTAACGGCGACGGGTGAAGTTTTAAAGTTTGACGGTTTCTTAAAAGTATATTTAGAGAGTACAGATGATGATGATAATGAAGAGCAAGGAGAAAGCCGGTTGCCGACTTTATCCGTTGGGCAGGAATTAATTTTTAACGAGATGACGGCAACCGAACGCTTTACCAAACATTCGGCCCGTTACACTGAAGCGTCGTTGGTAAAGAAAATGGAAGAGTTGGGCATTGGCAGGCCGAGTACCTACGCCCCTACGATAAGTACAATTATTAAAAGAACTTATGTAGAGAAAAAGGATAAAGAAGGGGTTAAAAGAGAATACCGGTTACTGAAATTGAAAGATAATGCTATCATAAAAGTTACGGAAACAGAAAATACCGGGGCAGAAAAATCAAAATTATTCCCTACTGATTTAGGTTTAGTGGTGACAGATTTTTTGAGCCAGCATTTTAAAAATGTGATGGATTATTCATTTACCGCCAACATAGAAAAGGAATTTGATGAGATTGCTGATGGTAAAATGGTTTGGAATAAGATGGTAGGAAATTTTTATACCCCGTTTCATACTGGTGTAGAGCATACGCTTGAAACTGCAGAACGTGCCGTAGGAGAAAGGGTGCTGGGCGCATCCGAAGATGGCAAACCCATTACAGCACGCATGGGACGTTATGGCCCCATGGTACAGATAGGCGCACAAAACGATGAAGAAAAACCAAGGTTTGCAAAATTAAAGCCGACCCAAAGTATTGAAACCATCAGCATGGAGGAAGCATTAGATCTTTTTAAACTTCCGCTTGTTTTGGGGGAACATGAGGGCCTTGAAGTATCTGTAAACATTGGCCGTTTTGGACCTTATGTAAAATGGGGAGAGCAATTTATTTCGATGCCTAAAGGCGAAGAGCCAACAGAAGTAGATTTGCAAAGGGCTATACAGATTATTGCGGCAAAACAATTTGAAGATGCCCCTATTGGCTTTTTCGAGGAAATGCCTATAACAAAGGGCAAAGGAAGATTTGGCCCATTTATAAAATGGAATAATCTTTTTATAAATATTCCCCGGGCATATAATTTTGATGCCCTTACACAACAGGATTGTAATGAGCTCATAGAAAAAAAATTGGAGAAGGAAGCCAACCGGTTTATACAACAATGGCCCGAAGAAAAAATTGCTATCGAAAATGGCCGCTGGGGACCATT
>JBDSDN010000226.1:0-28444 GCA_039920545.1 Ferruginibacter sp. | reverse complement strand
CTGTTCGGTATTTATATAAATGAAAATCTTTTATAAGTTCTCCGCCTGGCACAGCTTGTACAAGCAAAAGCAATTGCATGTTTGATTTTTGCCATTTTTTAAATTGCGAAAAAGCCTTTAGCACATTGATGATATTATTTTTTGTACCAGCAGAAACAGGAAAAATAAAATAATCTTTATCTTCAGTGTATTGCAACGTTATTTCTTGCTTTTGCTCCCAGGTTATTGGCTTATAATTTTCACTTAACCCATGATATATTAAAGTGCATTTGTTTGTAATAAAAGGATAATTAAGAGCCAGGGTTTCGGCTATATGTTTTTCGGTAAGTAGAACTGCAGATGCAATTTTTAAGAATGAAATAAAAAACTTTTTTGGGTAACCCCTTCTTTGTACCGTGGTAGACATTAATTTTTTTAAAAGTTCAACGTCGCTGATAATCATCATTTGAGCTTTCCTGGTACGAAGGCTCAACATCCCATCCTCAGTCAGGAAAACCCCGGCATCGTATCTTTTCAGCAAAACTGGTAATTTATAATTATACCAATAAAAGCGTGAAAGAGTGTTTTTTATTTTTGGTGAAACCAAGACGTACGTACAATTCTTTTGAGGGTTAGCAGTGTATTTATTTGCCTTATCGGTAAAGAAAATAAAATGAGCGTCTGTATATGTTACTGCCAGCCTGCTCAGGCTTTCAAATAAAAAAGATTTGCCGGTGTGTTTGTCGCAGGTAATATGAGCCGCAATGGTCATGCTGCAAAATTAAACAGTTGGGATAGTTATTAGTAGAAAATTATTTTAGAATTTTAAGTTTGGCAGTTTCTATCCTGGTATCACTTACGCTTAAAATATCAAATTCATAATTACCTACAATTATTCTTTGCTTTTGTTTGGGAATAGCTTCATTATGCTGTACAATATAACCTGAGAGTGTTTCAGCCTCCTCTTCATCGGAAAATACAAGGCCATATTTTTCAGCTATAAAATCCAGTTCCAGGCGCCCGCTGAAAATAAATTCGTTTTCAGAAAGCTGCTTATCTACAAATTCATCTACATCATCATACTCATCTTTAATCTCTCCAAAAATTTCTTCGAGGAGATCTTCCATTGTTACAATGCCTGCCGTTCCGCCAAACTCGTCTATAACCCAGGCAATTGTTTTTCTTTCTTTACTGAATTTATTCATCAGGTCAGTGGCACTCATACTTTCAGGAACAGTCGGTATAGGCAATAAAATATCTTTGACGCTGACAGGTCTTTTAAATAAATCAAGTTGATGAATGTAACCCGTAATATTATCAATATTTCCCTCGTAAACAACCAGCTTGCTTAACCTGGTTTCTATGAATACTTTTTTTACATCTTCAATATTACTGTTTTGATTAATGCTTACCACTTCGGTCCGTGGCACTAAACACTCCCGTAATTTTATTTCTCCCAGTGATAATGCATTTTCAAAAAGTTCTTTGTTTATTTCTGAACTTTCATCCTGGTTATGCACTTTATTTTGTTGTATAAATTGTTCCAGGTCTACCTTACTGAAAACCTCTTTTTTATTTTTCAACTTTACATTAAAGATGTATTTCAAAATCCACTCAGCAAAGTTTACAAATATAGAAGCCAAGCCTGCAAGCAGCCAGTAGAAAAATTGTATTATATAAGTTACCAGGCTGTTATTTAGTATCAGATTATTTCTGGCCCTAAAATAAGCTTTGCATAAAAACTCAACAAGCAGTATGATAGTTGTAGAAAGAATAGTCTCTACAAAAAGTTTAATAAATTTTACATAATCTGCAGACGAGGCAGGTAATTTTGCTTCTATCCATCGCCAGATCGGGGAGAGCATTTCACCAATGAGCAAGCCATAAATAACCAGTACAATATTCAAGGCCAGCAAGGTTGTTCCGATAAACCTGGTGGGGCTCTCTGCAAATTTACCCCAGATTTTCCCACTATAGGTACCCTGCTTTTTGCTTAATTCAATTGAAAGCTTATTGGCAGATATAAATGCTATCTCAATGCCGGAAAAAAAGCCAATTAATATCAACGACACAAAAATTGCAAATAAAGCAGTTAAGTCCATTGTATAAAAATAAGTAAATAAGGTTAATTGAATTTATGTGATACCTGCAACTACTGTTTTAAAAAATCACTTACGAGAAACTCTGCTGCCTGGCAAGCCTTTCCCAGATCCTCATTCACAATTACTTTATCAAACTGCGTTTTAAAAGAAATTTCATAAGCTGCTTTACTAACCCGGGCGAGTAATGATTCTTCCGTTTCTGTACCTCTTCCCTGCAGCCGGGTTTTTAGTTCGGTTACTGATGGAGGCTCAATGAAGATGCTTAAGGTATTAATTGGATATTGTTGTTGCACATGAAGAGCGCCTTTTACATCTATATCTAAAACAGGTATTTGGTTATTGGCCCAAATCCGTTCTAATTCGGATTTAAGGGTGCCATAATATTTTCCGTCGTACACCATTTCCCACTCTGCAAATTCTTTGTCTTTTATTTTTTGCTTGAATTCTTCTGGTGAAATAAAATAATAATCTACTTTATTTTTTTCTGTTCCCCTTGCCGGCCGGGTAGCGGCTGATATTGAAAAAGACAGTTGGGGGAACTCACGCATTAAATGCCGGGTGATGGAAGTTTTACCGGCGCCTGAAGGGGCAGTAATAATTAATATTTTATGATAAGGAGAACCCATGTGCAAAGAAAGGGAACAAATAGTAGAATTATCACAATAAAAAAGAGACTGTGATTTTTAAAATTAACTATGTGTTCTAAAAATAAAAGCAATACTTGCCACCATTTATTTAAGTACAGCCTGGGGGAATAAAAATTCTTTGCTGCTTAGTTTACCCTTTTGATATCAGCGCCTAATTTTCTTAATCGCTCATCTATACATTGGTATCCCCGGTCTATCTGCTCAATATTTTGAATAATGCTTTTTCCTTCCGCACTCAAGGCTGCAATGAGTAAAGCAACACCGGCCCTTATATCGGGGCTGCTCATCGTAATACCTCGTAATTGTTTTTCTCTTTCTAACCCTATCACAACAGCTCTGTGTGGGTCGCATAAAATAATCTGCGCACCCATTTCTATCAATTTATCTACAAAAAACAACCGGCTCTCAAACATTTTCTGATGTATAAGTACACTACCTTTTGCCTGT
The DNA here is from genome assembly GCA_039920545.1 of Ferruginibacter sp. Classification (GTDB taxonomy): domain Bacteria; phylum Bacteroidota; class Bacteroidia; order Chitinophagales; family Chitinophagaceae; genus Ferruginibacter. The sequence goes on along the minus strand of JBDSDN010000226.1, from coordinate 25,269 downwards.
GTGGCTGTTACCAATATTATACTTAACAAATCTGGGGTAAAGCCCGGCCAGGGATGATCGTTAATAGTGAGCACGGCGCCATCCATAAATTTTTGGATCTCGTAATATTCCTGCGCCGGTACATGAATGTCATCACCATTAATTTCGAGTTTTATTCCTAACTGCTGAAATTTTTCTGGTATAATTCCTAAGAAAGCCACGCCGGCATTTTTAATGGTAAGGCTGCTTTGTGTCATGGCTGCCAGGCCAATAAAACTTCCTACTTCAATCATATCGGCCAGCATGGTATGCTCGGTACCTTTCATTTTTTTCACTCCGTGAATGATAAGCAAATTGCTTGCAATACCTTCTATCCTGGCACCCATCCGGTTAAGCATTTTGCAGAGTTGCTGCAGGTAAGGCTCGCAGGCTGCGTTGTAAATTGTTGTGGTACCAATAGCCAACACCGCTGCCATAATTATATTAGCTGTGCCGGTTACACTGGGCTCATCCAGTAAAATAAAAGTGCCCTTAAGTTCTTGTGCCTCAAGCGAAAAAAAACTGTTGCCCTCGTCATAATAGGATTTGGCCCCAAGTTTCGCAAAACCCATGATGTGGGTATCTAATCTTCTTCTGCCAATTTTATCGCCACCGGGTTTTGGCATATATGCTTTTTTAAAACGAGCCAGCAGAGGGCCGGACAGCATTACAGAACCCCTGAGCCTGGCGCTTTTCCTATAATAATCTTCGCTTTGTAAATAGTCAAAATTTACATCATCGGCTTTAAAACTGCAGCTATGTCTGGTTAGGCGGTTTATTTTTACATTCATTTCTCCCAATAACTCTATTAAAAGATTCACATCTATAATATCCGGGATATTTTTAATTACTACTTCTTCAGATGTAAGTAAGACTGCACTGATAACCTGGAGGGCTTCATTTTTTGCCCCTTGGGGGATAATTTCGCCGGAAAGTTTTTTGCCTCCTGTTACTTCAAAAATACTCATGTTATTTGCCGGGGATTTTTAAATAAGCCTGGTGGTACAAACCTAAATAAAAAACCCTGATGTCTCTTGAAACACCAGGGGAATGATTTAAGTTGCTGATCTATAAAGCTGGAATTAATATCTTTTTTTAAAATTCCTATTATTATTCCTGTTATCCCTTCCTCCGGTATTGTCCCGGTTGCCACTACCGCCAGCCTGGGGGCGGTTGTTATTATTCCTGTTATCCCTTGCGCCGCCAGTGTTACTGCGGTTGTCCCTTGTGCCAAAATTTTTCCGGTATTGGTTACGGCCGGTGCCATAATCGTCTTCCGGGCGGTTATCAGTGCGGTGTTTTACAAAGGGGCGGTTGTTAAATTCAAGTTCTCCTTTTGTTATGCTGCTTAATTCGTTTTGGATAGTATCGTCATGTACCAATTCTTTATGCCAGTTGCTATAAGTAAGTTTCATGTAGTATGCAATGGCATTGGCAAAGCCCTGTTTTTTTTCAGGGTTTTCTTCCTTTAAAGCTTTATCTATAACTATCTCTATATTTTTACCCAGGTGGTTGAATTTGGGATATCTTCTTGGATATTTTAAAATTTCAGGCCTGGCCTTTAACGTTTCCCTTGTAGGGATCGGGTAAGGACTTTCTACATCAAGTAAAAAATCACTGATAAGAAAAAGGTGGTCCCATAATTTGTGACGGAAATCTTCAACATTTTTTAAATGCGGATTTAAAAAACCCATTAGCTCTATTACGACGTGTGCATTGCGTTGGCGTTCCTCTTTATCTTCTATCGTAAGAAGATGCTCTACCATTTTTTGAATATGACGGCCATATTCCTTCATTATTAAATGATTCCTGGTAGTATTATACTCCATGTTCTCTGTGTTCATCATAGAAGCAAATATAAGTTTTAAATTTTGATGATTGAAAGTCCCTTTTTTAGCGAAGACAAGCTGAACCTTAATTGAGGCTTAGTTTAAATAGCGCTTTCTGCAGATTAATTGTGCCAAAAACCCTCCAATACTATCTGCAATCCAGTCTAACAGGCTAAAACTGCGGCCTGGGATAAAATATTTTTGAATTAGCTCGGAGGTAATTCCCCATATACAGCAGGCGATAAAAATTTTTAAAAAATAGGCAGCTTTCGTCGGTCCCGGTAAGGGACTTTTTCCAATCGGAAGCATAAACAAATAAGCCATCAACCCAAAAACGCCTATATGAATTAATTTATCAAAATTAAGTTGGGAAAACCAGGATCCTAGTTCAGGCAAATCATTCCCCGGGGTAAAAAGCAATAACATTACAACAAAAAACCAGGCAATGCCTGGTAAAAATTTTTTAGCTGTCAGGCTTCGGTCAGGCGTAAGAGAATCCAACATTTCTGGCAATTTATTCCATTAACTTATCAGGGAAGTATATGCTTCTGAGGTCATCAGTTTTTCTATATCCGCCGGGTTATCTACAGTCATTTTTATCATCCATCCCTCGCCGTAAGGGTCACTGTTTACCAATTCAGGATTGGCTTCCAGCGAAGGATTTATCTCTGTAATAGTTCCTGCCGCCGGGAGAAAAAGGTCGCTAACTGTTTTAACCGCTTCTACGGTACCAAAAACATCTTCGGCACTTAGCGCTTTCCCTTTGGAGCTTATATCTATGTAAACTATGTCCCCCAGTTCATGTTGGGCAAATTCAGTGATGCCAATAGTAGCGGTATTACCATCAAGTAAAACCCACTCGTGGTCTTTTGTATATTTTAAATTAGCCGGAGAATTCATCTGGTATTTATTTATTATTATCTAGAAATGATGCTGCAATTTAGGAATATAATTTAGCCAAGGGCAGCACAATTAATTTTTATTAATTAATTTTTTTTACAATCATAGGTAAAATACATCGTCGATTTCCCACTGACTATCGGAACTTATCTCAATGCCAATGTTTTTTGGTAAGATTTATTAAAACGCATGCAGGGTTTTAAATTAATTTTTTTAAAGACTTATTTAGTTGATTATTTTACTTCATTACTTCTATATGCATCCTTATATCCCCCTGCGGCCGGTTATTAGTGTCCCGTGGCACATTGGCGATTTTGTGTATGACTTCTATTCCTTTTTCCACTTCCCCAAACACTGTATATCCCTGGTCCAGGAAAGGAGTACCACCCACAGTTTTATACGCTTCCCTTTGAGTCAGTGGAATTTTTACACCTTTCTGGCTTTCAAGCATATCAAGTTCTGCATCGGTAAAAATTTTTCCTTCTACTAAATAAAACTGGCAGGCACTGCTGGCTTTCTCGGGGTTGCCATCCCGTGCAGCGGCTAAAACCCCTTTTTTATGAAACAGGCTGGGACGAAATTCGGCGGGAATTCGGGTTAAGTCTCCGCCCCCATTCCCAAGCGCAGTACCAGCTTCTGCATTTTTACTTTGTGGGTCGCCGCCCTGTATCATAAACTGTGGTATTACCCGGTGAAATAACAAGCTGTCATAAAAACCTTGCTTCACCAGTTTCACAAAATTATCCCGGTGTAATGGAGTGGAATCATAAAGCATTACAACCATAGTACCGGAATCTGTAACAATTTTAATGTGGATTGCGGTTGATTTCTGTACCAGCACTTTTTTTGGTAAAATTTTGTGCACAGATTTTACGGGTTTTTTTGCAGGCTTTTTTTTCATTTGAGAAAACCCCGGGGCTGCAATTAAAATGGATGCAAGAAGTAAAATAAAGACGGTAAAATTTTTTTTACCAGGTGTTATAAAGTTCATAAGATGGTTATTAAAATTTGAGGTTATTGAAATAAAGCAATACATGGTCTTTCAAAAAATTCTCCTGCTCAAACATATTAAATTCTGGCAACGGCTTCGTCTGTCGGAAATGGGGCCAACCCTCCTCATCATTTCCTTCATTTATATAATAATCACTTGCACATAAAATAGTACAGATGGCAATATGCATAAGATCCTGCTTTTGTTCTTTGCTGTATTCCTGAGCTCCCTGTCCCAATTCCTGGATTCCAATCAATAAAAGAATTCCATTCATATCTGGTTTTATCCCAAATTTTTCTTTTAATTTAATACGGAGTTTTAGCCAACGAACCTGCAGGTCTTCCTGTGCATGTTGCATAACGCAAATGTAATGAATTCGGTTTTCCCGTTTATCTTTGCCGCTCATTACAATTTAGTTTAACGATATTTAAGCAGATGTTACAGATAAATTATATCAGGCAAAATACAGGTGAAGTAAAAGAAAGATTGGCCAAAAAAAATTTTGGAGATATACAGTTGGTAGATGAGCTGCTATTACTGGATGAAGCTTCAAGAAAATTGAAATCTACTACGGAAAATCTACAGGCTAAAATAAACCAGGCTTCAAAAGAAATTGGTTTGTTTATGACTAAAAATCAATCGGAGGACGCAGAGCAAAAGAAGCAGCAGGTAGCTGCCTGGAAAGAAGAATTGAATACCGGAAAAATAATGCTGCAAAACCAGGAAGAGACTTTAAGCAATTTATTAGTAACGCTGCCAAATCTCCCCCATAGCAGTGTGCCTTACGGAAAATCTCCCGAAGAAAATGAAATTGTACGCCAGGGAGGCACAATACCAACCTTAAATGCTACTGCCAGGCCACATTGGGAACTTATTAAAGATTATGATTTAGTTGATTTTGAAACAGGTGCTAAAATCACCGGAAGTGGATTTCCATTATACAAAGGAAAAGGCGCCAAATTGCAACGGAGCCTGATACAATATTTTTTAGACTATAACACAAGTGCTAACTATACAGAGTACATGCCGCCATTAATGGTAAATGAAAACGCTGCTTATGGTACCGGTCAGTTGCCAGATAAAGAGGGGCAGATGTATCATGTAACTACGGACGGCTTTTATTTGATACCGACAGCAGAAGTGCCACTTACAAATATTTATAACAACGAGATTGTAAAAAATTCGGATATCCCGGTAAAGATGACGGCTTATACTCCCTGCTTTAGAAGGGAAGCAGGAAGTTTTGGTGCCGATGTAAGAGGCTTAAACAGGGTTCACCAGTTTGATAAAGTTGAAATCATTCAACTGGTTTATCCGCAACGAAGCTACGAGGTGCTTGAAGAAATGGTAAACCATGTAGAAAGATTGTTACAGTTTTTAGAATTACCGTACCGAATACTGCGTTTATGCGGTGGGGATATGAGTTTTACGTCTGCTCTTACTTACGATTTCGAAGTTTTTAGTGCGGCACAACAAAAATGGCTTGAAGTAAGTTCGGTGAGTAATTTTGAAAATTTTCAAACTCACCGGATGAAGATCAGGTTTAAAGATGTAGACGGGAAAACGCAATTACTCCACTCCTTAAACGGTTCTTCGCTGGCATTACCACGGATTGTTGCAGCATTGCTGGAGAATAATCAGGCAGAACAGGGGATTAATTTACCACAGGTATTACACCAGTATTTTGGAGCTGCAGTAATTACAGCAGATTAATGGTAAAAATTAGTTAACACCCGGGCTGAAAAAAGAAATTAAGATAGTATTTTTTAAATTTACTTTAGTTACTCTATTATCATATTATAACACAGTGTAATTTCTCATTTATGAAATATTTGTTTATCGTCACATCATTTATTGGTCTCATTTATGGCTGTGCAAAAAAAAATGTCCCCACTGCGTCTCCTGCTCCTGTTACCCCAGTAACTACAGCTCCTGATGATGCAAAAATTACTTCGGCTACCAACACAATATCTTTAGATAAAATGGTAGCACTGGGACATGAAACTTATACAGCTAAATGTGGGCGATGCCATGGATTAAAAAAAGTTGATGATTATACCGGTACAGCCTGGGTGCCAATAATGGAGAGGATGGCAATAAGAGCCAAACTGGATTCTGCTGAAAAAGCAAATGTAATTTCGTACGTACAGGCTAATGCCAAAGCAGGCTAATTAGCGTTACTCCCCTGCTGAATAATTTTATTTTTTTATTCATTACATTAATCAAAGTGGCGGCCGTAGTGCAAGTATCATACACTTTAAATAGCCGGTAGGTAGTTGCATTTACATGATGTTGCAGCATCCTGTATTTTCGGCTGGCAAAAAAATGATGATAACTATGTCGGCTAAGTTCAAAAAGCATTATCCTACCTCTGGAAGAAAAATTAATATTCTTAGAACTTAATAAAAACTGACATTTCCTCCAACTTCTGATGAAGTTTGCACCAGACCCGGAAAATATAAAAACACAGAACAGGTAAATTACAAAATAAGGTTTTTTAAGCGTGGCATATTCTTTTACAACTTTTATTAATAGTCGTTTTTAAACTTCCGACTTATACACCCGTCTTAATTCTATATTTAAAAAATCCAGGTAGTATGGCTATAGACAACCGGTTGAAAAACCAACATTTACTTTGGCGTGCAGGGTTTGGCCCCATGGCCGAAAATGCTGGAAGCCTTGCGGCAGTTTCTCCAAAAAACATTTGGCTGTTATTGCTAAAAACTTCTGCTAAACAACCCGAAAAAATTGCTGTTGCAGATAACCTTGTGGATGGCTTGTATAAAGGAATGAAGGATGTAGCAGATACGCAGGCTGCCCTAAAAAATGCCAGCCAAAAAAAGATCATGCGGCAGCAATCAAGAGAACAACTTAAAAACCTCAACATTTTGTGGCTTGATGAAATGATCAATAGCGAAGCACAACTCCGTGAAAAAATGAGCTTGTTCTGGCATGGCCATTTTGCCTGCCGGGTTATAAATAGTTACTTTCAGCAGGAATTATTGAACACGATAAGAGCTAATGCCCTGGGGAGTTTCGGTGACTTGTTAAAAGCAGTCAGTAAGAGTCCCTCTATGCTGCAGTTCTTAAATAATCAGCAAAACAAAAAAAGCCATCCCAACGAAAACTTTGCCAGGGAAGTAATGGAATTATTTACAATGGGTAGGGGAAATTACACAGAAAAAGATGTGAAAGAGGCAGCCCGTTCGTTTACTGGTTGGGGTTTCAACCTGCAGGGCGAATTTGTTTTCAGAAAACAGTTGCACGACGAAGGTGAGAAAACTTTTTTAGGTAAGACCGGAAATTTTGATGGCGATGATATTTTAAATATGTTATTGGCCCAGACCCAAACGGCTGATTTTATTACCCGGAAAATTTATAAATATTTTGTAAACGAAACTGTAGATAGCGAAAAACTATCATGGTTGAGCCAACGGTTAAAAAATACTAATTATGATATTAAAAAAATACTGGAAGATATTTTCACCAGTGATTGGTTTTATGACGAAAAAAATATCGGTACAAAGATAAAATCTCCTATAGAATTACTGGTAGGTATAAGGAGATTTTTACCGCTTCAATTAGATAATGATATTGCACAAATACTTTTCCAGAAAGTATTAGGGCAGATATTATTTTATCCACCCAATGTAGCCGGGTGGCCGGGCGGAAAAAGCTGGATCGATAGCAGTACATTGATGGTCCGGCTGCAAATACCTCAGGTTTTATCATCCAAAGAAACTATAAGCATCCGCCCAAAAACGGACGATGATGTAAACATGGGAGAGATGATGGAGGAACAGGTAAGATTAAAGAAAAATAAAATTTTTGCCGATAAAGGCGGAGCTGCGGAAATTAACTGGACGCTGGTAAACAAAGTTTATGAAAATACCAGCAGGGATACGCTGGCGGTGCAAATTGCAAATACATTATTACAATCCCGCAGCAGGGTAAATGCTCCGTTGCTTACAAAATATCTGAATGCAGAAAGCCGTGAAAATTTTATTAAAAGTGCTGTTATCAATTTAATGAGTACGCCTGAATACCAACTATGTTAGGATTTATGATGGATGATTTTTGGATGTATGATTTTATTAAAATTGAAGTTTACTCAGGTATCGAAAAATATATTGAAGACATTATGATAAAAAGATTTTTGCTAATTTAAGAAACATCACAAATCAGAAATCAAAAACCTTTTTTGCGATGTATGATTTTTGGATTTAAAAGTTTATTAAAAATTTAATAGTATTCAATAACTATCATTAAACAACTCGAGTTTAATAATCTTGCTGATTTACAAAAATCATAAATCAGCAATCATAAATCAAAAACCTTTATATGGTTATCAAACGCAGAGAATTTTTACAGGTGGGTTCACTAGCCACGGCATCTATAATGCTTCCTAAGTTTTTAAAAGCTTTTGAAAAACCTATGATGGTGCCTCCCGGCAATAAAGTGGTGGTAGTAATACAATTCAGTGGCGGTAATGATGGACTAAATACCGTGATACCCTTGACAAATGATCTTTATTATAAGTCACGCCCTAAAATTGGAATCACAAAAGAAAAAGCAGTTTTATTAAACAACGAAGTAGGGCTAAACCCTGCCCTGGAATGTTTTAAAGGATTGTATGATGATGGAAACCTTGGTATCATGAACAGCGTGGGTTACCCTAATCCTGACCGGTCACATTTTCGCAGCATGGATATTTGGCAAAGTGCCAGCGATAGTAAGGATTATGTAAACACCGGCTGGATAGGCCGTTACCTGGATGCGCAGTGTAAAGGATGTGATAAGCCTACTCAGGCACTGGAGATAGATGACATGCTAAGCCTGGCACTAAAGGGAGCAAATCAAAAAGGACTCGCTTTTAAAGATCCCCGTCGATTATACAGCAGCAGTAATGAAAAGTTTTATAAAGATTTAAGCGCAGCTCATCATAACTCAGAAGAAACGGTAGATTATCTCTATAAAACAATGAGCGAAACACTTAGCAGTGCCGATTATATTTTTCAACAAAGCAAATTACATCCTACAGCGCAGGCATATCCTAACTCAGCTTTAGGGAAAGATCTTAAAACGATAGCCTCACTCATTATGTCAGATATAAATACTAAAGTGTATTATGTCTCCCTCGGAAGTTTTGATACGCACGTAAACCAGGAAGCACAGCAAAAAAGATTATTTACAGAATTAAACGATGCGATAAAAGCATTTACCACCGACTTGAAAGCTAATAGCCGTTTCCAGGATGTATTGATGATGACCTTTTCAGAATTTGGACGGAGGGTGGCGCAAAATGCCAGTAATGGCACCGACCACGGCACCGCAAATAATATGTTTTTTATCAGCGGTGGCTTAAAAGAAAAAGGCGTGTTGAATGCTATGCCTGATTTAGCAGATTTAAATGAAGGCGATTTAAAACACACGGTAGATTTTAAAAATGTGTACGCAACCGTATTAAAGAAATGGCTGGGCGCCGATGATAAAATGATTTTAGGAAAACACGGAGCGTATATGAATTTTATTTGATGTGCTTTTTTAAAAACTGGCCGGGAGTAAGTGCAGGTAAGCTTTTTAATGCATGTTTATAATCTTTGGTATTACGTGTAATAAGAAAATCAATAATTCCGGAATCTTTAGCAGTGTAATATTGGATAGCATCTTCTACATCTGTAAAAGTAGAATTATATGCCTTGAGTTCTTGTTGTTTGCCAGGTTCAAGTATTTCAAAATACTCTACCAGGTATGCCATAGCATTTCTGCATTTTTCTTTTGGTAATTCTTTTTGTGCTATGTAATGAGCATTAATAATTACAGAAGCAGAAGTGTATAATTTGGCCTGGCTATTCTCAAAACATTTGAAAATAGCTTCACTTTGTTCATAATGCAGCTTACGGTTTAAAACGACATCAAGTATTATATCAGTATTAATAAAAAGATTACTTAACATACTTCTTAATTAGCCTATTTGTTTTATCTTTTTTCCAGTTAAAATTATCAGGAAGTTTTCCAAATACTCCTTTTAAACGGGTAATATCCAGTTTTTTCTTTGGCTTCTCTGCAATAATAGTATCAATCTGTTTTTCCAAAAATTTAGAAACACTTATTCCGTTCTGCTTGGCGTAGTGTTTAATCTGTTTTACTTTTTCTTCATCGACGCTTAAAGTAAGCTTGGTTTTCATCAAAAATATTTTAATAAGGATACGTGTGATTTTTAAAAAATACGTATACCTGCCTTTTATAATTATTAGGATAACAAATAAGGCTGCTCATATTGAGCAGCCTTGTTAATAAGAATTTTTCGCTTTTCTATCTTACGCCATGCATCATTTTTTTTAGCAATGGAGTTAATAAAAATAATAATACGGCTGCCAGCCCACATAAAACTACGAACACCATAAAAAATTCGTAAAGATTATGTATTGTAACTCCAGAAAAAGTTGGATTGACTGCACTTATCTTTTTTTCTGTAAGTAACCTTATTTGTTCAGCGGTAGGAACTATTGTTTTATCTAAAACTCCCTGCAAATCAATGCCCATTTTAGAGGCTTCTGTAAATTGCTCACCGGTGGCAGGTAAAATAGAGCCCAGTGTACCGGCAAGGGCATATCCTGAGGCATTTGATAAAAAGAATACGCCATATAATAAGGAAGAAAATCTTTTTGGAGAAAGCTTACCTACCAATGAAAGGCCAATGGGCGACAAACATAATTCTCCAAAAGTTTGTATAAGGTAAAGTAATATTAACCATTTCACCGCAAGGAGGCCGCTGTTGCCCAAATCCTTTACATTATTTGCAATAATAAAATAACTTAATGCTATTAATGCGAGCCCGATGGCTTGCTTAACCGGAGAGATTGGCTCCTTGCCTTTAGCTCTTAATTTATCCCATAAAATACTGAACGGTATTGCAAATGCTACTACAAAAATGCCATTAAAAATCTGTACCATAGATGGCGGCATTTGCCACCCAAAAAAGTTCCTGTCGGTTTGATTATCAGCAATAAAAGTAAGAGAAGAACCCGCCTGTTCAAAAGCGGCCCAAAAGAAAATAATAAAAAACGAAACAATATAAATTACCAAAATTCTATCCCGTTCAATTTTAGTAATGGAGCCATCAGAAATAATCAATCCTGCAAGTGTTATACCGCTCCCGTAAATAATAGAATATATTACGTTTTGGCCAAAAATGTAATGGAAAACCAATCCCAACGAAATAAAAGAAACTACAGCAATTATTAAAGCTTTTGAAGAAAAAGTAGCCTTTTGAGATTCGCCTTCTTCATAATCTCCTTGCTCGTTTTTTGATGGCAAACCTCCAATAGGCCTTCCTTCCGGCGTTCTTACATATTTATCTTTCAATAAAAAAAATGTCGTCGTTCCAATAAGCATTGCAATAGATGCAGCCAGGTAACCCCATTTAAAAGCAAAGATATCTCTAACTCCATTTTTATCAACAACATCACCAATTAAAGGGCATATTAACTGGCCCAGAAATGCGCCAAGATTTATTCCCATATAAAAAATGGTAAAGGCCGTATCTAGTTTATTTTTTTCCTCCTTAGGATATAAGCTGCTAACCATACTGGATATGTTAGGCTTAAAAAAACCATTACCAAAAATGATAATACCCAGGGCAATATATAAAAGCGTTCGGGCCAGGTCAAGATTTGAACTAAATATACTTGCACTAAAAAATAAGAGCATTTGCCCGGCCGCCATCATTAACCCCCCAATTATAATACAAAGCCGGTTTCCCAAAAACCTGTCAGCAATAAAACCGCCGAGCATAGGAGTTAAATAACACAATCCTAAAAAGCCGCCATATATTATCGAGGATTGCTCTTTACTCATCAGTAAAGCATTCACGATAAATAGTGTCAGGATGGTTCGCATTCCATAAAAATTAAAGCGCTCCCACATCTCTGTTCCAAACAATACCCATAGGCCTTTTGGATGTTTTGGTTTTGCCTGTTCTATCATAGTAAATATTTTTAATTTGCTTGAAAGGATTTTGATTTATCGCTCAAAATAGGCAAATTCTTTTTAGTATAGCAAAATCTACAAATTCAATTTTTAAATTACTTTTTAAGCAACAAGTTAAAAAAGATACCGTTTGTATAATAATTAAGATTATACCTTTACTGAACTTTAATTTTACCACTGAAATTTTAACCCCCTTTACATTTTTTTCATGAACATTCTTTTAATAGGTTCAGGAGGCCGGGAGCATACGCTTGCCTGGAAACTGAAGCAAAGCAAATCCTGCGGTACGCTTTTTATTGCCCCTGGAAATGCAGGCACTCACTCATCCTGCACTAATCTTGATATTGCGGTTAATGATTTTAAAAAATTAGCCGCTGCCTGCATCAAGCATAATATAGAAATGATAGTAGTGGGGCCGGAAGAACCATTGGTAAAAGGTATTGTCGATTTTTTCAAAGCAAGAAAAGCCACCAGCCACATTCACATCATAGGCCCTGCGATGGAAGCTGCCCAGTTAGAAGGCAGTAAAGCTTACGCAAAAGCTTTTATGAAAAGACATAACATACCCACCGCAGCCTACCAGGAATTTACTGCCGAAAATTATCAGGAGGGTGTTAGTTATATTCTTAAGCACGCTTTACCCATTGTCCTTAAGGCTGATGGTTTAGCTGCAGGGAAAGGAGTACTTATTTGCAACAGCCAAATGGAAGCCCTCGCAGAATTCGAATTAATGATTGTGCGCTCTAAATTTGGAGATGCTGGTAAAAAAGTTGTTATTGAAGAGTTTTTACAAGGGATAGAAATTAGTGTTTTTGCTTTAACTGATGGTAAAGATTATCTGTTGATGCCGGAAGCAAAAGATTATAAAAGAATTGGGGAAGATGATAAAGGCTTGAATACAGGAGGGATGGGCGCCGTAAGTCCTGTACCTTTTTTTACTGGTGCACTCAAGGAAAAAATCATCAATTCAATCGTACAGCCTACCATTGATGGCCTGCATAAAGAAAATATGGATTACAAAGGATTTGTTTTTTTTGGATTAATGATTAACAAGGAAGAACCCTTTGTAATAGAATACAATTGCAGGCTGGGTGATCCTGAAACCGAAGTGATAATTCCACGGCTGGAAAATGATTTACTGGAATTATTTTTGGCAACCGCACAGAACCAATTAAAAAGCATAGTTATTGGCACTGACAACCGGGCTGCAGTTGCAGTTGTAACAGTGAGCGGGGGCTACCCCGGGGATTATGAAAAAGGCAAAATTATTCACGGCCTTGAGGTTGAATTGCCCGGCAGCTTCGTATTTCATGCCGGTACAAAAATGGAGGCAGATGATGTGGTTACAAACGGCGGCAGGGTCCTGGTAATTACTTCATTTGGTAAAGAGATTTCGGAGGCTGCAGTACAAAGCAATCACCTGGTAGAACAGCTTTATTTTGAAGGCATAAATTCCCGACGGGATATCGGATACGAATTTATATAAATGCATGTTATGTCACTAACGTTTACGGCTGAGCGAAATTAAGCCATTCCTGCCAGTACTTACCCCCGCTAAATACTTTAGTAAATATGCTGCCATAAAAATATTTAAAAAATTGTTGAAAAATTCGGGAACAAAAATAAATTCTTTGCTGTTGTAAATCCAATATTTTATATCAACTTTGCCAGCATTAATCTAAATACGATTGTCACTTAATTACTATGGGAATTTTCAATTTTTTCACGCAGGAAATAGCAATTGATCTGGGTACCGCAAATACCCTCATAATACATAATGACGAAGTAGTGGTAAATGAGCCTTCTATTGTAGCGTTAGACCGAAATAATCCTAAAAATTTATTGGCTGTGGGTAAAAAGGCATTGATGATGCATGAAAAAACCCATGAAAGCATTCGTACCGTAAGACCGCTGAGAGATGGGGTAATAGCCGATTTTAATGCTGCGGAACTCATGATCAGGGAGATGATTAAAATGATCTATCCTAAAAAACCATTGTTTGCCCCCAGCTGGAGAATGATGATTTGTATCCCCAGCAGTATAACAGAAGTAGAAAAACGTGCTGTAAGAGATAGTGCGGAGCAGGCAGGTGCAAAAGAAGTTTACCTGATTCACGAGCCCATGGCTGCAGCACTTGGTATTGGTATTGATGTAGAAGAACCGGTAGGAAATATGATTATTGATATTGGGGGTGGTACCACAGGTATCACTGTTATTGCCCTGGCCGGAATTGTATGCGATCAGAGTATAAGAATTGCAGGAGATGAATTTACAGCCGATATCATGGAAGCTCTTCGCAGGTACCATAGTTTATTGATAGGGGAGCGTACGGCAGAACAAATAAAAATACAGGTAGGCGCAGCTATGAAAGATCTTGATAACCCGCCTGATGATATTCCCGTAAATGGACGTGACCTTGTGACGGGTATCCCAAAACAGGTTATGGTGAGTTACCAGGAAGTAGCAGAAGCCCTGGATAAAAGTATTTTTAAAATTGAAGAAGCTATTTTAAAAGCTTTGGAAACTACGCCTCCGGAACTTGCGGCAGATATATACCGTAGGGGCTTATATATAACAGGGGGTGGGGCATTATTGCGTGGGCTGGATAAACGCATTGCCAACAAAATAAAATTGCCTGTGCATGTAGCTGATGACCCTCTAAAGAGTGTAGTCAGGGGCACAGGCATAGCGTTGAAAAACTATGATCGGTACCCGTTTGTAATGCGCTAACAGACTAAATTCTAAAAGTAAGAATCTAAATCCATGGTAAGGTTCAGGGTCAAAGTTTAGAATTCGACATTAAATATCCCCCCCGGTGCGTAACATATTTCTCTTCATTCGCCGCTATTTTAATTTTTTAATCTTCCTGGTGTTACAGGTGTTAAGCATTTATTTGATCGTACACTATAGCAAGTACCATGAAGCCATGTTTGATAACAGCGCTAATAAAATAACCGGTAACATTAACGAACGATATAATAAAGTAGAATATTATTTTCAGCTTAAGAGAACTAATGACTCCCTGGTAAAAGCAAACGAGGTTTTATACAACAAATTAAAATCTAATTTTGACCTGCCTGACAGTGCCACTAAAACCCAGGTGGACACCCTTCATATTGATTCCCTGGTTGAATACCGGAAGCTAACTTATTTGCATGCAAAGGTGGTATCCAATTCGGTAACTACAGCAAGTAATTTTATTGTACTCTCCGGTACCAATGTTAAAAACTTTAAACCCGGCGTTGGAATAGTAGATGTAAATAATGCCGTTGTAGGCATTATTACAGAAGTTAGCGGAGGCTATGCAATAGTAATGAGTCTGCTGCATAAAGACAGCCATATCAGCGGCAAATTATTGAAAGGCGGGGAAACTGGTACGCTTAACTGGGATGGTAAAGAACCCAATATTGTTACTTTAACAAACATTCCAAAAACTGCAAAAGTCGCTAAGGGAGATACCATTATTTCGAGCGGCTTAAGTACAACCTTTCCCAGGGGGCTTATAATTGGCAGGGTAGAACAGGTTTTTGCGGAAACATCTACAAATAATTTCAGGATTAAATTTCGCACTGCAGCTAATTTTTTTAATCTGGAATATGCTTATGCAATTATAAACCAACAACAGGAGCCAGTAAATAATTTACTTGAAAAAATAAAAAAACAACAATAGCTTTTTTAAAACCCGCATGACAACGCTCGTTAAAAATATTATCAGGTTTATTTTCTTCATTCTTTTTCAGGTTTTTGTGCTGGATCGGATACACTTGCACCAGATGGTAACTCCCTACATCTATTTTTTATTTATACTCTGGTTGCCATTTAAACTTCAGCGTACGTGGCTTATGTTGCTGGCTTTTATGCTAGGGTTTACTCTTGATCAGTTCCGTCACCAGCCTGGCTTTCATGCTGCAGCCTGCGTACTCATCGCTTATTTTAAGCCTTTTTTGGTAAATATTCTTATTCCCCATGAAGGTGCTGAATCAAATTACCAGGAACCATCAATAAAAAGTATGGGAGGAGCTTTACCTTATTTTATTTTTGTGGGAGTTTTGAGTTTGCTGCATAGCGGTTGGCTATTTTTATTAGAGGCCTGGCAGTTTGGAAATGCCTGGTATTTTCTTATAAAAACAATCCTGAGTACGGCTATCAGTGTCTTTTTAATCTTTATAGTGGAATTAATTTTTACAAGGAAACAAAAATTCAGAACTAACACAATTTAATGTATCCCTAAGAGTTAGAATGGAGATATCATATAATATAAGAGTAAAGATTGCATAATTAAAAAATATCCTTTAGGGTAGTAATAAAAGGACGGGTGTGGAAAGGACTGTACTATTGTTCACCAAAACGTAATAGGATTCAGCAAAACAGATTTGTTTATTGATTGTGCTGAAAGCTCCGGCAAAGTGAAATGAAAAACGAAATATAAAAAGGATTAAATAATAAATGCCTGCATTTAACCAATCAAGAAAAAATATTATCATGCTTGTTTTTTCAGGCATGTTTTTAATTATTATTTTACAATTAGCCCATTTGCAGCTTTTTTCTGCTGAGTATAAGATTTTGGCAGATATGCAGGGCACTTTCAGAAAGGTAATTTATCCTGACCGGGGCATTGTGTACGACCGGAATAAGCATCCTATTTTACAAAACACTACCATTTCAGATTTAATGGTTACTCCTAATAAATTAAAGGGAATAGATACCGCATCCATCTGTAAAATACTGAACATTGATACCGCCCAGTTTAATAAAAAAATTGTAGAATTAATTGTGAAAAACGGTCGCTCCAGGCCTTCTGTATTTGAAGCTTTATTAAGTGAGAATAAAATGGCTATGCTCAATGAATCGATGTATAGGTTTTCTCCGGCTTTTTATTTACAGGAGCGATCGGTGAGAAGCTATCCCTATGATGCAGCCGCCAATGTACTTGGCTATACAGCAGAAGTAGATACTAATTTTTTACGAAAGCACAAAGATGGGGGTTATGTGTCCGGGGATTATGCCGGCATGACGGGCATTGAGCGTAGCTACGAAAAAGTATTAATGGGAGAAAGAGGTATAGAGTACTGGAAAAGAGATAATAAAAACCGACTGACTGAAAAAATGGAAAATGGGAAATATGATACCGCAGCGGTGGCTGGTGAAAACCTCCATACTTCCATTGATATAGAACTCCAGGCCCTTGGTGAAAAATTGATGGAAAATAAACTAGGGTCTATAGTAGCAATAGATCCAAAAACGGGAGGTATCCTGGCCATGATAAGTGCGCCAACATACCAACCAAAATATTTAACCGGCAGCGAAAGACGCAAACACTTTTCAGAACTTTTTTTAAATCCCGCTTTGCCCCTACTCAACAGGTCAGTAAGTGCAACATATTCTCCAGGGTCTACTTTTAAAACTTTACAGGCGCTTATTGGCTTACATGAAGGCGTAATTAATACTAAATTCACGGTTAGCTGTAGTGGCGCATTTTATGGTTGTGGCGGTGGCAACCCAATGAAATGTTTGGATCGTGGCACTTTTGACTTGCAGAATGCCATCACTATATCTGACAACACTTATTTTGCTACAGTAATGCAAAGAGTAATTACCAATCCAAAATATCCCAACCAGGATAGTAGTTTAGCTGCATGGGACCGATATATGTATGCCTTTGGACTGGGTCATAAATTAGGAATTGATGTGCCTTCTGAGAAAAAAGGTAATATTCCTACCCCTGCTTATTTTGATAAAATATACGGAGCAGGAAAATGGAACTATTGTAATTTCCGTTCAGTAAGCATAGGGCAGGGTGAAGTAGATGTAACACCGCTTCAGGTAGCAAATGAGATGGCATACATTGCAAACAAAGGATGGTATGTAACCCCTCACGTAGTGGACTCTATTGATGGAAACGGCAATCATGATATATTGTCAGCCTACAGGCAAAGGCACAATGCTATAGACATTCCCGATAGTGTTTTTGAAGTTGTACATAATGGTATGGAAGGAGTGGTAGAAAGAGGAACCGGAATAGGAGCTAAAGTACCTGGTATAGTTATATGTGGTAAAACAGGTACGGTGGAAAATTATTACAGGGGCGTTAAACAACAAAACCATTCCTTTTTTTGCGGTTTTGCCCCCAGGGATAATCCTAAGATTGCTATTATGTGTGTGGTAGAAAACAGCGGGCGTTTTGGGGGTACGTATGCAGCCCCAATCGTTGGGTTACTGATTGAAAAATATCTAAATGATTCTATTATCGATAAATTAAGGCTGGCCCGGCTAGATCAGTTATCAAAATTAAATCTTATGCCACCCCGGATTTTTGCAGAAATACGCAGGCAGGATTCCATGCGCCACTCAAAAGACTCTTCTTATCTTATTGCAAAAGGGTATATAAAAATTATTAAAGATACAGTGGGACTTGATGATGGGGACGATGAAGATGCCATAAACAAACTGATGAAGGAAAGAGAGTCTGCAAAAAATGAGCAAAAGAAAAAAGACAGCGCCAGGAATCAGCCACCGGCGCCCGCAATAATTCCGGAAAATAAAAGAAAACCCGAAACCGCAGATTCCATCCCTAAAACGGGCCCATAAACTGGAAATTTCTCTTCAAAAAAAGTATAGGTATAATGTAAAATGTATCAAAAAAATCCTTCCATATCAAAGGGCGTAGACTGGGTAATGGTTTGGCTATACGCTATCATCATCATCATTGGCCTGGTGTGTATTTTTTCTGTAGAGTATAAAACCGGGGATGGGGTCGTAAAGACATTGATAGGTTTTAAAAAAAATTACAGTAAACAGTTATTTTATTTTGGGGCATGTTGTATACTTGCCACTTTTATTTTATTAACGGATAGTAAATTATTCACTGCAACTGCAAATATTTCTTACCTGGTCGGTATAGTTTTAATATTGGCAACATTTGTAATCGGTAAAGAAATAAAAGGATCTAAAAGTTGGATACCGCTTGGTTTTATGAATCTGCAGCCAGTAGAATTGTGTAAAATATTTACAGCCCTGGCGCTTTCTAAATATCTTTCCATGCAGGAAACTGATTTTAGAAAACCCACTTCTCAGTTAATTGCCGCAGCCATTTCATTTGCACCAGCTGCACTTTCTATACTACAGGGGGAAACTGGGCTAGCCCTTGTTTATTTTTCTTTTTTAATTCCTATGTACAGAGAAGGTTTGCCGCCGGGTTATTTAATTGCAGGGTTTGCTATGGCTGTGCTGCTGGTTGTTTCATTATTATTCCAAACCAAAACTTTACTGATCGCATTTGTTTTATTAACGGCTATGCTGGTATTTTTTAACCGAAGGCAAATAAAAAGAAATAGCAGGCTATTATACATTATTGTTGGCGCATGGCTATTCTGTTCGTTATTTGTGGGTCTGGCGGTGCCTTTTGTATTTAAACATGTTTTTAAAAAATACCAGGCGGACAGGATTTTTAGCATGGTGGGAGTGGATAATCCTTTTACAGATGTAAAAACAGGTACGTTGATGTCACCTGAAGATGAAAAAGAGAAGCAGAAAAAAACAGAACAGCAGAACTATAATGTTAAGCAATCTAAAATTGCTATAGGCTCTGGGGGCTTGGCCGGCAAAGGTTTTTTAAAAGGGACACAAACCCAGGGGGATTTTGTACCCGAACAGCATACAGATTTTATCTTTACATCCGTGGGGGAGAGTTTCGGCTTTTGGGGCTGTGCACTTCTCATGCTTTTATACCTTGGTATTCTAATGCGGATTGTAAGTATTGCAGAACGGCAACGAAGTACTTTTAGCCGGGTATATGCGTATTCCGTGGCCGGTATAATATTTTTTCATGTGGCAGTAAATGTTTGTGTTACTATCGGCCTGGCGCCGGTAATAGGGATTACTCTACCGCTCATGAGTTATGGCGGCTCCTCTTTACTTACATTTAGTATTCTTATTTTTATATTAATCAAATTAGATGCTGACAGGCAAATGGTATTGAGATAACCTGGCAAAATTGTATTAGAAATTTCCATTAAGGATTATTAAAAAAATGAAAATTATTCCGCTTAGCGAAGGGGCATTTACAATAGATAAAACAAAAACATTTATTCCTTTCAATAAAGAGCAGGATGATTTACAACTCCGCCCTACAGGCAGTTTGTTGGTGGAAATTCAACCTTTTGTTATTATCACAAAAAATGATATTATTTTATTGGATACAGGCCTTGGTTTTTACAATGCCGATGGTGCTATGCAGATACATCAGCATTTATTAGACAACAGTATTAACCCAATGGAAGTAACCAAAGTTTTAATGAGCCATTTGCATAAAGATCATGCAGGCGGCATTGCCAATAAAGATAAAATATACGGCAGTTCATTATTTAGTTTCCCCAATGCGGTGTATTATGTAAATGCAAAAGAACTCGCTTTTGCTTTGGATAAACAAAACCCCTCTTACCTGCCGGAAGAATTTGAGATACTTTCCGGGTCAGATAAAGTAGAATTGCTGCCTGATGAAGGAACCATTGATAAATATATCCGTTTTGAAATGACAGGGGCACATTGTCCTTACCATACTGTGTTCTGGATAGAAGAAGATGGAGAAAAAATATTTTTTGGTGGAGATGTAGCCCCCCAATTACAGCAAATGAAAAGCAGGTTTGTAGCTAAGTATGATTATGATGGTAAAAAAAGTATGCAACTGCGTTCAGATTGGTGGCAAGAAGGGGAGCAGGAGCATTGGAAATTTTTATTTTACCACGATATAAAAACGCCTGTATTAGCGTTATAAAAAAAAGAGGCCTGCCCTAAAAAGAGCTGGCCGTTGCTAACCTATGAAAAACACCTGCCACAAAAATATATGAAAAAAACTTAGATACAAGTATTATTACGTTTATTTTCTAAGTATATACACGTTGAATTTGAATTGTTTGTTTGGGAATTTACCTAAAAAAATTCCCTTTCCGTAGGAGGAAAGGGCTAAGTTCAATATAATATTTACCTGGAGGGAGATTTAAGGAAGGTTTCGAAACATCATGTTTCTTTGTTGTTTCAGATTATTTCCCTGGCGCATTTTACGTAGTCTTTCAACCATTCTTTTCCGGAATTCTGCATCAGTTTTAAAAAAATCATTCGCTCTTCCTACCCCTAAGATCTTTATAAACCTATCCTGGTATTTCTTTTTTATATTCAGACTGGTTTGCTGCCTGTCCAGCTCATTTAACTCAGCGCCTACTCCTTTTATTTCATTATCATACTGGGCATGAACCGGCCAGAATTTCTGGGCTTCATCCTCTGTAAGTTTCAATTGCTGGGTAATGTAGGCAATGTACAAAGCCTGTATTTTATCTTCTCTTTTCGCCGGGTCTGGTTGGGAATGGGCAAGAGAAATACTACTGATAAAGATGGTGAGGTAAAGTAAAATTTTTTTCATGGTTGGGTATTAATTAATAAGGTTTATTTTATTGAGATATTCATCTAATGTTTTATCATCGGAAAGGTAATCTCCAGGATTGGGTAAATTGTTGTCATCAGTCGCAGAGGCTACAAGAGCAGCATTCACATCCTGGCCGTGTTGCTCCAGGTATAACTGGATATCATTATCCGATACGGTGTTTAACTCCCTGTCAAAACTATTATTTTTTATTATTTCACCAGCCTGGGCCATGGCGGCACGGGGTACCAGATCAAGATGGCTATCCGGCTTATTATTAAAAACAGAAAGTACGCTTAAGCCAATAATACCTGAGACTACCGCCGCGGCTGCATAATTTAAAAAAGAAGAACGTCGTTTCATTTCTACTATCCTGGCTGGCTTAGGAATACGGGCTTGGAGCTGTATAATAGTATTTTCAAAATAATTAAAAGGAACTGTAAAAATATTTTTATTACCCACTCCTGAAATAGTTTTGGATAAACGGGATATTTCTGCTGAAACACTTTCCACTTCCAATGTCTTTATTTTAGATAGGATAGCATCTGCAAGGCCGTCAAAATATCCTTCAGGCACGGCTAAAGTTTTATTTTCCAACCCTTCAAACACGCTCACCGGATTTGCAGATATTGAAGCCAGTACATGAGAAGAAAGCGTATCAAAATACTTCTCGGGTACAGAAAATACATTTGAAAAAGGTATGTTAGCAACGGCAGGACTTATGCTGGAAAGTTCTTCTGATATGACGGTTCTGTAATTCACTGGCTTATAGACGATTTTTTTTGCTTAAGGTTTAACGGTTCAGGATATAATCTTCAATTTTTTTTACGGCGTGGTGGTAACTTGCTTTTAAGGCACCCTCACTGGTTTCCAGTACTTTACTCATTTCCTGGTACGGCATTTCATCAAAATACCGGAGGTTAAAAACCGCTTTCTGTTTTTCGGGTAATTGCTGTATGGCAAGTTGCAGTTTCCACTCAAGTTTATTTCCATCAAAATCTTTATCAGCATGTAACCGGTTACTAAGGCTATTCTCTTCATCATTTAGGGAAACTGACTGCCTTTTCTTCTGTTGTTCCAGGAAGGTTAAACTTTCGTTTGTTGCAATCCGGTAAAGCCAGGTATACAATTGGCTATCCTCTCTGAAATTGTCAAGATTTTTCCAGACTTTAATGAACATATTCTGCAGTACGTCATTAGCATCGTCATGGTCTACCACCATGCGGCGGATATGCCAATAAAGTTTTTCCTGGTATTTTTTTATGATCCGGGTAAATGCTGGTTCTCTTGTTGCTTCGCTTTTAAACAGAAGCAGCAATTCTTTATCATCTGAATTTTCGGCCATAAATAATTTGTGGTGCAACAAAAATAAAAAAACCATTTCAAAGACAGGTTAATATTATAATAGTTTAATCCAACTGGGCATTAAGATATTTCCTGCAGTTATTTTAGAATTGCGTGGCTGATGAACGATGAATGTTTACTTAACTTTAATCCATGTTTAAAACCAAGTTTCCGCCTTTATTCTTTTTGTGTTCCATACTTCCATTTTTCCTACAAGCTCAAAATTTTGGCGGTAATCCCTCTTCAATCCGGTGGAAACAGATTAATACAGCAACAAGCAGGGTAATTTTTCCTCCCGGTCTGGATAGCCAGGCTAACCGGGTGCATGATATTGTTCAATTGCTGAATGTAACTACCGCCAATACCATTGGAAATAAGCAACGCAAATGGAACATCATCCTGCAAAACCAAACTACTATTCCAAATGCTTATGTTCGCCTTGCGCCTGTTATGAGCGAATTGTATATGACCCCTGGCCAGGATAATTTTTCAACTGGCAGCATACGTTGGGATGATAATTTAATTATTCATGAAAATAGGCATATGCAGCAACTGAGTAATTTTAATAAGGGGTTTTCAAAAGTATTTTCTTTTTTTCTCGGGCAGGAAGGGCAGTTACTGGCCAATGGTATAACTATACCCGATTATTTTTTTGAGGGAGATGCTGTCTGGCAGGAAACCCTCGTAAGTGCACAGGGGCGGGGGCGGATGCCCCATTTTTATAATGGATTTAAATCTTTATGGAATGAAGAAAAAAATTATTCCTGGATGAAGCTGCGCAGCGGTTCCTATAAAGATTATGTACCCGATTATTATCCCTTGGGGTATCTGTTGGTAGCATATGGAAATGCAACCTATGGGGATGATTTTTGGAAAAGGGTTACCGAAGATGCCGTAAGGTTTAAAGGATTATTTTATTCATTTAACAAGGCAGTAGAAAGATACTCGGGCAAAACGTACCGCCAGTTTAGGACAGATGCAATTACGTTTTTTAAAAAGAAATCAAATCTGTCACCGGATAAGAAAAATGCACCGATTAATTATATTACGCCAACCCGGAAAAACAATGTTGTAGATTATCTTTTTCCAAATTATATTAGTAATGATAGCATCCTGGTTACCAAGCAATCTTCTAAATCCATAAATGCTTTTTACCTGTTAGCAGCAGGCAAGGAAAAAAAGATAAGGGTAAAAAATAGCGTTATAGATGATTATTATTCTTACAATAACGGAAAAATTGTCTATGTATCTTATGCCTCTGATCCCCGCTGGGGAAACAGGGATTACAGTGTGTTGCAGGTATTGGATATAAAAACCAGGCATCAAAAGCAACTCACGGTAAAATCAAAATATTTTTCCCCGGATATCAATATCGAAGGGAAAGAAATTCTTGCCGTTCAGGTGAATCCGAATGGTTCAAACAGCTTGCACCGGCTCGATGCAAATACAGGAGCTGTAATTATGCAAATACCCAACAGAAATAATTATTTTTTTACTCAAACAAAATATATCAATTCCTATACTGCTATCTCCGCCGTTAGGAATCCCGAAGGGCAAATGGCTTTGATAAAAGTAGACCTCAAAAACGGCGCCACGGAAAATATAACGCCCTTTACTTTTAATGTTTTGGGTTATCCAATGGTGAAAGGCGATACTGTTTATTTTAGTGCAATGAACAATAATGCGGATAAAGTTTTTGCCGTAAACCTCCAAAATAAAAAAATATTTAGAATTACTAATAATAATAACGGCATTTATCATCCCACTGTAAATGATAAGTCGGAAATGCTGGTATCTGCTTTTACTGCAAATGGTTCACGCCTGGCAAAAATTAAAATTTCAGAATCAGCCTGGGCGGAAATTTCTACCGGAGAATTTATTAATGTTGAGGCACTTTATACGCCGGCTGCTTTACATGCCAAAGGTGCAGGCACTTTATATACATTGCAGCAGAAAAAAAAATCGGTTACTGATTATAAAAAATCCGGTCATCTCTTTAATTTTCATAGCGGGAGGCCGGTAGCAGGAGATCCTGAATATGGATACAGTTTTTATAGTGATAATGTTTTAAGCAGTTTCAGTAACAGTTTAACGTACACGTATAACCGTAATGAACAAAGCCATTCTATCGGTTTTAATGGCGTATTTGCCGGCTGGTACCCCCTCCTGGGATTGGGTACCGAAGCCAGCTTTAACCGCACAATAGATACCGCTCTGGGGAAATCAGTAAGTTTTAATTCAGCAAAAATTTCAACGGGTGGTTCGGTTCCTTTAACTTTTGCCGGCGGAAGAACTAATAAATATATTAATATTGGTGGGGGGTATAATTTAGAGCAGTTATATTATCGGGGCATTGGTAAAAATATTTTAAAAAATGAAGCCCTTCAATATGTAAATGCATTTTTATCTTTTAGTAATGTCAGCAAACAGGCAAAGCAGCATGTTAACCCACGCTGGGCACAAACTATAGCTGCACGCTATCGTTATGCATTCACTTTTAGGGATAGCCGTAAATTTGTAGGAGCTACTAACTTTTATTTTCCGGGATTATTTTCTAACCATAGCCTGTTACTCCAGGGCGCATTTCAAAAACGAGATACCCTGCCAGATATTTTTAGTAATACTTTTTCTTATTCCAGGGGATATTCTGCACTTAGTACCCGGCGAATGTACAAACTAGGCATTAATTACGAACTCCCTTTGTTGTATCCCGATTGGGGTTTTGGCAACATTATTTTCTTTCAACGCCTCAGGGCTAACTTTTTTTATGATTATACGAA
>JBDSDN010000225.1:0-14444 GCA_039920545.1 Ferruginibacter sp. | reverse complement strand
TTATTTAATGGGCAGGGCCTGGCCGCCTCAGCAGACTTTGACAGCCATAAAGATTTTATTGGCAGAATTGGGTTAAAACCTGTTTCAATTACAGATAAAATATTTTTTAGTACCGCTGCATCTTATTTTAATGGAGGTATGCTGCAGAACACAAAATATATTTACCGTATAGCAGAAGGAAGCACAACAAAAATGTTTGCCGTGGATTCTTCAGAAATTAATCTCGGTAAAATTGCACCCCGTAAATATTATGGGGCAGACGCACAGTTAAAAATTAAAAATAAAAAAGGATTAGCCACCGAATTCAGGGCTGAGGTTATTACCGGTACTCAAACAGGAACGGCATTAACTTCTGAAACGCCTGCAGCTCTGCTAAACGGCAAAGAAGCATATTTTATCCGAAAATTTAACGGGGGGTATTTTTATGCACTTCAGAATATTTGGAATTTACATCACCAGCTAGCTGTTAAGTTTGACTATTATGATCCCAATTCTAAATTGGGCAAAAGGGAAATAGGAAAGCCAGGTACAAATACCAATGTAGCGGATATTAAATTTTATACGCTTGGGTTCGGATACAATTATTATATAAATGCTAATGTCAAACTCCTGGTGTGGTACGATTTAGTAAGGAATGAAAAAACTAGTTTAACCGGATATTCGGATGATATTAAGGACAACATCTTTACTACAAGATTACAATTCCGTTTTTGATATTCCTCACATACACATAACATTGGCATAATCTAGCCATAACGTTTGCATAACCTTTACTTCATTCTGGCATAACATACAATTAGTCTCTTTGCATAAAATAAAATGGCATGAGACTATTTATACTATTGACTTTATTTTTGGGATTTAGTTTTGCATCATTTGCACAAAAATCAAAAATTGAGGGCCAGGTTAAAGATGCTAAAACCGGCATGCCACTCACCGGAGTTTCTGTAATAATAAAATCTACTAAACAAGGAACTGCTACCAATACAGAAGGAAGATATTCATTAAACATTGAGGGCACTGGCCAAACCACTTTAATTTTCAGTTATAATGGAGTCACCCAGGAAGTAGATGAAATTGAGATAAAAGACGGAGCAGTATCAACCCAGGATCTTTCGCTCACTCAAAGGGAAAAAACAGAAGAAGGCGTGGTTGTCAGAGCAGTTAGTACCTCAAGAAGAGAAACAGCCGCTTCTCTAA
This sequence comes from Ferruginibacter sp., assembly GCA_039920545.1. Lineage (GTDB taxonomy): Bacteria > Bacteroidota > Bacteroidia > Chitinophagales > Chitinophagaceae > Ferruginibacter. The sequence continues at coordinate 13,244 of JBDSDN010000225.1, read as the reverse complement.
TTACTTTTCAAAAAAATACAAATACTGTAGCGCAGGTAATATCTGCAGAAACAATCAGAAGATCTCCCGATAAAAATACCGGCGAAGTTTTAAAGAGAGTACCTGGCACCAGCGTACAGGAAGGAAAATACCTGGTGGTACGTGGTTTAGCCGACCGGTACAATCAGGCTATGTTGAATGGGGTTTTATTAAGTAGTACTGAGCCCGACCGCAAAACATTCAGCTTTGATATTATCCCATCTTCTATGATTGATAATATTGTTGTAAATAAAGCTTTTGTACCCGAACTACCCGGGGAGTGGGCGGGGGGCCTAATACAGGTAAACACAAAAGATGTTCCGTCTAAAAACTTTTTTACCATACAAATAGGCTCTGGTTTTAATTCCCAAACAATTGGAAATGATTTTTACACTTATAAGGGTGGCAAGACTGATTTTTTAGGATATGATGATGGTACAAGAGCATTACCAAAAGGCTTTCCAAACAAAGCAGCTTTTTCGTCCATTACCCAGGGCCAAAAAACGGCTTTTGCAAAAGACTTTGAAAATATATGGACGGCAAATAAATCACCTTCCGGCTTTTCAACCGCCTTAAACCAAAGTCTTTTACTTAATGGGGGGTTCAGTGCAGGCATAGGAGGCAATTCAAAATTGGCAGCTATTTTCGCTGTTAATTATAACCGCAGCAAGAGAAGAATTGAATACCAAAACCAGATTAATACTTTTGAAAATAACATTCCTAATTTAAGTTTTGATTATAATAATATAAAATATAGTACAGATATACTCGCAGGCGCCCTGGCGAATATTACTCTTCAATTAGGGGCTAATAATAAAATTTCTTTCAAGAATATTTTAAATGTAAATACTGCTAATTATGCAACACTGCGGACTGGTAAAGATTTTGACATTAACCCACCCCCACTGGGCGATAATATAAAAGCTACGGAGCTCGCCTTTAAAGCAAACACTTTTTTTAATACCCAGGTTTCCGGTGATCATAACTTGAAAGGCCTGGCAGATTTAAAATTTCATTGGTTCGGAAGTTTCAATATCCTGGATCAGTATATTCCTGACCAACGAAGGTTACAATATAACCAGGCAAACAGCAATCCTGATGTTCCATTTCTTGCAAATATTGGCGCATCAAACGCTTCTCAAAAAAGTGGCAGCAGGTACTATGGTTTTTTAAATGATTATGTATATACTTCCGGTGCTGATCTGTCTAAAACTTTTAAAATAAACAGCGTTGCGCAAACTATAAAAGGTGGATATTTCTTCCAGGTAAAAGATCGTTTATTTGATTCCAGGCCTTTTGCAATTTATTTACCTGTAGACGATGTAAAACTTCGCTCGCTTGAACCTGATAAAATATTTGCTGGAGAAAACTTTGGTGATGGCAGTACAAGGTTTGCATTTAACGAATTAGCAGGTACGAGTTACCGTTACATTGCAAACTCAATATTAAATGCCGGTTTTTTACAATTGGATAATCAACTCGGAAAAAAACTAAGAGTGGTCTGGGGATTAAGAGTAGAGGATTTTGACCAGGTAATAGGAAGTTTAAAACAAAGCGATCCACGGCATGTGTATAGTAAGGTTACAGACTATTTGCCGGGAGCTAATTTTACTTATAAAACCAATGCTAAAACGAATATCCGTTTATCAGGTTCTCAAACAGTTATCCGTCCGGAGTTTAGAGAACTTAGCACTTTCCAGTTTTATGATTTTGATTTAGGGGCCACGGTAGCGGGCTTTAGTGGCTTGGTGAGAACTAAAGTTTCAAATTTTGATCTGCGATATGAGTTATATCCCCGGGCAGGTGAATTGATTACTATGGGCGTTTTCTATAAATATTTTAAAAATCCCATTGAAGCAATATTTAATGCAAGCTCAGGTGGTGCCAGCAGCACCTATAATTTCATAAATGCCAAAGAAGCAAACAGTTTTGGTGCAGAACTGGAATTCAGGAAAAAATTGGATTTTGATCCTGCTCTTAAAAACTTTACTGCACAGGGAAATGTTTCCTACATCTACAACCGGGTTACAGGCATTGGCGGCGATGAAGCCCGTCCTATGCAAGGGCAAAGCCCCTACCTGCTTAATGCTTCAGTACAATATGATGTAGAAAAATATGGCTTGAGTACTACTCTTTTATTTAATGAAATAGGCCGGAGAATTGCCTACGTGGGTGGAAATGATCAACCGCCAATTTGGGAAAACCCACGTCCGGTTCTGGATTTTCAAATTGCAAAAAAAGTCTTGCAGAAAAAAGGGGAAGTAAAGCTTAACGTTGCCGACATTATAAATAAAGCTGCAATATTTTATAATGATATAGACCGCAATAAAAAATACAGTTCATCCTCAGATGCATTTGCAATTAAAAGAAAATACGGTACCAATGTAAGTGTCACTTTCGGGTATAATTTCTAGTATTTATAATTATTAACGATTTTATAAAAATTAAAAGCAAAAAATGAAAAAGTTATTTCTTTATGGGATACTGATTACGGCAACTGCTCTAAGTTGCCGCAAAATTGAAGTTGATGGCAACACCGTCGTAAATCCTCCACCAACAGGCGGCGGCGGCTCTACAGAAAATACAATATTAGAAGGACGTATTTCTGAAAACCGCACCTTAAAAGCCACCAACACTTATAAATTACGGGGGCTGGTTTATGTAACCAATGGTGCTATTTTAACCATAGAGCCCGGGACTAAAATAGTTGGGGAAACAGGAAAAAATGGCGGCCTTATAATTACCCGCAGTTGCAAAATAATTGCAGACGGAACTGCAGATAAACCAATTGTATTTACTTCAGAAGCCGCCGCACCGGTACGTGGAGACTGGGCCGGCCTGGTTATACTCGGAAATGCGCCAACCAACTCCTCTTTTAATGGAGTACAAGGTCTTGGGGAAATTGAAGGCGGTATTAATAATAGTGATGGGTTAGGGCTCTATGGTACGCCTGCAACCCAGGCACAAAACCCTGCAGATAATAGTGGTATATTAAGGTATGTGCGGGTGGAATATGCTGGCTTCGCTTTTTTACCGGATAAAGAAATAAACGGACTGACTTTTGGTGGCGTCGGTAATCTTACGGTTGTCGATAATGTTCAGGTTTCATATGCTAATGACGATTCTTTTGAGTGGTTTGGTGGTACAGTTAACTGTAAACATTTAATTTCTTTTCGCACTTTAGATGATGATTTTGACACAGATAACGGCTTTAGCGGAAAAGTACAGTTTGGCATTTCCTTGAGAGATTCAGCTGTTGCTGATATCTCTAATAGCGAAGCCTTTGAAAGTGACAATGATGCAAACGGAAGCTCACTGTTACCTCAAACTAGCGTGGTTTTTTCCAATATGACCGTAATGGGCCCAAAGGCTAGTTTGACAAACGTAGGTAATCCAACATTTTTTAAGTGGGGTGCACAGATCAGGAGGAATTCTGCCATGTCACTTTTTAATTCAATAATTATGGGTTACCCTAACGGTTTGTATATTGATGCAACCAAAGGGGTACCAACAGATAATAATATACCTGGTGCTTTATCTGTTCAGAATACCATTATAGCTGGTTGCCCTAATCCGGTTTTGTTTAGTAGGGGAAGCAACGCTAATATTCCTTTAGTTCCAAATACAATGGCAGATATTGTTAACTGGTTTAACACCCCGGTTTACGGGAACAGTATCCTCACCACGAACGCAGAAGTCGGCCTGACTGCACCATTTAATTATACAGCTCCTGATTTTAATCCTACTGCAGGTTCAGTTGCTTTAGCAGGCGCTACTTTCACTAACCCTAAATTAGCTACAGGGTTTACTTCAGTAACTTATAAAGGGGCATGCGCTATTGGTGATACCTGGTGGAAGACCTGGACGAAATTTTAGAAGTCCGCTTTAAAAGTATAAAAAAAAAGCAGCATGATTTTTCATGCTGCTTTTTTAAATTTAGTAAAACTTATGAACAAAAATGTGATGAGTAATTCTTTAGTAAGTTGCTTAAAGCTTGGGGCAATATTTTTTTTAATAATCATTGTAGGTTGTCGGCAACAAACCAAGCCTGGAATAGCCAAGCCCAAAACTGTTCCATTTTCAATGATTGACTCTATAAAAAATGAAAGTGACAGTACATATTCAAGACCTTATTTTACCCGGGACTTTGCCCTGGCAGAATATTATTTTACAAAAAAGGATTCCACGCTTATTCAAATAATGAAAGATAAAGATTCAATGGTACGGCAAATCATTATCACAAAAAATAAAACAAGAAAATTTACTGCGCAATATTATCCAAATGGGCAGTTGATGGCGAAATACCTATTGGATAATTTTGGGCAGTTTAATGGAGACGCTGAGGAGTTTTATGAAAATGGTTTTATTAAGGCAAGTGGTGTCTACAAGAGTGGATTTCATTCAGGAAACTGGCAGATTTTTGACACAGCCGGAAATTTTATTTCTACAGATGAATACAATAGTAACGGGCAGAAGGTAAAAAGTGTTGCAAAATAAGATTAATAATAATTCCTTAATGATACTGATGGTTGTATTATAAAAATTATGTGCATTTTACATTTGCAAACTACGAAACAACATCACATTTTTTCCTTAAGCAAATAGCAAGTTTTAATCATGCTTTGAGCCACCTTTATTCTTATAGGTGGCCTTTTATTTTATTTGATAACCCATGCTTAATGCTACCATAACCCTAAAGTAAGATTCCTTTGATAGCTTGCTGTTTTAAAATGAATTCATGAAAAATCTTTTTAACATGACATGGGGGGAATATGGGTTATGCATGAAATTTTTTATACTTTTTTTTACTGGAGGCGTTGCATTTTTGGTAGCCGGACAACCAGGTGCATTTATAACTTTGAGAAGCCCGCATCCTTTCTGGCTTAATGTATTTTTTATCAATTATACATTTCTCGGTAGTGGCTTTTTTGCAACAGCGCTATCGGCTTACCTTATTTTTTTTAAACAACAAAAAAACAGGGGAATACAATTACTTACTGGATGTTTTTTTACCACAGTAATCGATCAGCTTATCAAAAACTTTACTATCCCGGGAAATTTTACCATCTATACTGAGCCGCTACAAAATTTATTTTTTCATTTTGAAATGCCAGGTGAGGATTATGTTCTATTTCCTTCAGCTTACACAGCTATAGCTTTCACTATAGTAAATGTTTTAATTTTAAACGAAAGGGTTTTATACCGGAAATTGATCTTATTATTTGCTGCAGCCCTTGTCGGCTTTTCCAGGTTATACCTGGTCCAAAATTCTATTGCTGATGTTCTTATTGGTGCCGCAACCGGAATTTTTTCTGCAGTTACAGTTGTTTACCTGCAAGCAGCTGCAAGGACTTTAAGAAATGCAAAGGAGGGATATTTTCGTAGAGAGAATAATTCAGCACCTGCCCCACATCATGCTTTGTAATTAGTCTTTTTTGGCGGGCAAAGTAAATCCAAATGTGCTACCCACGTCTATTTTACTACGGACGTGAATTGCCTGTTTATGAGCTTCAATAATGTGTTTGCAGATTGAAAGGCCAAGCCCGCTGCCGCCTACTTTACGACTTCTGGCCAAATCAGTTCTATAAAAGCGCTCAAATATGCGGGGCAAATGTTCTTCGCCTATACCGGCACCATCGTCGCTTATTTCAATTAATATATTTTTACCATCTACATCATAGAAACTTGCTTCAATTTCTCCGTTTTCCTTACCATATTTTATAGCATTATCAACAATATTTAGTAATACCTGTCGTATCTTCTCTTTATCTGCATGAACTACCAGCGGTATTTCACAACCTTTTTTTATCACACACTTTATTTCTTTCTCTTTTGCCTTAATAAATAGAGAATCTAAAACTTCTTTAAGAAGATCCTGTATAATAAAATTCTTAAAATTTATTTTTTGTTCTCCACTTTCCAAACGGGAAATTTCATCCAGGTCATCTACCAGGTTTACCATTCTTTCTACATTACGGGAAGTGCTTTTTAAGAATTTAGTATTCACCGACTCGTTATGTAATGCCCCATTCAAAAGGGTGTCTACATAGCCCTGTATGGCAAAAATGGGCGTCTTTAATTCATGACTTAGGTTTTGTAAAAATTCTTTTCTAAAGGCTTCATTTTGTTGCAATATTTCTATCTCTGCTTTACGCTGCTGGGCCCAGGTTTCTACATCTTCCCTTACCTCATCTATGCTCTTCTGCGGTAAAATATTTTTATAATAAAACTCTTCTCTTTTACTGGCTTTTGTTTGATAGATAAGTTTATAAATCAATTTTATCTTACGGTAAATAAAGGTTTGCAGGGTATATAGAATAAGGCCAAAACTCCCCATGAAAATCAAGAGAAAAAAAATTAATGCTATCCACCAGACTGGCTCAAATACAAAAATGAGCAAAGTAATAGGAACTGAAAGTATTAATGCCGTTAAACCAGCAAGTTGCTGCGGGGAAAAGTTTTTTGTGGAAAACATGTATTGTTAACAGTTCAAAATAGCAGGTAAAATTAGTGAGATTCCCGCACAGTAGTTTTATTAAATATGAAGGAATTATTTCTACCTATAGTTCAAATTTATACCCTACGCCCTTTACGGTGGTTATACAATCAAGCCCAAGTTTTTGTCTAATTTTCCTAATGTGAACATCTATAGTCCGATCCCCCACAATTACCTCGGTTCCCCAAATCTGGTTTAAAATTTCATTGCGTAAAAAAACTTTGCCGGGTTTGGAAGCCAGCAATGCTAATAACTCAAATTCTTTACGGGCCAGGGTGAGTTCCTTACTATTATGCATTACCACATATTTTTCACGGTCTATTTCAAAATCACCCACTTTAATTATGCCCGAATCTGTTTTATTTAATCTGCGGAAAAGAGCATTAACCTTACTCGTTAATATTTTAGGGCTTACAGGCTTGGTTAGGTAGTCGTCGGCACCTGTTTCTAGTCCTTTTATTTCTGTGCTTTCATCACTTAATGCCGTAAGAAACACTATAAGGGTAGATTTAAATGCAGGCATCATCCGCAGTATCGTACAAACTTCCATGCCGTTTTTTCCAGGCATCATTATATCAAGTATTATCAGGTCCGGAAGATATTTTTTTGCTTTCTCTAATGCTTCCTCACCGTTTTTGGCAGTAATAACTTCATATCCTTCTGCCTGTAAGTTAAACTGGATAATTTCTAGGATATCCGGTTCATCATCAGCAATTAAAATTTTCTTTGAAGGATTTATCATATATGAAATGTTTCGCAAAAGTAGTTGTTCGTTTATAGCAATCATCCGTTAAATGAACGTTATAACATTATTAAATTGTTAAGCATAACGCAGCTATTGTACAACTAATGCACTCTCCTGTTTAATCAATTATGTAAATTGCACCATCTTTGCAATAGATATTATTTATATGAAGCGATTAATTGTACTTACCTTTTTTTTATTCTCATTCTTTCACCTTTTCGCCGCTGCAGATTCGGTAATCGTTCCAATATCCAGGCAATACTTTCACGATAAGATAATTCAGGAACAAAAGTTAACTGACCGGGCCGACGGTAAACTCGATGGGGTGCTGCATATAAGTAGTAATGAAGAGATAAATATGCAGGTTTCAGATGTGCTTTTCCGTAAAGTAAATGATTTAAGGGATTGGGTTGAAACGGCTAAAGGAATACCATCCAACAATGAAAAGGTCCGCAACCTGGCTTACATTGAAAACCTCGTAAAATCGTTCCGGGTTTCCTGGAGGAGTAAGCAGATTAACCCCCTGGAATTTTCTGCATTGTTAAATAATTTTGAACAGATTTTAAAAGGACAAGTTGTTTCAGCTTCCATGATTCCTTATATAGAGCTGGCACCCTATGCAATAGCAAAAATTAATTCGGCCGTTTTTTTTGATAACAAAGACATTAAAACGGTGCAGAACATTGTTTATTTAAAATTTTGCAAGCTCAATCCTGATAAAATTTTGCAAACAATTCGGCCTTTTGCTAAAGAAGCTTTTGCAGATAGCCTGGTGGTGTTAGCCTGCAGGAATAACCCGGTTCAATTATATTCTTATGCACAATCTTTTAAATCTGTTGAGGGGCAATTAATACACCGCAACACCAACAGTATGGTAGTTGCTGTGGCACGGCTAAGCCAAACGCCCAATGCCTTGTTTTATTTTCCCTTTTTAGATGATTTATTATCCGGTAAAAAAACGGTAGACAGTATTAAGAAGTTTGTAGGCGATGGAGAAAAAGGGTATGACAGTGTTGGTTATTTTAAACTTTTAGTAAAAACCGAAGAAGCTTATTTTACCCGTATGTCTCCACCTTTAAGGGATACACCTGTGGCTATGTTTGGCGCCAATGGCCTAAGGGAAGTGCTGCAGGCAAAAGCAATACTCCATTTTATTACCCCTATAAATGCGCTTCATGAACAGAGCAATCTTGCTGTTCGTATGAGGGCAATAGATCCACTCACCCCGGAAGAACTATATTATATGATTGTTTTGGGTGAAAATGACATTTACACCTCCAGTTACAAACATAGTTTTAACCGGATGCTGCAGCGTATGGGAGATAACCCCAGGGGAGATTCATTATTACTTCATGTAAACTTCGATTTTTTTAAAAAGTTTATTAAAATGGCCGCAAATTTTAATAAACTGGACACTTTTTTAAAAAGTATGCCTCCAGCAATGTCCGAAATTTTAATGAAAGCGTTTGTGGCCAATCTCGACAAGGGAAATAACCTGGAAGATGCAGTTGATGTAGCAGACTCCTATAGCAGTATTAACGATAAAAAATTAAAGAATACTATTCTTAGTTATGTGAATGAGAATGAACAGAAAAATTTGGCTGAAAATAATTTACGGGGCAAGATAATTTATGGGTTGTTGAAAACGATTATGTTGTCTTCCGATACTACTTCCGGGATTGATCTTACAGCAGAAATCGGTATACCCTCTATTTATGAAATTTCAAATAAAGGAATGCAGGATGAAAAGGGGCGTATTGTAGAACAAGTATTTTTTTATGGCGATGAAGATGGCAAATCATTTTTTCCCCGCTTTTTAAATGCTTTTCCTGCAAAAGACTGGAAACTTATTATGAAAAAAGAATGGGCAGAACTCAGTTCTTTAAAAGGAAACATAAGTGTCTTTGCAAACAGACCGCTAAATTATGATGATAACCTGGATGATTCAGCCCAGGTACACTTAGGTAATTATTTGAAAGTTCTGGGCATGAAACCTTCTATTGTCGTACACCGTGGCCACAGCTATTGGCTGCCTGGCACCATTGACCGTATGCCAGGGGATGCTAAAATCATCGTACTTGGTTCCTGTGGTGGTTACAAAAATCTAAACCAGATTTTGGAAACTTCACCAGATGCACATATTATTTCGACCAAGGAAATTGGTTCTGGAGATATAAACCAACCAATCATTAACTACCTGAACCAAGTGTTTATTTCTGGCACAACGCTCTCCTGGAAAACAATGTGGGCCACCCTAACTAAAACTATGGAAAGGGATCCCAGTAAGTCTATCAGGGAAAGTTGGGATGATTATATCCCTCCGTATAAAAATCTTGGAGCCATTTTTATAAAAGCTTACCATAAAAAAATGGAAAACGAACAAATGAGCAATTAGCATTTTACTTTTCTTGCAACCCTCTGATTGCCTCTTTATCTAATTGAACCCAAATTATTAAAAAAGAACTTTACTAAATACCAGTCACTCTTTTCTCTTTATTGGCTTTAGGTTTAACTTTGCAAGATGATTTTCGGAACCGCTGAGAAAAAGAAAGAGAAATTATCACTTCTCAAAAGAGTATTCACCTTTGCTGCCCCTTATAAAAAAAAGTTTTACGGCTCGTTGTTACTTGCCCTTTTATTGGCTTTAATGGCGCCTCTACGTCCATTTCTTATACAGGTTACCATCAATGACGGCATAAGAAATAATACAGTCGCACATTTTATTAACGGACCCGGCGGCTTTATTATTGAGGTTACCATCATCCAATTACTTTTGCTCTTTTTAGAAACTACGTGCCGGTTTTATTTTACATTTACTACGGCCTCTTTGGGCCAAAGCGTGGTAAAAGATTTAAGAGTAAGTACCTACAATAAAATTGTTCACCTTAATTTATCACAGTTTGATAAAACGCCTATAGGAACCCTAACCACCAGAACCATAAATGATATTGAATCAGTTAATGATATATTCAGTGACGGGCTCATTCCCATAATTGCGGATTTACTTTCTATTATTTCCATCTTATCATATATGTTCTGGGTAGACTGGAAGCTGACCTTGGTATGCCTTGCAGCCTTTCCTTTGTTATTAATAGCTACGTATATTTTTAAAGAGACGGTGAATAAATCTTTTATAAAAGTACGTAATGCCGTAGCGGCGTTAAATGCTTTTGTGCAGGAACACATTACGGGAATGGCGCTTGTACAGGCTTTTGCTGCTGAAAAAAGAGAACAGGAAAAATTCAATACCATCAATAAGCAACACCGTAATGCAAATATCAAAGCCATTTTTGCTTACTCCGTTTTCTTTCCTGTGGTAGAACTGGTATCTGCATTATCTATTGGCCTGTTGGTGTGGTGGGCTGCAAATGAATCCATGCACATACCCATACGAGAAAAAGAAAATGTAGGTGGTATAATCACTGCTTTTATATTATGCGTTAACTTACTTTTCCGGCCATTACGGGTTATTGCAGATAAATTTAATGTGCTGCAGATGGGGATGATAGCCAGTGAACGGGTATTTAAAGTTTTGGATAATGAAGATGTAACAGACAATAAGGGCAATTATAATCCTGCGGTTATGCCTGGGCGGATAGAATTCCGGGATGTCTCATTTTCGTATATAGATGACCGTTATGTATTAAAAAATATATCGTTTAATATTGAGGCCGGTAAAACATTGGCAATAGTGGGCCATACCGGCAGTGGCAAAACAACTATCATCAGTTTGATTAACAGGTTGTACCAGATTCAGGAAGGGGCAATATTGCTTGATGGAAAAAGTATAGATGATTATAACCTGGACTTATTGCGAAGTAAAATTGGAATAGTACTGCAGGATGTTTTCCTGTTCAGCGGTTCAGTGCTGGATAATGTAACCTTACGCAATAAAGCTATCCCGATAGAAGATGTGATTAGAGCTGCAAAACTAATTGGCATGCATGAGTTCATTATGCGGTTGCCCGGGGGATACGATTATAATGTTATGGAACGAGGTGCTACTTTATCACTCGGGCAGCGTCAACTATTGTCTTTCGTACGGGCCCTCCTCTATGATCCTGCCGTTTTAATTTTAGACGAAGCAACTTCTTCAGTGGATTCTGAAAGCGAAGGGCTTATTCAGCATGCCATAGAAAAACTGATTGCGGGGCGCACTTCTATAATTATAGCCCATCGGCTAAGCACCATCCGAAAGGCAGATAAAATTATGGTTCTGGACAAGGGAGAGGTAAAGGAAATGGGAACTCATGCCGAACTTATGCAGCGCCAGGGCTTTTACTACCAGCTACATAAAATACAGTTTGAAAGCCAGGAAAAAATCGCCTGAAAGCATATTTAATCCCTTCAGATTTTATAGTTTACCCAACAGGCCTTATCTTTGCGGCAAATTTCAGGGACAGCATGGTATCAAGGGGCATCAAATCTTTACTGGTAGCGGGTTTAAGCGTAAGTTTATTACTTTTTTCATCGCTTTCTTTTGGGCAAAATTCCCCAATAGGCGCCGCTGAAGAAAAACAAGAAGTAAAAGAAGGAAAATTAGATCCTGCAAGGATAATAATGGACCACGTTAAAGACGCTCATGAGTTTCATTTTTTTACTGCAGGTAATTTTCATGCTACTATTCCGTTGCCCGTAATTTTATACTCTTCCACGAAAGGTTTTTCTATATTTTCTTCTTCCCGCTTTGGCCACGAAGGGGAAGAACTTTACAATGGTTATAAATTGCACGAGGGGAATATTACTGCAAATGATGGTTCCAAAGTCTATGATTTCTCATTAACTAAAAATGTGGTGCAAATGATACTAGCACTTACTTTATTAGTAGTATTGATGATCAGCATAGCCCGGAAATATAAAAATGGGCTTGGAGTTACTTCAGCGCCAAAAGGCTGGCAGAATGTTTTAGAGCCGGTCATAACCTTTGTAAGAGATGATGTGGCAAAACCCAATCTTGGTCATAAATGGCAAAAATATCTACCTTACCTTTTAACGGTTTTCTTTTTTATACTTATAAATAATCTCTTTGGATTAATTCCTGGGTCTGCAAATGTTACGGGTAATACGGCATTTACAGCTGTGCTGGGAATTATTTCGTTGATAGTAATCTTATTTAGTACAAACAGTCATTTCTGGAGTCATATTTTCTGGCCTCCGGGTGTCCCATTATTGGTAAAAATTATTTTGATTCCCGTAGAAGTTGCTGGTGTTTTCATCATAAAGCCCGCAGCATTAATTATACGGCTCTTTGCGAATATGGTTGCCGGGCATATTATTATATTAAGTTTTATTTCTCTTATTTTTATTTTTGGAGAAATGAACAAGGGCGCAGGTTGGGGCTTTTCTCCCATATCTATTTTGTTCACCGTATTTATATATTTTATAGAAATCCTGGTAGCATTTATTCAGGCTTTTATATTTACCAATTTAACAGCGGTTTTTATCGGCCAGTCGTTTGAAGGTGGGCATGCAGATGTAGATGGGCATACGGAAGAGGTGATTCCAACAATTTAGTTTTTTTTCATTCACTATAAATACAAGTATCATGACTTTGATGACTTTGTTAGCGGAAACGCAATTTGGTTTTTCCCACATGGGGGGTGCAATAGGTGCAGGCCTTGCTGCCATTGGTGCCGGAATTGGTATCGGACAAATTGGTAAAGGTGCAGTAGAAGCAATTGCCCGTCAGCCGGAAGCTTCCAATGATATTCGTGCAAACATGATTTTGACGGCTGCATTTGTTGAGGGCGTTGCCCTTTTTGCAGTTATCGCAGGATTATTGGCAGTACTTAAAGGCTAATTGCACAAGCCCATTACTGCGCCTAAAGCAGAGGGCGGCGGGCGCAGTAATATTATCATCAAAAATTCTTATGGGTCTATTAACCCGTAACTCATAATTCATAACTTAATAGCATGGATCTTTTATTACCACATTTAGGTTTAATCATCTGGACAATCCTGGCCTTTTTAATCGTTCTTTTTATA
>JBDSDN010000224.1:0-7564 GCA_039920545.1 Ferruginibacter sp. | reverse complement strand
CCGTTTTCTAACTTCACTTTAAACATAGCATTGCTCAACGCTTCCACTATAGTACCATCCTGTTTAATTAATGCCTGTTTAGCCATAAATTTCGGAGCGCAAAGATAAGAGGAAAAATTTTATTATTTACCAAAAAATACAGATATTACTGAATAAAACGCATTACTATGAAAAATATGGGCCTCATTCTCTTTTCCGTTATACTATTTCTGGCCTCGTGTTCCCATGACCCGGTTCCGGTTCCGGCAGACCCGTTGGCTGTAAAATATATGACAACTACAGCCGGCAGTAAGTGGAACTATGAAGCGATAGATAATGTCTCATTAACTACTTCCCTTTATTCACTTACATCTACTAGCCGGGATTCAACTATTGGGGGGAAACAATTTCACGTTTACCTAAACAGCAGTACTAATGCCTCTGAGTACTACAACATCACAGGAGGTGATTATTATTCTTATCAAAGCCTCCCCGCAGCATTGGGCGGAACAAAAGCAGAAAATTTATATTTAAAAAGTAATGCTGCCATAAATTTTACCTGGAGCCAAAGCTATCCCGTTACTATATCCGGGGTGCCCATTACAGTGAATGTTACCAATAAAATTATAGAGAAATCAATCAGCAAAACTGTAAACGGAACAACATACACCCAGGTCATTCACGTAGAAACTACCCTCGCAATTCCGGGTATTCCCTCCACTTCATTAACTACAGACATACAATCTTATTATGCTCCTAAAGTTGGCCTCATAGAAAACAATACTAAAATAAATTTAAACTACCTTACTATAGTTAATAATACCAACAGCCAAACTAAGTTAAAGACTACTAATATTCCCTAGCGGCAACAACTTTTAGAAACATTTTATAAAAAAGCCCCGTCAAATTTGCGATGGGGCTTTTTAAAAGGGTTTATGCCAGTTTTTCTACCTGCATATAACTTAGTTCTACCGGCGTTGCCCGGCCAAATATTTTTACCTGAACTTTTAATTTTTTCTTTTCATCACTCACCTCTTCAATTACCCCGTTAAAATCATTGAATGGCCCATCTATAATTTTAATTGTTTCGCCAATAATGAAAGGCTCACTCATTGTTACCCCTCCAATATCACTCATTTCATCAACCTTACCCAGCATTTTGTTTACCTCTGATTTGCGAAGAGAAATGATATTTCCTTTGGAGCCTTTACCATCAGTGAGAAAGTGCATTACATTACTGATGTTACTCACATGCTGGATAATATCATCATTTAATTTTCCATCTGCAACTTCCATCATGATATAACCAGGATAAAAGTTTCTTTCCCGCATTACTTTTTTACCATTCAATACTTTATATACTTTTTCAACGGGTAAAAATATCTGCTTAATAATTTTATCCCATCCATTGCGTACAATATCCTTATCGAGGTATTCTTTTATTTTACGCTCTTTTCCACTAACCACCCTCAGGACATACCACCGGCTGTCTTTTTCTATTTTCTCTATGCTTTCCTGTATTATTTCTTCCATTATCAACCTTTGAATAAAGAGTAAATAAATTTCATTGACCCGTTTGCTACAAAATCCATTAAGGCCACAATAGCCGTAATGAAAAGGGTGGCTCCCAATACAATCATAGTAGATTGCTGAAGCTGCTCCCATTTGGGCCAACTGACTTTCTCCACCATTTCTTTGTAAGATTCACTTACAAAAACTGCAAATTTGTTCATAGTTTTTTAATTTAAAAGGTCCAATCGGTTAAGAAGTTTTATAGGTTCAACAATTCTCAAAGATTGAGAATAACTTTTAAACTTATCAAACCTCATAAACCTTTGCAACCTTCGGTTGCACGGGAACTAGGATTCGAACCAAGATCAAAGGTTTTGGAGACCCGTATGCTACCGTTGCACCATTCCCGTAAATGGCCTCCCCACGCCCGATAAATCGGAAGATTTTGAGAGACTAAAATTTAAAATACTTTTAAAATAACAAAGTACCAAAGGTTAAATTACCAAAGGTACTTTGCTTTATTTTAAGCTGCCGAAGCCCCTCTTTCGAAGGGGTTTGGGAAGGCTGTTTTTTTATTTTACAATTTCAGTTACCTGACCGGCACCTACCGTACGGCCACCTTCACGAATTGCAAATTTCAATCCTTTTTCCATTGCAATCGGCTGTATCAGCGTAACATTTAAATTGGTATTATCACCAGGCATCACCATTTCTGTTCCTGCATTTAATGTAACCTCTCCAGTTACATCCGTAGTACGGAAATAGAACTGAGGACGATACTTGTTGAAGAATGGTGTATGGCGCCCCCCTTCTTCTTTGCTTAATACATAAACTTCACCTTTAAATTCAGTATGTGGTGTAATAGAACCTGGTTTACAAAGAACCATACCACGCCTGATTTGAGTTTTCTCAATACCACGTAATAAAAGACCTGCGTTATCTCCGGCTTCACCTTCGTCCAATAATTTTTTGAACATTTCTACCCCGGTACATACTGAGTTCAATGGTTTTTCCATTAAACCTACAATTTCAATGGCTTCACCAACTTTTATGCGCCCTCTTTCAATACGACCTGTAGCTACAGTACCACGGCCAGTAATGGAGAATACATCCTCAACACTCATAAGGAATGGTAAATCAACCAGACGTGGAGGTAAAGGAATATAGCTATCAACAGCATCCATCAATTCGTTTATTTTTGCAATCCATTTTTCGTCGCCAGCTAATGCGCCGGTGGCAGAACCCTGAATGATCGGTGTTTTATCACCGTCGAAACCGTAATAAGTTAAAAGCTCACGTATTTCCATTTCTACAAGCTCCAATAACTCAGGATCATCTACAAGATCTACCTTGTTCATAAAAACAACAATCTGAGGTACACCTACCTGGCGTGCCAGGAGGATATGCTCTTTCGTTTGAGGCATGGGGCCGTCAGTAGCCGCCACAACTAGAATAGCTCCGTCCATCTGGGCAGCACCGGTAATCATGTTCTTTACATAATCGGCGTGACCAGGACAATCTACGTGTGCATAATGACGGCTGTCAGTAGCATACTCAACGTGGGCAGTATTAATTGTAATACCCCTTTCTTTTTCTTCAGGAGCACCATCAATATCATCATAATTTTTTTTCACCGCTAAACCTCTTTTTGACAAAACATCGGTTATAGCGGCTGTTAAAGTTGTCTTACCGTGATCCACATGACCGATAGTACCAACGTTAAGATGGGGTTTATCCCTTTTGAAAGATTCTTTTGCCATTTTATACTTTTTAAAAGTTGTTTTTAATGTTGGTTACGTTTAATGTCTGTAAACCATTGACTAAATATTTTTTTGGAGCCATCAGTGAGAATCGAACTCACGACCCCTTCCCTACCAAGGAAGTGCTCTACCCCTGAGCTACGACGGCTTTTTTAAAGTCATTGCGTCAAAGGAATAATTAAGTCATTCTCTCCAATAAGTATCATTGACCTTGTAACAAATGACTTAATTACCATTATTGAGCGGAAGACCGGGCTCGAACCGGCCACCTGAAGCTTGGAAGGCTACCGCTCTACCAAATGAGCTACTTCCGCTAATACATTTATGTTTTTTGATGTTGAATTTATGATTTTTATTATATCACAAATCTTCAATCATACGTCATAAATCAAAGAACTGTGGGCAGAGTAGGTTTCGAACCTACGTACTCTTACGAGAACAGATTTACAGTCTGTCGCCTTTAACCACTCGGCCATCTGCCCAAATAACAAGAGCCGAAGACTGGAGTCGAACCAGCGACCTGCTGATTACAAATCAGCTGCTCTACCAACTGAGCTACTTCGGCAAAAAAATATTACTGGAAAAGCCGAAACCGCCTTACCAAAAACCAACCGGAAAAATAAAATCACCAGCGCCGGTAACTGATTTTTTAAAGAACTTTGCCAAAGCAGGGACGTAAATCCATACCCCATTTTTTTGGAAGGCAAAGGTAAGAGAAAATGATTAATAGAAAAACTTTGTAAAATATTTTTTTCAAGTGGTCACTAACCTTCATCTTGATACAAAAAAAAACCTGCCAAATGGCAGGCTTAAATTCAGAAAATTATATTATGCTGCCTCTCTTTGCTTCTTTCTTTTAATCTGCGTGATTACTGCATCCATGGCTTCATCAAAGCTTTCTTCAAATGATTTAGAAGATTGTTTTACAAAAAATTCATGTCGGGGTATTGCAACCTTAATCTCTGCAACTTTATCTTTTATATTATGTACAATATTATCGAGTTTTAAATACACATCAACCTTCGTTATCCTGTCGTGAAACTGAGAAAGTTTAGAAACTTTTTTTTCAATATAAGATACCAATTTTGAATCCGCATCAAAATGTACTGTCTGAATGTTTACGTTCATACTTTCAATTTTTAATAAGTGAAACAATAAATTTGTGTAGTAATTATAGCATAGGCATAAGAGTGTAAAAGGGCTTTATGATGGTGTTAGTGTGATAAAATGAAGTTACAGCACTAAAAAATGTTTTCAAAATAAAATTGATAAGTGGCAGACAATTTAGAACAGGTTTAAAATCAGGCCTTGGGGTGAGCTTTTTTGTAGATGTCTTTTAATTTTTCTATAGAATTGTGCGTATAAATCTGGGTTGCGGCCAGGCTACTATGGCCAAGTAATTCTTTCACCGCATTTAAATCTGCACCGTTATTGGAAAGATGTGTTGCAAAACTATGGCGAAGAATGTGCGGGCTTTTTTTGTCAATAGTTGTAACGAGGGATAAATATTTTTTTGTGATATTATAAACATACTTTTGGCCAAGGGGTTTACCTTTTTCATTTACCAATAAAACAACGGGGCCTGGTAATATTACAGTTTCTTTTTTAGCCTTAATGTAATCCGAAAGTATTGTTGTAAACGCTTTGCTGATAGGGATTATTCTTTCTTTATTTCCTTTTCCCAGGACCTTTATTGTATTGCTATACAAGTCCACATGCTGTTCCTGTAAACTTATTAATTCTGCTTTTCTGATACCCGTATTATAAAGTAATTGTAATAATAATTTATCGGTGCGGCCTGCCCAGGTTTGCGGAAATTCAACATAATTAAAGAGGGTTTCTATATCAGTCTTGGCCACATATTGAGGTAATTTCTTGCCCGATTTTAGAGCGCTGATGGTAGGCATTGGGCTGATAGGAATAAAACCCTGCCGCAGCTGGAATTTAAAAAAAGATTTTAGAGCTGATATCTTACGGTTTATTGTTTTGGCAGACATTCCTTCTCCTCTCAGTCCTGCCAGCCAGCTGCGTACAAAAGCAGGCTTAATGTTTTGTAGCTCCGGATTTTCAAATTGAACAAAAAGAAAGTCAAAAAAACCAGCCAAATCATTTTCATAAGAGATAAGCGTATGTTGGCTATACCGCTTTTGGTATTTTAAATAATCAAGGAAAGGCTGGATATAATCTCGTTGAGGCTGGAACATAAAAAAACTGATGGCTAAAGTTAAGAATAACCTGCCATCAGTTTACTATCATGCTGGTAGTAATTATATAAATCTATTTTTCAAATTTACCGGTAGATAACTGTTGTTTGTAAACAGCTTTAAGAACCAGTGTTCGGCGACGGATAGAAGGTTTAATAAAAGCCTGCCTCTCCCGCAATTGAAGCAAAACACGACTTTTCTCAAATTTCTTTTTGTACTTTTTAAGCGCCTTATCTATGTTTTCGCAATCTTTTGAATCAATAATAAGCATTTGTATATATACCTCCTTTAGGTGATGAAATGCTAACTGGTTTACTAGTTAGGGCGGCAAAGATAATAGTTTTATCTAAAAAAAGAAATATTGCACTTAAAATTACGAAATTTGAAAAATGTTTACCGGAATAATTGAATCCGTAGGATTAGTAGAAAGGTTAGAAGCCAATCAATTAAACCTTAGTTTTTGGATAAGCTCCTCCCTTACAGATGAATTGAAAATAGACCAGAGTATGAGCCATAACGGCGTTTGCCTCACAATTGAAGAAACGAAAGGGCAAATGCATAAAGTAACTGCTATAGCTGAAACGATTCAAAAAACCAACGTAGCCGATTGGGAACAGGGTACCATCATAAATTTAGAAAGATGTATGCTAATGAACGGAAGGCTGGATGGTCATCTGGTACAAGGACATGTGGATACTACTGCTGAATGTATCGGGATAACAGAAAAAGAGGGAAGTTGGGAATATATTTTTTGCATAGATAAAAAATTCAGCTCCCTGATAATAGAAAAAGGCTCTATTACTTTAAATGGTATAAGCTTAACAATATTTAATATTTCTGAGTCAACTTTCAGCGTGGCCATTATCCCCTATACTTTTAACCATACAAACATGCAGTTTATAAAAGCTAGTTCCAGGGTCAATATTGAGTTTGATATAATTGGTAAATATGTTAACAGGTTAAATCAGCTGGAGCATATCTAAATATTATAAATGAGAACCAGGACTTCTAAAGAATTTAACCCGGTACTTTTATGTTTTCATATTTAAAGAGAGAGAGACTTTTACCCCCTAAAATAGCTGTTGCAGCGAGCACTACGAACATCGGCATCAGTGTTAAAAAGAACCTGTTATGGTAATCATCGCATTGAAAAGCAACAGCTAATGCAAAAAATAAAATACTAAAAAAAATAAACATCAACAGTGGCTTAGGGAGCGTTCGACTGATCTTTTGAAATTTCACTAAAATAGAGGTATACAAAAACCCTATATAAATAAGAAGATAGGTATTGTGACCCGGGGAATAATAATCCCTGACCATGAAAAAAAAATATCTCAGCCGGGTCAAAGCAAGTCTTAAAAAGATAGGGAAATTATGCGAAATATAAAAACCCAATTGATAGAGAGCATTTGGATTATGAGAAACAATGATATTTTTATCAACCAGGGGAACAGGTAAATCACAGATAATACTTTCTTCCAGGAAAGGACGCTGAATATTCCAATCCGATGTGGTAGTAAATACGATTTGCACGATTTTATTAATCAAAACAAAAGACAATAGAAGGGCGAGATAAAAATAAATTTTTTGTTTACCCGTAAGGTTAAAATAGATGAATAATAATACTGGAATTACAAATAATATACCCAGGGGCCTGCTGATAACTACAGCAACTAAAATGATGGCTGTTGAAAGGATAAACTTTACACTCATTTTTTTAAACAGAATCAAACGGGAGAAAAGTAAAAGCACCAGGCTGTAAAAAGTACTTTCTGTGTAAAGAAATACAGACCATAGCTGGTAAGGCCAAAAACTGATTAGAAATAAACAGATTACCAGAGGAAGAATACTGTCAGAAAATAGGTGTACAAGTGCTCTGTAGAAATATAAATAACAAAATAAATTGATAACTAAAGTTAAAACGATAGCCCCGTACAGGCCGGTTTTTAATAATAAACTAAGGGCAATTATTAAGATTGTCGTGAGGTAAAAAAAGTAACGTGCTTCCGATAAATCTTTGTTTTGAATAAGGTATTCAGCCGCCCTTATATATTTTAGCGATTCCATTTTAAAATTAAATCCAAACCAGCAGACCCATAATATTTCGAA
>JBDSDN010000223.1:0-5439 GCA_039920545.1 Ferruginibacter sp. | reverse complement strand
ACTTTCGTAGCTGCGCAACTCATATACCCTTTCCGATTTTGCTGCTTCCAGTTTTGGAGTATTTAATATTGGTGCAAACGGAAAAGCTTTCAGCAGAATATTTTCTATTCTTTTAAAAGGCGGATTTGTGTAAACCGCTTCTAAGTATGGTTTTCCGTTAATAAGATATTGATCGTCCTTACTTATCTTTTCGGCAAGATCATTTGCTTGCTGTAATGTTTTTATGGGGAAAATTAGATAAAGGGATTTTGAAGAAGCAGTATCATTATTTAGTGGAGTAAATACCCCGACTGATTTAATATGTTGCCGGTGCAATGCCGGCAGGTAAGCACTCTGCAGAAAATCTTCAATTGTAACCTGCTGTGTCGCACTACTAAATTTATAAATAGTGATATTATAAAATTCTGCAGCCGGTTGTTTTTTTTGTGCACTTGAAAAAAATGGCAGACTTAATAAAGCAGCGCATAAAATTTTTACAAAGAGTTTTTTCATTAAAATCATTTATGATATTCTGCGAAATAAAACAGCGCACTTTAAAATTAGTTAAAATAATGGGGTTAAAAAAAGCCATCTTTTCCAAGATGGCCCTTAATATTTTAATTGTAACGATTATTTAAAATCACCATCGCTTACGCCCTGGTTAAATTTAATATCCTTGATTTTTATAGTAATTACCTGCTCGCCGGCATTGCGGGAAATTTCATAAGGCATCACCAGGTTACCAGTTTTGCGATAATCGGCATAATTTACTACTTCAGTAACTTCAGCCCCGGAAGCTTTGCTGGTATTGTCTTCCTGTAACAATAACCCTGTTTTAGAAGAATATTGCTGTACAGAAATTTTACCGCTTGGCATAATAACTTTTAGGCGATATGTAGCTTCTCCATTTACCGTTCCAGAACCGATGTAATCTAATTTATAATCAGCGGTAGCATAATATAATTGAGGTATCACACCTTTATCATCCTGGGATTCTTTGATTTCATCCAGGCTAAGGTCTTTCTTTTGAGGGCCCTGTTGCTGAAAACCATTAAACCCATCAAATACACTTTTAAAAATAATCATCTCACCCATCTTTAACTCTGTTGCATGTTTGTTAGGGGCCATTTGTTTATCTGTTCCTTCAAAAGAACGGCCCATCATATCCAAAGAAATGGTAGAACTTATGCTCGTTATCTTTTTCAATTCTTCTTTACCACCAAGCGCTTTTAAATAATCTTCTACAATAGAATAGGCAGAAATTTTATCGGTAGTTTTTGAAGTTTCAAGGGTCTTTGTGTCTTTAGGCTGATCTATAACCGGATCGGCATACCTATCATATTTTTTTATAGGATAACCGAGCCGGGCAAGGTTTGGTAATATTTTAGCGCCATTGCCTACCATTACAATACGGCTATTGCTTTCGTTGAAATAATTTTTTGCAGCTCTCTGTAAATCAGCCTTAGTAAGGCTGTTTATTTTCTGTAAAAAAGTGCGATAAAAGTCTTTCGGTAAATTATTAATTAAGATATTGCTGGCATAAGTGGCACTGCGTGCCGGATCCTCCATGCCAAGGGCAAACGAACCGTTATATTTTGCTTTTGCATTCGCCAATTCTTCAGCTGTTATTTTACCATCTCTCATATCCAGTATTTCATGAATCATTTCGGCTACAGCACTGTCTGCTTTATCGGTACGCACCGCTGCACTTGCTTTGAACAAACTTTGAAAACGGCCACCTCCCACAGAAGAATAGCTGCCATAAGTAAACCCATGTTTTTCCCTGAGATTCATAAATAATTTCGCATCTGCACCTCCGCCTAAAATCTGGTTGGCCAAGAGTAAAGCATGATAATCGGTTCCGTTCATAGGGTTACGGATGAGGTTGCCTGCACTCATTTCTGCCTGAACTGCCGTAGGGACATCTACAAAATCTATTTCAGTTTTATCCGGGTTACGAGCATCTGCTGTTACCGGAAGGGTTAATTTTTTACCTGTCCAGTTGCCCAGGTATTTTACGGCAATGGCTTTTGCAATTACAGGAGTGATATCACCCACAAAAGTCAGGTAACTGCGGGAAGGGGTAATGTAGTTTTGATAAGCGTCTCTCACATCCTGGAGGGAAACCGATTTTACCGTTTCTTCAGTTTCAAACTCACCATTGGCAGTATGTTTGCCATAATTTAAGGCTGTAGAAACACGTGCAGCGATAGCCGTGGCACTTCTTTCTGTACTTTTTAAGCCGGTAATTGTTTGTTGTTTTAATTTATCCAAGGCATCCTGGGGGAAGGAAGGGTTTCTTAAACCGTCGGCCATTAAACCAAATGCTTTATCAAAATACCGGGTAAGGGCAGACGCAGATGCGCCGCCAGAAAAAAGGTTTACATCAGCGCCCATAAGATCAATCGCTTCATCGTACTGGGCTTTGGTCATGTTCTTTGTTCCTTCTCCCAGCATCTGGCCCATAAGGCTCATTACGCCTGCTTTATCGCCTTCTTTTACCGGGCCTGCATCAATAGTTAATGAGGCAGCTACTTTAGGAAACTTATGGTTTTCTACTACCAGGATAGTCATGCCATTCGGCAGGTTATAAATTACAGGATCTTTTATAGCAATAGAAGGTGCAGGGCCGGCCGGGGGTTTTTTTGTTCGGTTTATTTTTACCTGTGCAATAGAGAGTTGAAAAGCCAGGGCGCCAAGAAAAATAAAAAATATTTTTTTCATTTGTATTTTTTTAAAAAGATAAATCTAAATAGGTACAATTATTTCTTTGGGAGGTAGTAAACCACCACACGTTGATTTTTATTCAAATATTTTTTTGCAATATTCTGAATATCCTGCCTGGTTATTTTTCTCAGATCGTCCAACGCTGTATTAATGTTATTGGTGTTGTGATAAAAAGTATACCCATCAGCCAGGTTTTCTGCTACACCCAGCATCCTGGTATTTGCACCTATGTAATTATTTTCGAACTGGTTTTGTAACTTGGTAAATTCTTTTTCGCTTATCAGTTCGTTTTGCAGTTTTACTATTTCGTCATCCATATCTTTCAGTAACGTATCCAGGGAAGTGCCATTGTTTGGTAAGGCATAGGTAATGTAAGCACCATAATCTTCCAATGCATAATTAAAAGAACCTACCTGTACAGAATTCTTCTTGGTATCTACCATTTTGGTGTACATCCGGCTGCTGTTGCCCTGGCTTAAAACTGCTGAAGCCATTTCCAGTATTTTAGATTCTTTGCTTGTCAAACCCGGTGTGCGGTAAGCCGCCATAATTGCCGGTATCTGGATATTACTGTCGTAAGCTGTATCGACAAGTTCTGTTGTGATGGGGTTTTCGGTAAACTTTGTTTTTATTGGTGCAGGCCCTGAGGGTATTTCACCAAAATAACCTTCTACCAATAGTTTTGTTTTATTTACATCTATATCTCCGGCTATGGATAATACTGAATTTGCAGGGATATAGTATTTTTTATTAAAATCTAAAAACTCCTTTAGGGTAGATGCATCCAGATCCTGCATACTGCCGATGGGTACCCAGTTGTATGGATGTTTAGTAAAAAGGCGTTTCATCACTTCAGAAAGAAAATTACCATATGGCTGGTTATCTACCCTAAGCCTTTTTTCTTCTTTCACCACTTCGTTTTGGGTTTTTACGCCTATTTCATTTATTACGGGGTGAAACATTCTTTCACTCTCCAGCCACAGCCCTGTTGCCAGTTGGTTGGATGGAAATACTTCGTAATAAAAAGTGCGGTCCTGTGTAGTGTTTGCATTGTTTTGGCCGCCATTACTGCTAACAATTTTCATGAATTCCCCACGCTTTATATTATCTGAGCCTTCAAACAATAAATGCTCAAAAAAGTGGGCAAAACCGGTGCGGTTGGTTTGTTCATCTTTACTACCTACATGGTACATAACAGATACTGCTACCACCGGGGCGCTTTTATCCTGGTGTAATATTACATGCAGGCCATTTTTAAGGTTATATTCTGTAAAGGCAATTTTTTGAGCGCCGGCACAAAACCACGTAGCCATAAGGGAAAAATAGAGGAAATATTTTTTCATATAATAAGTATTGAGGCAGCAAATGTATAGGCTAAATACCGCATCGTAAAAACATTTTTTTATAATACTAATTGATAATATATAATTACAAGAAAGGTTTTGCAGGATATTTTATTGATAACAGAGATAAACATTCTCAGCAGTTTGTATCTTTCAAAAAAATACACATGGCAGTAAAAGATAATTTTATACAGGCTATAAATACCGGGTACAATTTTAAAGGTGAAAAAGTGCAGATAGGGGTGGCCATGCTGGATGGAGAAGTAATACCCGGCGCTAACGTTTTTCTTCCGCTTAAAACCATGAATCGCCATGGGCTCATTGCCGGTGCTACCGGCACGGGTAAAACGAAAACGCTGCAGATGATAAGTGAATTCCTGAGCGATGCAAGTGTTCCGGTATTGGTACTGGATATAAAAGGCGATCTAAGCGGCATTGCGGCTATAGGCAGTAGCAATGAAAAAATTGTCGATAGGTATCAGAAGCTGAATATGAGTTACACACCCGCACAGTTTCCGGCGGAGTTACTTTCTCTTACCGGGAAAAACGGTGTGCATTTAAGAGCCACGGTTAGCGAATTTGGCCCTGTGTTGTTAAGTAAAATACTTAGCTTAAATGATACACAGGGAGGCGTGGTGGCATTGATTTTTAAATATTGCGATGACAATAAAATGCCTTTGCTGGATTTAAAAGATTTTATAAAAATGCTGCAGTACATAGGGGATGAAGGAAAAGCTGAGATTGAAAAAATTTACGGTAAAATATCTACTACAAGTACCGGGACCATATTAAGAAAAGTAATAGAACTGCAGCAGCAGGGAGCAGATGTTTTTTTTGGCGAAAAAAGTTTTGAAGTAGATGACCTTATGCGGATAAGTGATGATGGCAGAGGCATGATAAGCATTTTGCGGGTGAGCGAACTGCAGGATAGACCGAAACTTTTTTCCAGCTTTATGCTACAGATGCTGGCAGAGTTGTATGCAAGCTGCCCGGAAGAAGGCGACCTGGATAAACCCAAGCTGGTTATGTTTATTGATGAAGCGCATCTTATTTTCCAGGAAGCAAGTTCCGAACTGGTGCAGCAGATAGAAACCATTATAAAATTAATTCGTAGTAAGGGGGTAGGCATTTTCTTTTGTACCCAAAACCCAATGGATGTACCTGCAAGTGTGCTGGGCCAGTTGGGCTTAAAAGTTCAGCATGCTTTAAGGGCATTTACAGCCGCAGATAGAAAAGTAATTAAGCAAACGGCAGATAATTACCCCGAAACAACTTTTTATAAAACAGAAGATTTAATAACCCAGTTGGGTATTGGGGAAGCCCTGATAACCATGCTGAATGAGAAAGGTATTCCCACACCTTTAGCCCATACTATGTTATGTGCTCCACG
>JBDSDN010000222.1:0-6136 GCA_039920545.1 Ferruginibacter sp. | reverse complement strand
AATAAGATGCAGCGGTACTAAAAAATATTTTATCTGTAATTGAAACAGGTTTTAACCCAATTCTGCCAATAAAATCTTTATGGCTGTCAAAGTCTGCTGAGGCGGCCAGGCCCTGCCCATTAAATAACCCTGCATCTATTTTTAAGTATTTTAATGGGTGGTCATTTTTGCGGGACTCAAATGAAATCATTGCACCTAAATCTCGTTCAGTTTTTAAGAGTATCTGGCTCATACGCCCCCGTTCCGGGCTCTCTCTGTCACTGGAAGATAAATTTAATTCGTAGCTGAATGGACGGGCAAACATACCGGTGGTAATAGAAAATACACTGAATTTATTTTCCGTTAATCTTCCCCAGAAATCCCTGATAAACACGCCCCTTTCAGTTCCGTCAAATTGAAAAACAAACTGTACAGAAAGGCCTTTATTTTCAGAAAAGTGCAGATAGTCTATACGCAACCTGCCTCTTCGGAGGAGAAAACGGTTATTGACATTTAAAGGGAAATCGCCACCATTAAAACTTCGGGCACCTTTTTGCTGTGCTACTTGTATCTGGGGCTGCATATAGCCACTGAAGCGTACATTATCAAATTTTTTATAAATGGACAGCATTCCTTTCCCCATTTCTTTACTTGTATCCACCATATCCATTAAGAACTGGGCATCGCAAAGTTGAGAGAGATTTATTAATAATATAAAACAAACCGTTTTTTTTATCATTCTTGTCTTTTTTCGGGCAGTAAATAACAAATAAATGTTACCTCTGTGTTATCAAATTATTATCAATTATAATAAAGTTTGTTGAGAAAGCTATAATTCTATTTTTGCTCAAACTAAAAAATACACATGGCACTTCAATCTATTCTTAAATTTTTTTTACCAAAAGACAGGGTATTTTATCAGTTGTTTGAAAGCGTAGCAGAAGAACTGGTTAAGATGGGCGAAAAATTGAAAGAAATAGTATACGAACCGGATTTTGACCGCCGGGCAAAACTAATTAAACAGGTTGAGGAAATGGAGCATGTTAATGATAATTATACCCACAGGATTTTTACGGAGTTAGGCAAAAATTTTATCACACCTTTTGACCGGGAAGATATTCATTACCTCGCCTCCTCCCTGGATGATATAGCAGATTATATTTATTCAGCCGCTAAAAAAATAAATTTTTACCATGTAAACCCAGATGATATTGGCATACAGAAAATGGGCGATCTAATTGCACTGGGCTGCGTACAGGTACACAAAGCAGTAACAGAATTACGTAACATGAAAAATATGCGGCAGATTACAGATGCATTAGTAGCCATTAACAGTATAGAAAACCAGGGTGATGATATTTTTGATATGAGTATTGAAAGGTTATTTGCAACTGAACCGGATGCTAAAGAAGTAATTAAGAAAAGAGAAATTTACCAGGTACTGGAAATTGTTACAGATAAATGTGAAGATGCGGCAAATGTTATCGAATCTATCATTATTAAGTACGCTTAACCCTGCACCTTACAGTTTATGTCAATCATCCTCATTGTTATTATAATACTTGCGATTGCATTTGATTTCATCAATGGTTTTCATGATGCCGCCAATTCTATAGCTACCATCGTTTCTACTAAAGTGCTTACTCCCTTCCAGGCCGTAATATGGGCGGCTTTTTTTAATGTTGTTGCCTTTTTTATTTTCAGCGATCATGCCGTAGCTAATACGGTTGCAAATACCGTAAAAGCAGATGTTGTAAATGGCGAAAATGGGATGATCATTATTCTTGCCGGTTTAATTGCTGCTATTTTTTGGAATTTGCTTACCTGGTGGTATGGAATACCTTCCTCCTCCTCTCATACTTTAATCGGCGGCTTTGCCGGGGCGGCGGTTGCTGCAGCAGGTTTCGGCAGTATTAATTCTTCTAAAATATTTATCGTAGTGTTATTTATTGTACTTGCTCCCCTTATAGGCATGTTAATCTCCATGTTTATTACTATTGTTACCATGCAACGGAGTTTTTGGTTAAAACTTATTATCATCTCAGCAATTTTAGCTTCTTGTGTAATATTTGTTCCCTTTAAAAAAGACTTTGAGAGATGGGGCTTACTTATTTTAGGAATCGTTTTTATACTTTCCTATTTCTATAATTATTTACGGGGAGAAAGTGCGCAGCGAACGACAAATATGTATAAGAAATTACAGTTGGTTTCCTCAGCCGCTTTTAGTATTGGACATGGCGGTTCAGATGCTCAAAAAGTAATGGGTATTATTACTGTTGCTTTAATTGCGGGTGGTCAGATTCAAACTTTTAGCCAGATGCCCGACTGGGTGCCGATAGTTTGTTACGCTGCAATAGGATTGGGAACAATGAGCGGAGGCTGGAAAATTGTAAAAACGATGGGCACAAAAATAACAAAAGTTACCCCTTTGGAGGGTGTTATGGCTGAAACTGCCGGAGCTATCACATTATTTACAGCTGCCAACCTGGGTGCTCCTGTAAGTACAACACATACAATCACGGGCGCCATTGTAGGTGTTGGTGCTATAAAGAGGCTGAGTGCAGTCAGATGGGGAGTAACGATAAACCTCGTGTGGGCCTGGGTTTTAACTATCCCTGTAAGTGGCCTGCTGGCAGCAGGAATATATTATCTTCTCAAAGCGATATTATAACCTTTTTTACCAAAGATTTTATTTTAGTAATGAGCTATAGCTGTAGAACAACATTTATTTCTTTACCCATACGCAATAGATATTGATTACTTAAATAGATTTCGTTTTCTTTGCATCATGAAAAAAATACTGGTTACCGGGGGTTGTGGGTATATTGGTTCCCATACTATGGTAGACCTTTTACAAAATGGCTTTGAAGTAATTTCTGCAGATAATAACAGCCGGAGCAACGCAACTATCTTAAGGGGAATAGAAAAAATTACAGGCGTAGGAATAAAAAACTATTGTGTTGATTTATGCATATTTGATGATACCTGCGCCATCTTCCAGGAAAATCCTGACATCGCTGGCATTATACATTTTGCTGCTTATAAATCTGTTGGGGAATCCGTAGCAAATCCCTTACTTTATTTTCAGAATAATTTAGATTCCCTCATTAATATTTTGAGGTGTGCAGTAGAATTTCATGTACCACATTTCGTATTCTCTTCATCATGTACCGTATATGGCAATGCTGATGAAATACCGGTTACCGAACAAACTCCATTTAAACAGGCCCAGTCGCCGTATGGCAGTACCAAGCAAATGGGGGAAGAGATAGTACAGCAGGCGCTGAAGGGTAAAGGCAGTTTAAAAGGCGTATTACTCAGATATTTTAATCCTGTAGGAGCACATCCTTCCGGCTACATAGGTGAAATTCCCATCGGAAAGCCGGCTAATCTTGTACCGGCGATAACGCAAACCGCTGTCGGTAAGCTTCCTCAATTACAGGTGTTTGGCAATGATTATCCCACTAAAGATGGTAGTTGCGTACGGGATTATATTCATGTATCGGATATTGCGCATGCCCATACCCTGGCATTAAATTACCTGGTGCAGAATAAAAATCTTACCAATTGCGAAGTATTTAACCTGGGTACTGGTGTAGGTTATACAGTTTTGGAACTTATAAAAAGCTTCCAAAAAATAACCAATGAACCATTGAGTTATGTGATAGCTCCACGCAGACCAGGGGATGTTGTTGCTATTTACGCTAATAATGAAAAAGCTATCACTAACCTTGGGTGGAATCCAAAATATTCATTGGAAGATATGCTGCAAACAGCCTGGAACTGGGAATTAAAATTAAAAAAAGATGCGGCTCTTTTTAGTGGAAAAAAGGCTGGACTAAATTAGCTCCTTACCTTGCAATTAAATAAGAAAACAAAATATGTTAGATCAAATTGAAGTCACCGGTAATAAAGATACCCGGAGCGGTTTCGGAGACGGAATTTTAGAGGCAGCCAGGGAGAATGAAAATGTGGTTGCTCTTACAGCAGACCTGGCTGGCTCTTTAAAGCTAGGCGGCTTTATGAAAGAATTTCCAGAACGGTTTATTCAGTGCGGCATTGCAGAAGCTAATATGATTGGTATTGCTGCCGGGCTTACTATAGGAGGTAAAATTCCTTATACCACTACTTTTGCCAATTTTAGTACAGGTCGGGTATACGACCAGATTCGGCAGAGTGTTGCCTATAGCGGAAAAAATGTAAAAATTTGTGCCTCACATGCCGGCCTTACCTTGGGCGAGGACGGTGCTACCCATCAGATTTTAGAAGATATTGGGCTTATGAAGATGTTGCCCGGCATGACGGTGATTGTACCAGCGGATTATAACCAAACGAAAGCTGCAACAAAAGCAATTGCTCATTATAAAGGCCCGGTTTATTTACGTTTTGGCCGCCCGGTTTGGCCTATTTTTACCAAGGAAGAAGACTTCGAAATTGGCAAGGCGCAAATATTAAATGAAGGAACGGATGTAACTATTTTCGCCTGTGGCCACATGGTTTGGATTTCGGTGCAAGCTGCAAAAATATTACAAGCAAAAGGAATTAGTGTAGAATTAATAAATATACATACAATTAAACCCCTGGATACTGAAGCTGTGCTGGCATCAATTAAAAAAACCCGGTGTGCGGTGACGGCAGAAGAACATAATATTATAGGGGGACTGGGCGATAGTATTGCACAAGCCGCTGCAAAAGAATGGCCGGTGCCCATAGAATATATTGGTACAAAAGATACTTTTGGGGAGAGTGGAAAACCCATGGATTTGTTAGTAAAATACGGACTGGATGCTGATCATATTGTTGCAGCAGTTGATAAAGTACTAGCCAGAAAACTATAATTTCCGGGTATCTATTCTCAAACGTTTCAGCATGAAATAATGTACTAATTTGTTTCCCCACAATAAGGCGGAGACTAATCAAAGATTTCATTAAGCAACCCGGCTAAATGCACGCCGCCCTCCAGTAATTGTTGGTTCAGTATACCGAGATAATTAAAATTGTATTTATATTCCAGCTTCTGATCTGGCTCAGTAATATCTCCATAAATTTTTTGTGCGATCTGGTAAGACTGATAAATCCATTGGCTTAAGGGTTGCATCTGCAAGGATTTTAACTGCTCCTTAGTGGTATAATTTATTGCTGAAGCATACTCAGTATAACTTAGCTGCTGTAATTCTATTAAGTGCTCATCCCATACCTGGTGCAGGTTGTAGCGGGTACCAAACCATAATATTTTAATACTGTTACCTCCCCTGTCTTCCAACCTACCTACATGTAATGGCTGGTGAACATCGCCCACAATATGAATCAACAGTCTTAGGTACATTTTCTTTTTATCTAGTTCCAGGCTTTCATTTTTAAGTTCCGTTACTAGGAAATTAATTTTAGTATATGCATCGGTAGCAGTATCTGCATCAAGGTAAGTTTGTACCTGTTCCCTGGACAAACCGCCATTTAAATTTATATAATGCCAGTTCGAGAGATAATTGTAAGAAGGATCAGACTTAATAAAATCAGCCCAGTTACTACTCATGGCCACGGATTCGTTTCCTAATATTTCTGCTATTTCTTTTTTTGTATGTTTTGTAAGATAGCTATCTGCAATCTGGCCTACAATGCGATGTCCTAATGCCCCCCAGGCATTTACTTTGTAGGGCAGGTAAAATAAACATCCTATTAACAATAGCTTTTTTATGCCCGTAATATTCATTTGTAATTTTAATTTTGAAAAGTAAAAGTAACTGAATCCCAATAATAATGATTGGCAAATGAATGTTAACTAAAAAGAGATGACATTAACGTTTCCGAATCACTCAACTTTAACATCAGTTGGGAATTAAATTTATAGGAACAATAATTTCCCACCGGTTACGGGCCCCCGGGTGGCGTAGATCGGTATCCAGTAGCCGGGCAAAACGCACACCGAAGCTTACCGGTAAAGCATTCCAGACTTTAGTATCAAAGTAGAGTTCGGTACCGGTACTGCGATTAATGATATCCGTTAGTTTTCCATTTAATCTTGCCCGGGCATTCGTATAATCATAAAAAAAGTTAGCCCTGAGGCGTTGAAAGAAAATAATGTTGCCAAAACCCCAATCGGGATACAACAAAGGGAGTTCGTAATTAATGCCTAGTTTGTACATTCGCCGGGTACTAA
>JBDSDN010000221.1:0-4508 GCA_039920545.1 Ferruginibacter sp. | reverse complement strand
GTAACTATCCCCAGGTATTTTTCATCTTCCATTACCACTAACGAACCTATATTTTTATCTGCCATTATCTTAAGTGCATCAAAAACGGTGATGTCTGGTGATACCGAAACGGCAAGATTACCTTTACGGGATATGATATCTTTTACATGGTGCATAATCGAAAATTGTTTTTGGAAATTTACGAAACTTATTCAGTATTCAGCACCCAAAAATAATTTTGATAATTAATTTACGTTTCCGGCATCTTATACTATAGAAATAATTATGCTTAAAATTCACCACCGATAATCTTTTCTTTTTGTCGCAGCGGCATGGTTAATGCATAGCAACTTTGCCTTTTATTTAAAATTGAAAATAAATAAATGAGCTACTGCTTTCCTGGCTCAAGATTAGAAGTATAAGCATTGCACTCCATATTAAACCTAATACCCACCAGGGTAATTTACTGGCCACCGTAAGAACCCGTGTATTACGCATAAACCAATGAAACAAAACCATGGCCACTACAATAACGGAGACTTTAATTATAGTTAAAGTCGACAACAAAACTGTCCCTTTAGACACATGCGAAAACATTGAAGTAAGGATTCTCCAGGCAGAGGTAAAATCAGGTGCCCTGAAAAAGACCCAGGTAACATTAACCAGGAAAAAAGTAAACAATGCTAAAAGAAAATTTGACGATTGCACTGTTTTTAAAAATCTTGGAGCCATTATGCCACGAGTCACAATATTTGATTGCATTACCATTTCCGGCACTGGTTTTTTGCGGGTTTTAAGATCCTGCATAAATTTTTCTACCCATAAATAAAAACCATGCAGGGCACCCCAGGCTACAAACGTCCAATTGGCGCCATGCCATAATCCTCCCAATAACATTGTTATCATCAGGTTGATATATGTCTTGAATTTTCCATGCCGGTTACCTCCTAAGGGAATGTATAAATAATCCCTTAACCAGGCTGATAAAGTAATATGCCACCTCCGCCAAAAATCAGAGAACCCAATTGCAGCATAGGGATACAAGAAATTCTCGGGTAATACAAAACCCAGGCAAGAGGCCACACCAATGGCACAGGAAGAATAGCCTGCAAAGTCAAAAAATATCTGGCCGGAAAATGCCAGCACACCCATCCATGCATCCAGGGTATTTAATGCATCGTTAGAATTAAAGACAGTATTTGCAGGATTAGCAAGCATGCTATCTGCCAGAACGACTTTCATAAATAAACCAAGAGAAATTAATAAAAGCCCCTGTAACAGCTGCTTTTGGTTTGCGGTACGGGGAGTTTCAAACTGGGGTACAAGCTGTGGCGGACGAACAATTGGGCCGGCGACCAGGTGAGGAAAGAAGGTTACAAATAAAGCAAAATCAAGCATAGATTTTACAGGCTCACTTCTTCTTTTATACATATCAATTGTATAGCATAATGTTGTGAATGTATAAAATGAGATTCCTGCAGGTAAAATAATATTTGGTTTCGCAGGATGATAATTTATGCCCATTGCATTTACCAAATGCGTAAAGTTCTCCAGCAAAAACCCCCCATATTTAAAAAAGCAAAGCATACCCAAATTTCCTATCAGGCTTATAACTAATAATAAATGGCGTTTATATTTATTGGGCTGTGTGTACAATGCCTTTCCCACATAAAAATCTACTATGGTGGCCAACCAGAGCAACAAAACAAAAGGAGGATTCCAGGCAGCATAAAAAATATAGCTGGCAATTAATAAATTTATTTTTTTTATTTTCCAGGGTAAAGGAAGATTATGCAATACAAGCATAATGATGAAAAAAACGATGAAGGTGTAGGAATTGAAAACCATTATTAAAAGTTTTTAGCGTTAATATTATTAAAAGAAGTTGTTTGTTTATTATTAAATACCCATCCCTTTTCCTTCTGAAGTATTTCAATGATTTTTTTTGTGAACACTACTGCCTGTTGCCGACTTAAGTGTGACCATTCCGGGCATTCAAAATTTGCAATTTCAGGATAGTCTTCAAAATAAATTCCTGGTGTGTTTGTGTATTGCAACAATTTGTTCCAATACAGTTCACGGGGATATGCAATTCTTTCTCCTGCCCTGGCCTCGCCACTTGATGGCGGCCGTAAAAAAATTACCTGCCCTCCACTTGCTTTGATTTTGTCAATTGATATTTTTAAATCTTTAAAAATATTTTGTAATGAATCTCCTTTTATTCCCGGAGTTGATGATACTGCTCCGAACTGGATCCATGCATTTTTCACTTGTCTTTGCCTTGTTGTATCATTTGTAAAATCATCGGACATAACATTTTGCCTGTCAAAGGTTGTGGGTTCAAATCCTATTGGAAAACCACGAAAGACAGGAACACTTTTTCTCTCCGCAAGTGTTAGTAGATCTAAGATTCCATTTAAAGAAAACTTTTTCGATTCCAGGAAAACAAGATTCCGTTGTAAAACATAATCAATGTAAAAGCTTGCCTTTTGAGCTGGTGTCCATTTTTTATAATATTCAATACTTTTTTTTGCGCTTTCCTGGTCACCGGGGTCACGGGAAAATAAGATGAATTCAGTGCCGTCTACAATTAACTTTCCATTGAAATTTTTATCATCTGCCAGATTTTTTAATATTAGTTGCGGTGATGTACCTACCAATGCAAGCTGCACCGGCTTTTCACCTGTAACCTCTTTCCATGTTCTTAAATCTATATCAAACTTAATACGTGAGCTGCCAATAAAAAAAGTTGATCTTTCAGGCTCATCATAAATCTGTGCTCTTTTATATGCCCATAATGCTTCGTTGTCATCAAAAGAATTTGAAACACCAATTGACCGTAAATAAAATTCCCAACACCCCATGATAATAAGCGCTACAATCAGGGACAATATTCCGGCTTTTTTGAGGCTTGATGCTTCCATTAATTAATTTTGGACACTGTTTGAGTATTAGAAAATGTCCAGCCTTTTTCCTGTTGAAGAATTTGAATTAGATTTCTTGTCCAGATTATTGCATCAGGTCTGCCTAAATGAGAAAATTCCGGAATTTTAAAATTATTTAGAGCATTATAATCCGCAAAGTGAATTCCCTTACAATTTGTAAAGTTTAACAGCCGGTCCCAATATTTATCCTTCGGGAAATTTTTGTTTTCTCCATCCAGCATAAACCCTGCAGAAGGCGTACGTACAAATAAAACATCTCCTCCTTTGCTTTTAATTTTATCACAACTTGTTTTTATGGCAATAAGAAATGAATCAAGTCTGGTACCTGTTGGTGGTAATTCCTTATTTCTCTTCTCATAAAAATTCCAAATTGCCTTTACATGATTTCTTAAAATTGTATCAGTTAAAAATTTATCCATCATTATATTTTGCCTGTCAAATGTTATTCTTCCGGCTTCTATAGGATACTCATAAGGCTCCGCAAAAGCACCTTTGCGTTTGGTTACATTCAACTTTTCCAAAATAGCATACAATGAAAAATTATTCTTATCAAGAAATACAAATTGAGATTCTAATACATGATTTACTAAAAAGCTAAAACGCTGAGCCGGAGTACGCTCTTTGAAATAAGCAACCATCTCTTTTGGTTCATCAACATTACTACTTCTTGTAGTAAAAAATAATCGTTCAGTAACATCTACGATAACTTTTCCTTTAAATTTTTTATCCGCCGAAAGGTCATCTAAAACGGGTAAAGGCGAATCACCTTCTAATGCTAATTGTATAGCATGATCGCCTGTCATGGATTGCCAGGTATCAATATCTATGTCATATTTATTGCGGGATGAACCTATAAAAACCGTAGCCTTATCAATAGGCTCATCAACCATTGCACGCTTATCTGCCCATAACCCCTCTCCATCGTCGTAAGCTATATCATATCCATTGTGGCGCAAGTAAAGTTCCCAACAGCCAATTACAATTACAACCAATATCAGCGCTAATATTCCTGCTTTTTTAAAATTAGGTGCTTCCATTACTTACTTGCAAGTTATTTATTTGGAAATGACCAGCCTTTCTGTTTAAGTATCTCCACTAAGTTTTTTGTAAAGATTATTGCATCACTTTGTTTAAGATGCGAGAATTCGGGACACACAAATTTTGCAATGGCGGGATAATCTTCAAAATAAATTCCGGGGCGATTCGTAACTGCTAATAATCTGTCCCAATATTTTTCTCTCGGGAAGCCCATTTTTTCTCCCATCAAAAATGGCCCGCCGGAAGGTGTGCGAACAAATATTATTTGTCCGCCTCTAGCTTGTATTTTATCTACGTCTGCTTTCACAACAACTAGTATAGAATCAAGTGCGGCCTTAGCGGAAATTAAAAACGAATCCAGTTTAGGGCCGGGAGGAGGAAGTGGCGGGTTCAGATTTCTGTAAAAATCCCAAAGGCCTTTTACCTGGTTTTGTAAAAATGTATCAGACAAGAATTTATTGGTCATTATGTTCTGCCTGTCAAAAGTTATTCTATTAAAATCCATTGGGCAATTGCAGGGCAAAGCAAAAATACCTTTTCTTTTTG
>JBDSDN010000220.1:0-5942 GCA_039920545.1 Ferruginibacter sp. | reverse complement strand
AAAGGGTTCCGTTTAATGCCTGGCATTTGTTTTCAATGAGCGACCATTGTTCCAGCCAGCCAGTACTACCACTAACGACCGGTATACCGGCCTCCAGGCATTTTAAAATATTTTCAACTGCGCTATGCGGCCCTGTAAATTCAATGGCCACATCGCAATTTTTCAAATTTTCTGTTGTAAAACTTTCGGTGTTATTTACGTCAATTTTTAAACAGGCTTTATGGTTTCTTTGCAGGGCAATTTCTTCTATGGCTTTGCCCATTTTGCCATAGCCAATAAATGCTATGTTCATAAAGTAAAAAATTTAGCAAACTAATTTCCGGAATATTTTAAAACTACCTGGACTTATTTTTTCCAATATTTAAAACCAGGCTGATGCCATTTGTATTTGCCAGGGGACTAAACCCTGGCTTTATCTGTAAACTTAGGTCATCACTCACATCAAAGGTTTTTAGGTGAGCATCTACTGCCGCATCTGCCACATTAAGACCCCAAAACACAATAAAAAAAAGGACTGAGTAATCAACATTCTGCCGTACCTGGTTCCGGAAAATGCGAATACGTTCCGGCTGGTCTTTTACACTAAAATAAGGCTCTACAATCAGGTTATCGTTTGCAGGATTGTTATCTGTTGCATATTCGTATGCCTGCTTTGCTTCTCTATATTGTTTTACATTATTAAAAAAGATGTAAGCCGTGGTACCCAGTGCCCCATAAACAAGGGGTATTTTCCAATATTTTTTATTTGTTGCCTGCCCCCATCCGGGTATTAAGGCAGAACGGATAACCGCAACATTTGGGTTATACTTTTTTACCGTGTCTTTTGAAGCCGGGAAGATTTTTTCAGGATTTTTTTTTGCAGTATCTCTCTCGTTAGTTTTTTGAGCAGGCAGCGATTTACTTATTGCACATAACAAGGCGGATAGTATAAACAACTTTATCAGGTACATCAAGTCACTTTAGTATTCAATTTTTCTAACAATCCGTTCAGTTCCTCCAGAGAATAATACTCAAACAAAATATTGCCGTTTCCTTTTTTATTATGTGTGAGTTTTACTTTTGTGCTGAATTGTGATGCTAAATTATCTTCTATTTTTTTATATGCCGGTGCTAACACCGGTTTTACACTAGTTTTAACAGCCCCACCCGTATAAATTTTTCTTACCAGGTCTTCAGTCTGGCGCACCGATAAAGCCTTATTCTTAATTTCCGAAAAAATAAAGAGTTGTTTATCTATCATATCCACATTTATGAGGGCCCTGGCATGCCCCATTGTGATCAGGCCGTTTCTTACGGCTACCTGTATATCCGGGGGTAATTTGAGTAACCGGATATAATTTGTAACCGTGGTCCGTTCTTTGCCCATTCGTTCTGCCACCTGTTCCTGCGTATAATCCAGGTCATCCATTAACCTTTTATAGCTAATCGCAATTTCTATAGCATTTAAATTTTCTCTCTGCAGGTTTTCTAATAAAGCCAGTTCCAATAGTTGGCTATCGTTTGCCTGCCTTATATAAACAG
This sequence comes from Ferruginibacter sp., assembly GCA_039920545.1. Classification (GTDB taxonomy): domain Bacteria; phylum Bacteroidota; class Bacteroidia; order Chitinophagales; family Chitinophagaceae; genus Ferruginibacter. Next base: position 4,421 of record JBDSDN010000220.1, on the reverse strand, counting down.
GTACGTCTTTTAACCCCGCAATTTTGGCAGCTTTAAACCTGCGTTCGCCGGCTATCAATCTATAATTGCCATTACCTATAGCCGATACCGTTAGGGGCTGAATAATATTGTGCATTTTTATGGAAGCTGCCAGTTCACTTAAAGTAGCATCATCAAAATCCTTACGGGGTTGGTAAGGGTTTATTTCTATATTGCCCAACGGAACCCGTAGGCTTGCGGTTGATTTTTCCTGTATCTCAGATTTTAAATTCCCTGCCGTATTTTTTAAATCTGCATCTATATTTTGTAAAAGGCTTCTAATTCCTTTGCCAAGGGCATCTTTTTTATTGGTTGCTGTCATACTTCAATTTGAAAATTCTATTTTGTAGTAATCTTACTTCAAAATTTTTTGTTCCTGTTTTATTTTAGTCAGGTTGTTTTTTTGCAGTATTTCTTTTGCAAGATTTAAATAATTTACGGCTCCCTTACTGTCAGAATCATACAAAATTACAGGCTTTCCAAAGCTAGGGGCTTCACTTAATTTTGTATTCCGATGAATAATACTACTGAAAACCACATCCTCAAAGTGCCTGCGAACTTCACTTACCACCTGGTTGCACAGCCGTAACCTCCCATCATACATCGTCATTAAAATACCTTCAATTTTTAAATCTGTATTAAGTCTGTTTTGAACAATTTTAACGGTATTTAATAATTTACCCAAACCTTCAAGCGCAAAAAATTCTGTTTGCACAGGTACAACTACGCTATCGGCGGCAGTGAGTGCATTTACCGTTATCAATCCGAGTGATGGGGAACAGTCAATAACTATAAAATCATAACTCTCTCTGAGAGGTTCCAGAATCCTTTTAAGAATACTTTCCCTGTTAGGATGATTGATCATTTCAATTTCGGCCCCGACCAGGTCAATATTGGAGGGAATCAGATCCAGAAAAGCCATTTGCGTTTTTAAGATTACCTCTTTAGCTTCAGCTTCATTTACCATGCAATCGTATAGACTTTTGGTTACATTATGTAAATCAAAACCTACCCCTGTAGTACTGTTTGCCTGTGGGTCTGCATCTACCAATAAAGTTTTATACTCCAATATAGCAAAACTGGCTGCCAGGTTTATAGCCGTGGTTGTTTTTCCAACTCCGCCTTTTTGATTTGCAATTCCAATAATTTTTCCCATGGGTAACCAGGTATTTTTTAAATTTTAAAAAACTTTATTTGCATAAGTTTTTTTGACAAAGGGTATTCAATTTTGGCAAACATCGGAATAATTTTATACTTAATTGCTGAAATCAGATTTATATAAACGCCAACTTGGCAAATTTAGCTAATCGGTACAAAATTGGGAACAAAGAGTTGGGTAAATTACATTGCTGCAGAGCTTACAAAAATAATTTATTCAGATGGTATTAAAGCCAGGCGACTATTTCTGGAACGAATCCAGCATAAAATAAAGGTGTTAGTTAAAATCAAAAATATTTTTGGTGTAAAAATAACCTGGTATTTTTCGCATTTCTCAAAAAGAGTTTATCCAGTTAAGTAATAAATTTATGATCACTATTATATCAGGCAGTAACAGAGAAGATAACAATACTAAAAAAGTAGCCCTGGAATACCAGCGATTATTAAAAGAAAGGCATGTGTCTACCCAATTGCTGGCCCTGGATGAAATAAACCTGACAGAACGAAATAATACTTTTATAAAAATTGAAAATGAGTTTTTAAAACCGGCTGAAAAATTTATCATAATCATGCCCGAATACAACGGCTCCTATCCCGGCATATTAAAACTGATGATTGATAATACTGACGTGGCAAATGTCTGGTGGTTTAAAAAAGTTTTGCTTACCGGCGTCTCTACAGGCCGTGCAGGCAATCTCCGTGGCATGGAACATCTCGGTGGTTCATTATTGCACATGAAAATGATGGTACATTACAACAGGCTTCCAATTAGTATGGTAGATAAACTGATGAATGTAGAAGGTAGGTTTTCTGATATAAATACGTTGAAGGTAATAAACGCCCAACTTGATGAATTTTTAAAATTTTAAATTTATTAAAAGATATATTTTATGAGAACCCCTACCGGCGTTGTGATTTTTATAGCCCTGATGCTATTGCTGGATACTTACTTTTTCCAGGCAGTTAAAACAGTAACCCAATCATCTTCCCCCAAAGTAAAAACAATTGTATACGGACTTTACTGGGCAATTACTATTTTTTCGATAGCCGGGTTTTTATTATTCATTTATACGGAACAGAATTTCCTGGGAAAAAAAATCAGGACTTATTTATTTGCAACTATTATCGGGCTTTTTCTTGCCAAATCATCTGCAATGATTTTTTTTCTGGCGGACGACCTTAGAAGGGGGGTTCAATGGCTTGCTGGTAAACTTTTTTTTAATAATACTGAGGGGGCAGCATTGAGTGATGAAGGGATCAGCCGCTCCGCATTTTTAAGTTGGTTGGGAATTGCAGCGGGCAGCACTTTGTTTGGAAGTTTGGTTTATGGATTTTCTAATAAATATAATTACCAGGTAAAAAGAATAAAACTTTCTTATGATAATTTACCTGCAGCATTTAAAGGGGTGAAAATTGTACATATAAGCGATATACACTGTGGGAGTTTTTTAAATAAAAAAGCGGTAGAGCATGGCGTGGATATGATCATGAAAGAAAATGCGGATCTTATTTTATTTACAGGCGACCTTGTTAACGACAAGGCTACAGAAATGGATAATTACAAAGATGTATTCGGTAAAGTAAAAGCGCCTCTCGGCGTTTATTCAACTCTGGGAAATCATGATTATGGGGATTATGTACAATGGCCAGCAGATGGTATTACCAAGCAACAAAACCTGGAAAACCTAAAAAAAGTACATGCAGATATTGGCTGGCGGCTTTTAATGAATGAACATGTGGCCCTAGAAAAAAGTAATGAACAGATCGCTTTGATCGGCATAGAAAACTGGAGCGCAAAGGCCCGTTTTCCAAAACATGGGCGTATGGGTGAGGCTTATGCAGGTACTGAAAAGTATCCATTTAAAATTTTAATGAGTCATGATCCCAGTCATTGGGATGCAGAAGTAAAGCCCTTGTACAAAGATGTGAATCTCACTTTAAGTGGTCATACGCATGGCATGCAGTTTGGCGTAGAAATCCCGGGATTTAAATGGAGCCCGGTTCAATACATGTATAAGGAATGGGCAGGCTTGTATGAAGAGGACAATCAGAAGTTGTACGTAAACCGAGGTTTCGGTTTTATTGGTTATCCCGGCAGGGTAGGCGTATTACCGGAAATAACCGTAATAGAATTGGGTTAACTAAAAAACCCCCCGGAATACGGGAGGTTTTTATCAGGACACTTCACAAAATTATTCTCCTTTTGTTTCTTCAGCAGTTGCTGCATCCGCCCCTGCGGCATTATCAAGCTTTGCTTTGATATCTGCCAAAGCTCCCAAATCACCGAGAGTGGTTTTTTCTACTTTGCTTTGAATATTCTTCACAGCTTTTTTTGTAGATTCGGCATCAGCTCTTTTCTCTTTCATTTCCACCTGTCTTACTTCTTCCTGTTCCTGCTCCCAAAGCCTGGTATGACTAAGAACTATCCTCTTATCGCTCCGCTCAAATTCTATTACCATAAAATTGGCAATTTCATCAGCGTTTACGGTTTTACCATCTTCTTTTAATAAATGACGGGCAGGAACAAAACCTTCCAGGCCGTAAGGTAACTGTACCAATGCACCTTTATCATCTTTCCTGCTTACAGTGCCTTCATGCACAGACCCAACTGCAAAGGTAGACTCAAGGCTATTCCAAGGGTCCTCTTCTATTTGCTTATGACCAAGTTGAAGTTTACGCCCATCCTTATCAATGCTAAGAATCAAGACTTCTATTTCGTTTCCAACTTTCGTGTACTCGTTAGGGTTATTGAAGCGTTTCAGCCAACTTAAATCGCTGATGTGAATCATGCCGCCTATACCGGTTGCAAGCTCTACAAACACTCCGTAAGGGGTAATGTTTTTTACTGTACCCATGTGCTTGCTACCTTCAGGGAATTGGTTTTCGATAGTGCTCCATGGATCTTCAGTCAATTGTTTGATAGAAAGACTCATCTTACGGGTATCCTTATCCAGTGTTACTACCTTAGCTTCATATTCATCACCTAATTTAAAAAACTCTTTTGCGTTGATAGGAGTGTTTGCCCAGGTAATTTCACTTACATGAACGAGGCCTTCAACACCCGGCATAATTTCCAGGAATGCGCCGTAATCTTCAATGTTAACTACTTTACCTTTTACCACTTCACCTTCTTTAAGATTTTCTGCGAGCGTATCCCACGGGTGAGGGGTCAGTTGTTTCAGGCCTAAGCTGATACGTTTTTTATCATCGTCAAAGTCAAGAACAACTACATTCAGTTTCTGATC
>JBDSDN010000219.1:0-3451 GCA_039920545.1 Ferruginibacter sp. | reverse complement strand
TTTCTTTGCACGGGCATACATTATCCACTTTATTTACTCATTTATATGTGGCAACATTTAGGAAGTTTTGTTATTAGATACCGGTTGATACTTTTGTTTTTGTTATTTTCTTTGAGTGCTGTTATGGCTTATTTTGCTAGTAAAGTAAAACTCAACTACGAATTTTCCAAAGCTATACCCACTGATAATCCCAAATACAAGGAATACCTGGCTTTTCGCCAAAAATTTGGTGATGATGGTAACCTGTTAGTAGTAGGGGTACAAACAGATAAAATTTTTAAACTGGAAACTTTTAAGGCTTACAGCAACTTACAAAAGGAACTCAAAAACACTATCGATGTGGAGGATGTATTGAGCATTCCCTCTGCAATTAATTTGCAAAAAGATTCACTTACAGAAAAACTGAATGCTACAAAAATTTTTAAAGAAAATTTCCTTACCCAGGAAGAATTAGATAGTGCAAAAAATATTTTTTTAAACCTGCCATTTTATAATTCCCTCTTATATAATCCACAAACTCAGGCATACTTAATGGGTGTGCGCATTAATAAGGATTCACTTAATTCCCCCAAACGAAACCAGATTGTAAAGGATATTACTATTGCCGCAAATAGGTTTAACCAGGCTACGGGTATTGAAACCCATTTGAGCGGTCTCCCTCTAATACGGACTATTGTGGCGGAAAGGATTCAAAAAGAAATGAAATTTTTTCTACTTGCCTCCTTAATTTTAAGTGCACTGATACTCCTCCTGTTTTTCCGCTCAATAACCACCACGCTGTTATCGTTGGTGGTAGTAATTTTAGGCGTCATCTGGACGCTGGCGGTTATGTATTTCTGTGGCTATAATATTACTATACTTACCGCTCTTACACCCCCCCTGGTGGTGGTTATTGGTATTCCCAACTGCATTTATTTTATTAATAAATACCATACCTCTTATTTAGAAGGCGGCGACAAAAATAAAGCCCTGATAAATATGGTAAGCAAAATGGGCGTAGTCACTTTGTTTTGTAATATTACAGCAGCCATTGGCTTTGCTGTTTTTGCGCTTACAAAAAGTGCTATATTAAAAGAATTCGGTGTTGTGGCAGGTATTAGTATTATGTTGATTTTTGTAATCTCATTTATATTGCTGCCTGCAATTTTAAGTTATTTACCGGCACCAAAACCAGCGCAGGTAAAATATTTAAAAAGTACCTGGATTACAAATTTATTGTTGCAGGCAGAACGGTTGGCTTTAAATAATAAAAAAGCAATTGTCGCAGTAACCTTTGCCGTAGTTGCATTTGCCATAGCCGGTATTTTTAAATTAAAAACCGTGGCATTTATTGTAGATGACCTGCCGAAGACCGATAAAGTGTACACCGACCTTAAATTTTTTGAACAGAATTTTAAAGGAGTTATGCCTTTAGAAATAGTTGTAGATACAAAAAAGCGTCGTGGAATATCTCAAAAAGGATTAAAGATTTTTGAGAAAATGGATTCCCTTTCCCAGTTCATTGCAGCTCAAAATCATATGAACAGGCCGCTAAGTGTAGCTGAAGGCCTTAAGTTTGCAAAACAGGCATTTTACGAAGGCGATTCAGCAAACTATGTTTTACCCAATGCCTTTGATGGGGTATTTGTAGGGGAATACCTGCGCCCCGCTAAAGGGGACAGCAGTTCAAATAATAATTTTACTAAAATGCTGGCTTCTTTTATGGATACTGCCAGAGAAAGTGCCCGGATTAGTGTAGCCATGGCAGATATCGGTACCGTGGAATTACCAAAAGTTTTAGACCGTATTCAGCAAAAAGCCAATTCATTATTTGACAGCAGCTATGTTGTAAAATTAACCGGCACGAGTATTACGTTTTTAGAGGGAAGTAAATTTATCATAAACGGGTTAAAGGAAAGTATCTTTTGGGCCTTCCTTTTAATAGCAGTTTGTATGTTATATTTATTTAAGTCATTACGAATTTTAATCTGCTCTTTAATTCCTAACCTGGTTCCTTTAATTATTACCGCCGGTATAATGGGCTGGGTGGGAGTACCCTTAAAACCCTCAACGGTACTGGTTTTTAGCGTAGCTCTTGGGATTGCCGTAGATATTACCATAAGGTTTTTAGTAAATTATAAACAGGAATTGTCAGCAAATAATTATGATGTAAAAGGCACTGTACGGAATACGATAAAGCATACCGGCCTCAGCATTGTTTATACATCAATGGTGCTCACCGCTGGTTTTATCATATTTTGCGCCAGTAGTTTTGGTGGCACATTTGCACTTGGCTGGCTCACCTCATTAACCCTGGTAACCGCTACCGCTACAAATTTAATATTGTTACCGGTGCTATTACTTACATTCAGCAATAAGAAAAGGAAAATCACCTGAATTAAAACTTCATATTCCAATTTGAAATATTTCATATTTTCGTCTATCAAGGTGAATAATGCAGCGAATAGTGCAACTAATTTGCCTTCAATTCTGTTAATATAAGTTCACTTAATTAACTTTGCTTGAAATTTTTAAAAATAAAACTGTAAAATGAGAAAAACCCTCCTAACTCTACTCGGAGTATTATGCCTGCTTTCTCAAGGGCTGGCACAAAAAACAATCACCGGTTCTGTTACCGATCCTTCTACTGGTACTCCTGTTCCTGCCGTATCAGTTACAGCTGGAAAAATAGGGACTAAAACAGACGACAATGGCCAGTACAGCATTACGGTGCCCAGCAACACCAGGCAACTTTCTTTCTCCAATGTTGGCTTCCTGGAGCAAAACATAACTATTGCTGCTTTAAGTACAATTAATGTTTCTCTAAAGCAAGATGATGGGAATCTTAAAGAAGTGGTGGTAACTGCTTTTGGTATTAAAAAAGATAAAAAAACTTTGGGTTATGATGTTACCCAGTTAAATAACGAACAAATAACCCAGGCACATACGACTAATATTACTAATGCCCTTGCCGGTAAAGTACCAGGTGTGCGGGTAAGCGGCGCCGGTGGATCTTTTACGGGCTCCAGTATTATCATCCGGGGGTATAATACATTTACAGGATCTAATCAACCTCTTTTTGTAATTGATGGTATTCCGATTGATAATAGTGGCGGTGGCCAGGCCTTGCAACTTGGCGCACCTGTTTCCAACAGAGGAATAGATATTAACCAGGAAGATGTGGAAAGCATGACGGTACTAAAGGGCCCGGCAGCTGCAGCTTTATATGGCTCAAGAGCAAGTAACGGAGCCATCATCATTACCACCAAAAGGGGTAGAGTTAAGGGCAGAAATAACGTTCAGTTCAGCAGCACTTATTCAATAGAAAATGTTAACCGGTTGCCTTTATACCAAAATGAATACGCACAGGGGCTCAATGGCACTTACATTAATACCCAACAAAATTCCTGGGGCCCACGCATAGCAGGCCAAACGGTTACAAATTTCTTTGGTAAGCAGGAGCAATTAACAG
>JBDSDN010000218.1:0-10803 GCA_039920545.1 Ferruginibacter sp. | reverse complement strand
TTTACACCTGGCAGGTAACGGTGTCGTAGAGCCGCAGTTCGCCATAAGGCAAAGAAGCTCATTTAAAAGAGCAGCTTCTTTTTATTGGACCGTTTTATTATTCGCAACATAGATTTTTCCTTACGGTGCAGAGTTAAAAAAATAAATTATCTCCATCTTGCTTTTATTTCTTTGAGGGACGTTGAAGATGGAGATAACGAAAAAGTGAATGCTGAATTAGCACATATTTTTGCTTTTGCCATCCTGAATTGCAGAAAATTCCTGCTTAGGTACATTGTCTTTTAAGTATTGTGTTCTTTCTGTGGGGACTTCTACTATAGAGAACAACCAATGAAGGCTTCGTTTGATATTCCCGAAAAAACCGGTGTTTTCTAATAGCACATTTGAAACCATGCAGCCGAATGAGATACTAACGCTGCTTTGTAATGGTTGCATCGGTTCAGCGATTATAAAAATGAAAAGAGCAGCGGAAATGCTGCTCAGTCTGTGTGGTGACCTCGATAGGATTCAAACCTATAACCTTCTGATCCGTAGTCAGATGCTCTATTCAATTGAGCTACGAAGCCATTTTTATCGGACGGCAAATATACTGCATTAATATTTCTACCCAACTACAATCCATCCAGGAAACTGGAGTGAATAAAATCTACAACACTTACCAAACTTTTTGTTTCATCAAAAACTTTTAACTGCCTGTCTGCGCCCGTGCCGGTTTCCAGCATTTTATGCACATGGCTTATGGCATGCTGGCTGCCGAGATGCGGAATTACATCATCAATAAAATCTAGAAGTTCATAAATAAGTACCCTCGTATTTACTTCAGTCTCCTTCCCAAAATCAATCATATTGCCTTCTATACCATACCGGCTGGCCCGCCATTTATTTTCATTAAGCAAAGCCCGGGAGTACATCATAAAATTTAAATTCTTGCTGCGGAGTTTATACAATTTTGCACAGATTGCCTGGAATAATCCAGCAATAGCAATCGTTTCATGTGCTGTTAATGGTATATCGCAAATGCGGAATTCCACGGTATTAAAGAAAGGGTGTACCCTTAAGTCCCACCAGATTTTTTTTGCATTATCAATGCAATTCGTTTTCACCAGCAATTTTATATAACTATCATAAGCCTCTATACTTTCAAAATAATCCGGGATGCCTGTGCGGGGAAATTTTTCAAAAACTTTTGTGCGAAAGGATTTGTAACCCGTAAGCCTGCCTTCCCAAAATGGAGAGTTTGTGCTGAGTGCAAAAATGTGTGGCAAAAAATAGCGGGCAGAATTAGCAATATGAATCGCCATTTCCCGTGTTTCCATACCGACATGAACATGGAGGCCAAAAATTAAGTTACTGCGGGCTGCTTCCTGCAACTCATTTACTATTTCGTTGTACCGTGCATGTTCGGTAATGAGCTGGCTTTCCCAGTGGCTAAAAGGATGCGTTCCACTAGCGCCCACCCAAAGACCAAGATCCCCGGCAATACTGCTGATTGTTTTTCTTAAGGTCCCGACGTCTACAAATGCTTCATCTACATCTGCACATATATCCGTGCCTACCTCTACCACCGCCTGGTGCATCTCTGCCTTCACTTTATCCATAATTATTTTCTGGCCTTCATGAACAATTTTCTGTTCATGACTTTTCAGTTCCCGGGAGCTAGGGTCTATCACCATATATTCTTCCTCTACCCCAAGTGTAAATTTTTTAAAAGATAAATTGGCCATAAATTGAGTTAAGGTAAAGTATGTGATTTTTTGATTAAGGCTGAAATCTTTTCACCAAACATTTGCTAGTACAGGTTTTTTTTATTTGCACTCCGCTTTATATATTCTCCCCAGGTTAAGTTGTCTTTATTTTCCACATGAGATTGCGCCAGTTCAATTGCATAGTTCGCAGCTGTTTCTACCACCCAATCAAAATTTTCCTGGCCTACACTCGTCACTTCTGCATCTGGCGCCGGGTTACAAAAATCAATTGCATAGGGTACCCCATCCCTGATGGCCAATTCCACGGTATTAAAATCGTACCCCAGGTACCGGCAAATTCTTAATACTATTTCTTCCATTAATTTATGCCGCTCCGGTGAGGGTTTAAAATCTGCCACATAGCGCAGGTGATGCGGGTTGCGGGGCTCATAAGGCATTATGCGTACATGCTTGCCGCCAATACAATAACAGCGGTAATACTCATCAAATTTTATTTCTTCCTGCAGCATCATTACCAGTTGCTCTGTTTCTGCATGTTTTTCAAAAAACTCATCCATGTTATTTAATTGGTACACACTCTTCCAACCCCCGCCTGCAAAGGGTTTCATATATGCGGGGAAGCCTATATATTTAAAAATTCCATCCCAGTCTAATGGGTACGCCAGGTTGGCAAAAGAATCTGAAGTAGTATCTGCCGGTAAATCATGTGAGGGAAGAATTACTGTTTTAGGAACAGGGACATCTATTTTAGTAGCCAGGCAATTATTGAAAAACTTTTCATCGGCACTCCACCAAAAAGGATTGTTTATTACCATTGTACCACATAAAGCAGCATTTTTAAGATAAGCCCTGTAAAATGGAACGTCCTGGGAAATGCGGTCAAAAATTACAGCATAACCACTTGGCTCACCCTGCATTATTTTATCTATCCGTACAGGCTCTGCCATAATACCGTCTACATTTTTTGAGTTTATTCTTTCTACAAATGCCTCCGGAAAACTTCTTTCTTTACCGTGTAATACACCGATTTTCTTCATAAATTTTTTATTATTATTAATAGAGATGTATGATTAAATATCAAAAAAAAAATAAAAACTAGATGGTATCAAATTACGGTGCAACTGAAATAAATAATTGTGTGATACTGCACTACTCCATATTCATGAAAGGGATGAAAAAATTACCTTAACCACTATTGTAGCCCTTTCAACTCAGCTTTTATGCCAGCCCTAAACTAATCAAATATATTTTTAAGGTGGCAATAAAACAAATTATGTTTTCTGCATTTAATCCTGCAATTTTTTTCAACAGGCTTTGCGTAATTTTGCGGCTTATGGCCGATGAAAAAATTGGAGAAATAGTAATTGAAAACCACGCAGTATATTCTGCGATTTTAAAGAGGGTAGTTATTTTTGATTGTTATGTGCCGATTGATTTTTCTACACTTACCAGCATAAGCTTACTGCTTATAAATGACGGGCAGGATTTAATTAAGATGCCGTTTGAGGAAATTCTTGAACCATTGCTCATTTCAAAAAGGATAACCCCCTTATTTTGCGTGGGCATTCATTGTGCACCAGACAGAAAAAGCGAATACGGAACTGCAATGGTGTTAGATTACAAGGGAAGGGGGGCTAAAGCAAATGAGTATTCCAGGTTTGTAATGGAAGAATTGCTTCCCTACCTGCGCCAGGCTTATAATATAAATTCTTTTAAAGAAAAAGCCTTTGCCGGCTTTTCCCTCGGGGGATTATCTGCCATAGATATAGCCTGGAATTACCCGGCAGAATTTACTACCGTCGGAATTTTCAGCGGCTCATTCTGGTGGCGGGATAAGGGACAGGATGATGAGGATTTTGATGAAGATACCGATCGCATCATGCAGCGCCTGATACGTGAAGGAAACTATGCGCCCTCGCTAAAATTCTTTTTTGAAGTAGGCACATTAGATGAAACTGCCGATAGGAACAATAATGGCGTTATAGACTCTATTGATGATACCCTAAGCATTATTGAAGAGTTAACAAAAAAAGGCTATCGAAATGGCAGGGATATACTTTACCTGGAAATAAAAGACGGGCAACATAATGTGGAAACTTGGGCCCGGGCCTTCCCCGTATTTTTAGAGTGGGGGTGGGGCGCAAGCGAAGAAGTAGTATTTAGAAAATCTTAATGGTTATATTTTATTTAAAAAAATGCCCCGAATAGTTCAGGGCATTTTTTTATAAAATATTTTTTAATTAAAAAATATACCGTACACCTAACTGGCCTTGCCAAACATCAGCTATGGAAGTACCTTTTCTGTACGTTGAATAATCTAAAGAATTATTAATTAAATTATACCTGAAAACGGGAACGTTGTTTACTGCTGGCCGTGCAGCTACGGGACTAGGTGTATTACCAACATCTGCTACACCCCATTTGTGATTAATAAAATTACCAATATTAAAGATATCTGCCCTGAACTGAATGGTGTGCCTGTTCTTACCGATGTTCCGGAATAATTCAACGACAGTAGATAAATCCAGGCGGGTAAGCATAGGTTGTAATCCTCCATTTCTTTGTGCAACCTGACCCCGATGCGTACTTAAATAACCATTTTGATTGATGAATTTTTCAAACGCATCTTTTTGTTGTTGTACAGTAATGATTGTAGGAACATTATTAATCGTAGTTGTAAATTGCTCAAAATTCATTTCTGACTGGCTCTGGTCTCTGGGAATATAAATAAGGTCATTGCTGCTTATTCCATCACCATTTAAATCCCCTGAGTAATAAAAGGAATACCTACCCTGATCCTGGGCCTGGCCAAAAAGAGAAACTTGTATAGCTGCGGTTTTTGCAATTTCTTTTCTATAGGTAATGTTACCGATCACCCTGTGCCTGGTATCATTATCACTGAAAGAGTAATCAGGTAAATTATTGCCATTTACAGTTCGGGTAATGGAGTAGCTACTAAAGGCAATAGTACTGGCTGTTGAATAATCTTTGGTACGCCCAAAGTTATAAGCCAATAACCAGCTAAGTCCTTTTTGTAAAGGTTTTTCTATTTTCAAAGTAACACTTGTGTTTGCTCCATATGGGCGGCTTGATAAAACTGTAGCATCGTTTATGTTTGGATTAATCCGTACAGCACTGGAAGAACCTGCAAATCTTGGCCGGGTATCGGGGCCACTGAACCTGGTGGTAGCTAATTTCTGGTTTGCATTATAATAAAATATATTACTAAGGCTCTGGGTAAATAAAAATTCTGCTGAACCTACAATACCCCAGAATAATTTCTGGTCAACAGCCAGGTTGGTTCTGAAAACCTGGGGGAAGCGGAATTTTTTCTCAATAGGTGCAATGTTGTAACTAGGAGCAGGGGTACCCGGCACTATAGTCGTTGGTATATTGCGGTCTATATTGGGGCTGAATGGAAAATTTTTAGTGTTATCCTGGCTTATTTGTCCTGATTGCAAGCCATTATTACCTACGGCATTACTTACAAATACAAAAGCCGGTCGGCCGGAAAATAAACCAAACCCACCTCTTACCTGTGTTTTTTTATCGCCTTTTACATCATAATTAAATCCAAACCTTGGGTTCACCATTAATTTGGTGGAGGGTAGCTGTGCGGTACTCAATTTTGTGGGCGAGCCCTTTTCATCTACAAAAGTATAACCATCTACCTGGGTATTTCTCAGCGCATTGGAGGTAAAATAGGGAACATCAAAACGGATTCCATAGGTAATATTCAGATTATCTTCCAATTGAACTTCGTCCTGTATGTAAGCACCAATATTTTTCGCTTTGGTAACGGCATTATATAAAACATGATCCGGCAAATTACTGTAAGAAAGAATATACCTACGCAGATTTACAGGGTTTTGTGTCATAGTGGGGTTAGCCAGGTATGCATTTGCTGAGGTATAAAAATCATTCAGGCTGTTGAAAATGTATTGACCCTGAATTTGTGGTGTAAATTGGTTAAAGAATTTGAATGATTCAAAATTTGCACCAGTAGAAATGGTATGCTTGCCGCTAAAGAAAGTTACATTATCTGAGGCCTGCCAGGTATCTGTATTCAGTTTATTATTTGGAGTAAACGGTTCTGCTCCAAAGGAAATATAGTTTCGGTCACCCGTTCCATCTAAAATATCTACTAAAGGAAACAATCCGCCCTTAACGGCCCGGTAATCCCTGTTTTGGGTATAACCAAAAATAAGTTCATTAGAAATTTTATTGCTAAACCTGGTATTTAACTGGCCAATATAAGAGTTAATATCGTTGTGGATTTCATAATTATTATTGGCATAATTAACTGTGGTAGCACTTGTGGTTCGACCAGTAAAAGCTCCTGACTGACTAGAGTTAATATCCTTAGATGACCTCAATGAATTAAAACGAACACTTAATTTATTTTTACTGCTTACATTCCAGTCTATCTTAGCTAAAACTTTTTCGCTTTCGGTATTAAAACTATGCCCCTCGTAAGGACCTGGATCATATTTAAAATTTGTTTTCAGAAAATTTGACAATGTGTCAAGATCTGTTCTTAAAACCCTTGAAACACCGGGTTGTCCGGTATTGGTACCATCACTTGGCACAAATGAAGTAGCGGGATCTACTCTTTTTTCCCGCTCATAGTTGGCAAAGAAAAATAGTTTATTTTTAATAATTGGGCCACCCAGGCTACCGCCAAATTGTTTCACATCAAAATCCCTGACGGTAACAGGAGTTTTTCCTTCAGGGCCTGCTTTTTTACCAACCAGGTCCTGGTTACGGTTGTTGTAAAAAAAAGATCCATGAAATGTGTTTGTACCACTGCGTGTTACGGCATTTATGCTTGCTCCTGTAAAACCAGCATCCTTTACACTGTAAGGGGCTACGTTTACCTGTATTTCTTCAATAGCGTCAATGGAAATAGGTGTAGCACTGGTCTGGCTGCCAGGTAATGCCTGCAAACCAAACGAATTATTAAAGATAGAACCATCACTGGTTAAATTGATAAACCTGTTATCCTGGCCAGCAAAAGAAGTGCCGCTTGACTGTGGCGTTAATTTAGTAAAATCGGTAATGTTCCGGGAAAGGGTTGGTAAAGCAGCTATTAATCTACGATTTATATTTGTAGCAGTTCCTTTCCTGTCTTTAGATATTAAGGCCCCTTTTCTGGCTGTGCCTATAATCACAACTTCTGCCAGGCTGGAATTTACATCTACCAAAACTTCATTTATTTTAGATGCCTCACCCAATTGAACATATACGTCTGTGATTTTATCTTGTTTAAATCCGACGAAACTGATAGTTACATTATATGGTCCGCCAACCCTAAGACTTGGAATATTAAAAAAACCGCTTTTACCGGTAGCTGCTCTGTATACGGAGCCGGAGGGGACATGAAGCACTTCCACCGTTGCGCCAACAAGCTCTGCGCCTTTAGCATCTTTTACGCTGCCACTTATACTCCCTGTAGTTACCTGGGCAGTTAATGCAAATGGGAAAATGATGAAGGTAAATAGTAAGTGTACAATGTTTTTAAGTCTCATATTAGTTTTGTTTTTCGAGTGCAAATAAACTAAATATTTGCTGAATTGCTTTCAATTATTATTAACAAATTGTTAGGCAGTTTTTTTAATTGTAATGCTGCCTGAAAAATTTAAAGGATAGACATTTTCCGAAAAGCGAAAACTTGATGAATGCCCATGTAAACCTTATTAACTTTGCGGTGAAAATTGAAAAAATGCTTGATAAAATAGAAGATGCTATAGCAGATATTAAAAATGGCAAATTAGTAATAGTGGTTGATGATGAAGATAGAGAAAACGAAGGTGATTTTATTACGGCTGCCAGAAATGCTACTCCCCTGGTTGTAAATTTTATGAGCACGCATGGGCGGGGGTTGATATGTGCTCCTCTTACTGAAGAAAGGTGTGCGGAATTAAACCTTCATCCCATGGTTATGGATAACACTTCCCTCCATGAAACGGCCTTTACCGTAAGCATTGATTTGCTGGGGAATGGGTGCACCACAGGAATTTCGGCCCACGACAGATCCAAAACAATTTTAGCTTTAGTAGACGATAATACCAAACCTGATAGCCTTGGCCGCCCGGGGCATATTTTTCCGCTGAAAGCAAAAAAAGGCGGTGTATTGAGAAGAACCGGGCACACTGAAGCAACCATTGACCTGGCCAGGCTTGCAGGCTTTGAGCCGGCGGGCGTGCTGGTAGAAATTATGAATGTGGACGGAAGCATGGCCCGGTTACCACAATTGTTAGAAATAGCGGCTAAGTTCGATCTTAAAATTATTTCTATTAAAGACCTGATAGAATACCGCTTAAAAACGGAAAGTCTTATAGAAGAAGAAGTAAGGGTAAGCATGCCCACGAAATATGGTGATTTTGTATTAATTGCTTTTAAACAATTAAATACCGGCGATATTCACCTGGCATTAAAAAAAGGTGAATGGGAAAAAGATGAAGCCGTATTGGTGAGAGTACACAGCAGCTGCATTACAGGGGATATTTTAGGCTCCCTGAGGTGTGATTGTGGAGAACAATTGCACCATGCAATGCAATTGATTGAGTCCGAAGGCAAAGGCTTGGTGCTATATATGAACCAGGAAGGGCGTGGTATTGGGCTGTTGAATAAATTAAAATCTTACAAATTACAGGAGGAGGGTATGGATACCGTTGAAGCAAATATTGAACTTGGTTTTGGAATGGATGACAGGGACTATGGGGTAGGAGCGCAGATTTTAAGAAAACTGGGAATAAGTAAATTAAAATTGATGAGTAATAATCCAAAGAAAAGGGCAGGGCTGCTGGGTTATGGATTAGAGATAGTAGAAACTGTTCCGATAGAAATGAAACCAAATGCCCACAATAAAAAATATTTATTTACTAAAAGGGATAAGTTAGGCCACGAAATTCTGAATGGGCTTTAGAAGAATTTTTTTTATGAAGATGCTGAGAACGGCTTTATTTTTTGTATAGTTAGGGTGGAGGTTAAAATGGTGGAATAGTTTTTTCAGTAAGTTATAGCCCCGTATAAAATCATTTAACATAAGTTCCCTGGAAGCTTACTCTTCTCCAATGATTGGAATCATTCTTCCAGAGTTGTGTAAAACGGAGCACCTGCTTTAATTTCTCCGGACCAAATAGATAACTTATTTTTCCTGTGATAACCGCCAGGTCTTTATCATAAATTAAAGTTTCCAAATCAGAAAGTTCTACTTCCGTTACTGCTCTTTTTGCAGCCGCAAAAATAAGCCATTCTTTTTTATGCTGAAGCGCCCCAAACACATCACTGTGCCTGTATTCAGGCGCCAGCAGGCTATTCAAAAGAACAGTATCACTACTTGCCCAGGCATTTGTAAAATCATAAATTTTTCTAATCAATATTTTTTCAAGTGCATCTGATGGTTTTTGCGGCGTTAATCTTTTTGCAGCCTGTGAAAAACCTGCTGTATGTTTAAGCAACAGAAGAATTATCAAAATATATTTCATAAAAAGTAATTATAAAACGTGGCTCAAAATATTTCTAGTTGTGTTATCAATTTAAATTAACCATTTAAATTAATTTATACCAGGATGTTAAGCCTGAATTAATTCTTACGTTTTCTTTCGACAGTAAAATCAAAAATATCCCAACGGTTGTAATGTCCGCTTGTATCCATTGCCAACTTTTCTTTAATAGCATCCTCAAAATTATCTATGGTACAATACAGGATTTCTTCTTTATCCAATTGGGGCGATAAAAGATAATCTCCCTTAGGCCCAATGACGCAACTCCCTCCACGCAGTAAATATTTATCAGGATCATTTTTAAGGTTGTCAGGTATTGTAAGGGGAGCAGGAATATCTTTGACCTGCATCATTTGCCCGGCAGCAATTACGAAACACCTTCCTTCAAAGGCATAGTGGCGACAGGCAACCTGTTGCATTTCATGCAGGTTGGGCCACAAAGCCAGGTGTATTATTTCATTTCCGTTATGCAAAGCCTGCCTGCTTAGCGGCATCCAATGCTCCCAGCAAATCAGCCCACCAATTTTTCCCCATTTTGTTTCAACAGTTGTAAGCCCTGCTGCATCCCCATTACCATAAAATAGTTTTTCATTAAACGTAGGTATAAGCTTTCGATGATGATTTATTATTTCGCCCTTTTCATTGATAAGAATAAAAGAATTATATATGGTGCCGCCACCAATACCGGTCGTAACTTTTTCATTTATGCCAATACAAATTGTAGCGGATAATTCTTTTGCTGCGGAGCAAAGTAATTTAACTTCAGCTCCATTAACAGCGACACTGTTGCTGTGCATTTGGGCAAATACTTCTTTGGTGCTGTCATTATTCCATATTGCAATTTCCGGGCAATAATCTATCCACGCAGGATAACCGCTGAGCCAGGTTTCTCCAAATACAATTAAATCTGCCCCATTTGCGGCGGCCTCTTTTATAAATGATAAGGCTTTTTGTAAACTGGAGGCAAGGTTCAGATGTACCGGCCTATGCTGTATAATCGCAATCTTTATTGAATTCATGGGCTAAAAATAATTGAAACGTTTTATAACAAACACATCATGCTTAAATATCCCTCCTAAAATAAATTATAAAGAATGTTTGCTGTCAGTATTTACAACAAAAAATAAACCATGCCGGCCCAGGTTTTTTTCCAAAAAATATAGTCGAGTTTTCAGGCGGGATATGAGTATATCTTAAAAAGCCCCATCCTTCGTAGATTTGTGACGGGTATTTTTAATAGCATGCTCAATAAACCAATTAAATTACTTTAAACTCCACTTGCGCATTTCACCTCTGTATTATGATCAGTATAATTATCCCAACCTATAATGAGAGTGAACTTATAGGCAAGCTTATTAATTTTTTAAAAGAATTCGGCAATAAAGACATTTCCGAAATTATTATATCTGATGGGGGCAGCACTGACAACACTGCTGAAATAGCAAAAAACGCCGGGGCGCAAGTCATTATTTCTCCGCAGAAGGGAAGGGCTGCACAAATGAATTTTGGGGCTTCAATGGCCACAAGCGATATTTTATATTTTATTCATGCCGATACTTTACCACCGCCGTCGTTTTTTACGGATATTA
>JBDSDN010000217.1:0-6742 GCA_039920545.1 Ferruginibacter sp. | reverse complement strand
TATTTACTAAATATAAAAAACTCTTTAAGTCTGTAACAATTTTTACACCCTTGTCTTCAAACACCTGGTCCATTGGTTTTTCTTCGTTATCAAAATCCATTTTATAACTCAAACCACTACATCCTCCACCTACTACTCCAACTCTAAGAAAATAAGACGGGTCATCTGCCACACCTGAATCTTTCATGAGGTTAATGACTTTCTCTTTTGCTTTATCACTAATGTAGATGCTATTGTCTGTTGCCACCATAAACCTGTCCCCTTAAGGAAAACTTAGTTTGTTAGTTATTAATTATTTTTTTGCTTCTCAGTTCAGCCGCTTTGGTAAAAGTTGAATAAAGTATTGCCGTACAACAGTGCCCTTCCTTTGTTAGGATAAACTGTGCAAGAAAGTTTAATTGAAATATAAATGCTGGTTTACAAAAATAAAACCCCTACTATGAATTGCGGCATATTCAAAAAAAAATCCCACCAGGTTCTTCTTAAAAGGCCAGGGACTAATTAATGTACAACGCTTTCTTCAAATTTAATTTGTTCCATTCCATTCTTAATGCGATAATCGTTGATAGCTGCTTTTATTGCATCTTCTGCCAATACTGAACAGTGAATTTTTACCGGTGGTAGATTTAACTCTTCCACAATATCCATATTATCAATTTTCAAAGCATCATCTACACTTTTGCCTTTAAGCCACTCCGTAGCAAGGGATGAAGATGCAATTGCAGAACCGCAGCCAAAAGTTTTAAATTTTGCATCAGTAATCATACCTGTCGCATTATCCACTTCTATCTGCAGGCGCATTACGTCTCCACACTCTGGTGCCCCTACTAAACCTGTTCCTACACTTTTACTTGACTTGTCCAGTGTACCCACATTCTTTGGGTTTTGGTAATGATCAATAACTTTTTCTGAGTATGACATAATTATTAAATTTTAAATATTAATACAAGCTGGGAAATCTTTGAACTACCTCTATTCAGCTTGAAAAAAACTTTTAATGAGCCGCCCACTCAATGGTGGTTAAATCTATACCTTCTTTATACATTTCCCAAAGGGGACTCATTTCTCTTAATTTAATTACTGTTTCGCTAATAGCTTTTACTGTGTAATCTATTTCTTCTTCTGTCGTAAATCTGCTTAATCCAAAACGGAGTGAACTATGTGCCAAGTCATCGCCCAAGCCCAGCGCTTTTAATACATAACTCGGTTCCAGGGATGCAGAAGTGCAGGCAGAACCTGAACTTAACGCAATGTTTTTATTAAATCCCATTAAAAGACCTTCACCCTCTACATGTTTGAAAGAAATATTGGCTACATGAGGTAAACGGTGCTCCCGGCTACCATTTACATAAGCTTCTTCCAGTAACAATAAAGCCGTTTCTAACTTGTCTCTTAATTTGGATATACGCTTTGTATCGGCTTCCATATCCAGCATACACAATTCGCATGCTTTACCAAATCCTACAATGCCGGGTACGTTTAAGGTGCCGCTTCGCATGCCTCTTTCATGCCCACCGCCATCCATCTGGGCGGTAACTTTTACCCTTGGGTTTTTACGGCGTACATATAAAGCACCCACTCCTTTTGGTCCATACATTTTGTGAGCAGTAAATGCCATTAAATCAATGCCATCCTTATTTACATCAACGGGTATTTTTCCGACTGCCTGGGTACCATCTGTGAAGACCAATACCCCATGTTTACGGGCAATAGCGCTTATTTCTTTAATAGGCATAACAGTACCTATTTCATTATTTGCATACATTATTGCAATGAGAATAGTTGTAGGTTTTATAGTAGCCTCAAGTTCTTTCAGGTCTATTAATCCATCTGGTTGCACCTGCAGGTATGTTACTTCTCCACCAGATTTTTCTATATGTTTACAGGTATCCAAAACTGCCTTATGCTCTGTTGTTGCAGTAATAATATGATTTCCTTTGCTGGAATACATTTCATAAACTCCTTTAATACCGAGGTTATCTGCCTCAGTAGCCCCGGACGTAAAAATTATTTCCTTAGGATCTGCACCTATAAGTTTGGCTACCTGTTCCCTGGCATAATCAACAGCCTCTTCGGCCTCCCATCCAAAAGGATGGTTACGGCTGGCTGCGTTACCAAAATGTTGTAAGAAATATGGGGTCATGGTTTCCAATACCCGGGGATCCATGGGTGTAGTAGCATTATTGTCCAGATATATCGGCAGTTTCAACATCTTAATTGTATGATTTTTTAATTGTTCTTATAATGCAAATTTACTATAAAAGGTTCTATTTTTAGCATGTAAACAATGGGCTTTCCCTTTTTACCCAATTTCGTAACCTTACTCTTTAAACAATGATAAAAGTAGAGCATATTGGTATTGCTGTAAAGGATTTTGCAAATGCCGTTCCGTTGTATGAGAAACTGCTTAATAGTCAGTGTTACAAGACAGAACAGGTGGATTCCGAGCAGGTAAATACTGCTTTTTTTAAGGTTGGCGATTTGAAGATAGAATTGGTTGAAGATATTTCCGGCCACAGTGTTATTAAAAGGTTTATTGATAAAAGAGGGGAAGGCCTCCATCATTTAGCCTTTGAAGTAGAAGATATTTATGCGGAGATGAAGCGGCTGCAGGCTGAAGGTTTTGTGCTGCTGAACGAAACCCCTAAAGAAGGCGCTGATAATAAATTAATTTGCTTTTTGCATCCTAAAAATACAAGCGGCGTACTGATAGAAATTTGTATGGAAAAAAAATGATTCTTTTTAATAGTTTGAGTAATGCAGATTAGGCAAACAAATTTAAAGATTCGGCAAATATAAATAATGGATTTAAAAAATGGTCAGGCATTTATGCCCGCAAAAGGATTGTGCTGTTTTTCGTCTTTAATTGACGTTGGCTGTCCATGGCCACTATAGACAATTGTTTCACCAGGTAAAGTAAATAATTGCTCTTTTATACTTTTTAATAAAGTCTCATGATTACCCATTGGTAAATCTGTACGGCCAATGCTGCGGTAAAATAATGCATCGCCACTAATTACAAAAGCTTCTTTTTTGCAATAAAAACTCAGGCTGCCGGGGCTGTGGCCGGGGGTAAGTAATACTGTCAGCTCATCTTCACCCAGGGATATAGTATCCCCTTCATTTATATAAACCAGGTTTCCGGTATAATTATCAAAAGGCATATCATACATTAACCCACTGGTGGGTGCAAATTCCAGCACCGTTTTTTCATCTTTATGAATTTGAAGCTCCAATGCATATTTATCAGCTAAATATTTATTGCCGAAAACATGATCGAGGTGGCAATGTGTATTAAGTAAAACTTTAGGTACTAATCCCTTTTCTGCAATAAAATTTATTAGGGTTTCTTTTTCTTCATCAAAATAACACCCGGGGTCTATTATTATACAATCGTTAAACTCATTGTAAAGTACATACGTATTTTCCTGTATAGGGCTAAAAACAAAGGATTTTATTTGTATCATGCAATGGTTTTAATAGATTTTAATGATTAGATGTAATGAAGTAATTTTAATATTCAATATCAACTTATTAGTATGGCAAAGTTCAGCAGAATATTTTTCATTTTTCTTATTTTCATGGGGGCTGCAAGTGTGGGTATTTCGCAGGTAAATTCTGTACAATTTGGTAAAAACAGGGTTCAGTTTAAAAAGTTTAAGTGGGAATATTACCAAACAAAAAACTTTAATGTTTACTTTAACGAAGGTGGGCAGGAACTGGCAAAATATACTGCCCAGGAAGCAGAAAAAGAATTACCCCAGTTAGAAGCCGCTGCCGAATATAGCCTTCAACGCAGGGCAAATATTATTTTATACAACCAATACGCAGATTTTCAACAAACCAATATTGGCCTGGAAAGCAGCATCCTCAATACAGGCAGTGTTACCCGCCTGGTAAATAATAAAATGGTACTCTATTATGATGCAAACCATGCAAATTTAAAAAGGCAGATACGCCAGGGTATTGCAGATATTATTACAAAAAATGTTTTATTTGGCGATGACCTGGGAGAAGTAGCCGGCAACCAGGCCCTCCTTGATTTACCCCTATGGCTTACTGATGGCTATGTGGCTTACCTGGGTGAAAACTGGAGTACCGATCTTGATGACGACCTGAAAAGTGAAATTTTAAGTGGTAATTACAATAAATTTTCCAGCCTTTCTTTTGCCAGGCCTTTGCTTGCCGGTCATGCATTCTGGTTTTTTATTGAGGAAAAATATAAGAAAGAAAATGTCACTTATTTTCTTTACCTGGCCAGGGTTTACAAAAATTTAAACAAGGCCAGCCAGCAAATCACCAAAATAAAATTTAATGATTTGCTTAAAGAATTTATGGAATACCAGGAAGATAAATATTTTAAGGACATCACCCGTAGAAAAGCCTATCCCAAAGGAAATTATGTTGATGGGTTTGACATAAGTAAAAGATTAAACTACTACCGCTTCAATGTAAATCCAAACAAAAAAAATAATTCTTTTGTAGTTACACAATTTAAAAAAGGCATTGTACGGGTTTTATTAAATGATGATTTTGAATATAAAACTTTGCTTAAATACGGTG
Organism: Ferruginibacter sp.; assembly: GCA_039920545.1. Taxonomy (GTDB): domain Bacteria; phylum Bacteroidota; class Bacteroidia; order Chitinophagales; family Chitinophagaceae; genus Ferruginibacter. Next base: position 2,179 of record JBDSDN010000217.1, on the reverse strand, counting down.
TTCGTACTTATGAAAATGAAATTAACCCAAGCTATCCACTCATGGCCTGGGACCCTAAAGGCACTCGCATTAGCGTGATTTATGTAGAGGAAGGAAGACTGAAATTATTTGTATATGATTTAATAACCCGTATTAAACAATATAAAATAGACTTAACTGATAAGCTAGACCAAATACAGGATGTAAAATATGGATTAGATAGCCGGACCCTTTTGTTTTCTGCCGTTAAAAACGGGCATGCAGATATTTATACTTTTAATATAGAAAATGAAAAAATAAAACAAATTACCAATGATGTTTATGATAACCTGGATCCGTCTTTTGTAGCGTTTCCAAATAAGACCGGCATTATATTTAGCAGCAACCGACCCGATGCTTTTGCAAAAACGTCTGATACTGTTTTACCCAGTAATAACCGGTTTAATGTTTTTTTAATTACTGATTTTGGAGATAAACCAGAACTGAACCAGATAACCCAGTTATCAAATTTAAAATACGGAAATGCCCGGTATCCGACACAGTATAACCAAAGCCATTTTACTTTTGTAAGTGATGAAAATGGTATTGCCAATCGTTATGCCGGTTTTTTTACCACAAAAAAAGCCGGGCTGGATACGCTCGTACTAATTGGCGGAGAAATTTTAAGGAACCCATCTGCCCCTGAAGTGGACAGTACTTTAAGGGTTTATAAAAAGACAGATGTAGATTCCATAGCAGTTGTTTCTGTGTCAGAAGATTCTGCTTACACTTTCCCGCTGACAAACTATCCCAGTGGCCTGGCAGAAACCAGGGTAGCAGGAGATAACAACCAGGTAAGTGAAGTTACCAGGCAAAGCAACGAAAAAGTTTTGTATAAGCTTAAAATAGATGAGCAAACATTAAACCGCAGAAACATAACTGCACAGCCAACAGAATATGCAAAAAAATTAATGCGGGAAAGCAGGCTTACAAACGTAATACCCGGAAGTCTTAATTCTCCAATAAAGGAGATTTCACCCGCTACTGATACCGCAAAAAAACAAAGCGATTTCTTTCAAAATGAATTCGGGAATGAACAGAAAGACAGTTTAAAGGCTGCTAACCCGGTTACCGCCGACGTTCCTGTTTATAGAGAACCATCCGTACTTGAATCTGCAAAATTGTATAAATACAAACCAATAAAATTTTCTGTAGATTATGGCTCAGTAAGTTTTAATAATTCTGTGCTGATAAACCGCTACCAGGCCTATACTGGCGGTAATGGTCCCATCATGCTCAACAGCGGTTCGGCTTTAAATGGGCTGGTTACCTTAGGCACTTCTGACTTAATGGAAGACATAAAAATTAACGGTGCTTTTAAAATTGGAACCAATTTAAAGGACAACGAATGGCTAATTAATTATCAAAACCTGAAACGCAGAATTGATTGGGGTGCCACTTATTACCGGAATGTTCAAGGCTTTGTAACACAAGGAAATTTTCCAGGAAAAGATTTTACTAATTTATACCAGGCAAATATTGCCTACCTTTTTGATGTTGCAAAGAGCATTCGTTTTTCTACTGGTATCCGGTCAGACAGGTTTGTTTTGTCAAGTGTAGATCAACAGACTGCTGCCCAGCCCGACCAAAAAACATTGTACTCTGTAAGCCATTTAGAATTTGTTTATGATAACACCCTTAACCCTACCATGAATATCTGGAACGGGTTACGTTATAAAATTTATGGGGATTGGAACCGGCAGGTAAATAAAGTACAATTTGCTGATGGGCCTAATACTTTTAATCTTGGTTTTGATGCAAGATATTATTATCCCATTTACCGCAATTTTATTTGGGCAGGCAGAGCCGCAGGAGATTTTAGTTTTGGAAGCCAGAAGTTTATTTACTATCTCGGAGGAGTTGATAGTTGGCTGATGTTTGGTAACAATGTAAAAAAAGATGGTAGCTTCAGGTATTTTGATGAAACCAACCAACCGGCACAGGACCAGGCTTATGCATTTCAGAGCCTGGCGGTAAACTTGCGGGGCTATATTCAAAACGTTGCGAACGGAAATAATGCCATTGTAGTAAACAGTGAGTTCAGGCTACCGGTAATTTCTACTTTTTTTGATAAAACGGTAAACAATCCTTTTCTACGCAATTTTCAAATCACACAGTTCATAGATTTTGGTACCGCCTGGAACGGCAATTACAATAGTAT
>JBDSDN010000216.1:0-4415 GCA_039920545.1 Ferruginibacter sp. | reverse complement strand
GTTCGTCCTGTACAAAGAGCATAATAATAAAGCAAACAGAAATGCCGATAGATAAACCCAAAATATTGATAAAGGAGAAAGCCCTATGCTTCATAAGGTTTCTCCAGGCAATTTTAAAATAATTGTTCATCATATCTATACTTTTACTCTGTTCGCAAACTTTTGATGGGGTTAGATAAGGCAGCTTTTATTGCCTGTGAACTCACGGTTATTAAGGCTATCATTAAAGAAATTACCCCGGCAGCAAAAAATATCCACCAGTTTAATTGTACACGGTAGACGTAGCCCTGCAGCCATTTATTCATAAAATAATATGCAATGGCGGAGGCCAAAACAAAAGCTATGGAAATGAGAATAATAAATTCTTTTGAAAATAAATAGATAACACTTTTTACTGAAGCGCCTAATAATTTACGTATACCAACTTCTTTTATCCTTTGCACTGCCATAAACGAGGCCAACCCATACAAGCCAAGGCAACTCAACAGAATTGCGATTATGGCAAAAATTTTATACAATTGAGAAAGCTTATTTTCACTGCTGTAAAATTTTGCAATTTTTTGATCCAGGAACTGGTACTCAAAAACATATTCAGGAAATACCTGCGCCCAAATCTGTTCAATATTTTTTATTTGGGATGCAAAATTGTGTGGTTTTAATTTTATGCCTGCCATGCTGTAGAATTCTTTATTGCTGGCAAGGAGCACCGGTACAATCTGCTGCTGCAATGATTGAGAATGAAAATCTTTCACTACACCCACAATATTTGCTTTTACCTTTCCATCCCACATGTTTATTTCTTTGTTAAGTGCCAAGGCGGGATCGGTAATACCTAAAAGTTTAAGCAAGGTTTCATTCACAATAAATTCAGTTGCGGTATCGCTCTGCCTTAAATTGCGGCCGGCAAGTAATTTAAGGTCGTAGGTATTTATATAATTTGAATCGGCCCATTTTAAATTTGCCGGAAAATCAGTTTCCTTTTCTGCATTATTAAATCTGAAATTAGAATACCAGTTATTACTTTCTGCAGGACTACCAAAACCAAAACTGAATTTGCTTATTCCCTTTTGCTGGTTTAAACGGTCTTTTAGAAAACCAATTTTACTTAAACCTGTACTATCTGTGGGAAAAGGCACAGTGATGATTGCTTCTTTATTAAACCCCATAGATTTTGAATTAAAAAAATCCATTTGTTTTACCAGGATAAGCGTACCAATAATTAGGGCCTGCGCAATTATAAACTGAATTACTACCAAACCTTTACGCACCGTAACACCTTTAGTAGAATTAGCAACCACTTTACTTTTTAAGGCCGTTATTGGGTTAAACCTGGAGAGAACCAGGGAGGGATAAAAAGAAGATAAAATAATGACTATTGGAACCAGCAAAATTAAAAACCAAATAAGTAATGGATCTTTAAAAATATTATTTGCCAAAGGAAGCTCGAGGATGTTTTTTATATATGGCAATATTAACCAGGCAAAAAGGATAGAGATAACAACAGCACATAAAACAATGATGGAGGTTTCACTGATAAACTGGAAACGCAACTGATGTAGTTTGCTACCCAAAACTTTCCGGATGCCTACTTCCTTCGCCCGGTTTACTGCCTGGGCGGTGGAAAGATTTATAAAATTTACACAGGCGATAATTAAAATAAACAGCCCAATAAATATTAACCCTCTAATTAGTTCTTTACTGATAAATCTTTGTAGGTAATTCCCGGCCTGGCTATCATGATGCACTCTGCTTAAAGATTGTAAAAGCTGCACGTCATTTGCATTGTCGCCGGTTTTATATTTCTTTACGAAAGCCGGTAGTAAGGAACTAAACCGTTTTTCAGATAAATTTTCAGGAAGTAAAATATAGCATCCCATGTTGCTGGAAACACTTTGCCAATCAGTGCTTGCAAAGCTTTTAAGGGTTTTATAAGATACAATTACTTTAAGTTGAAAATCGGTGTTCCCTGGTACATCATCAAGTACGCCGGTAACTTTTAAATCCTGTTTATTATTTCTCCGGAGTATTTTTCCAACAGCCAGTTTCCAATCTCCGAAATATTTTTCGGCCGTAGCCTTCGTTAATGCAGCGGTATTTGGTTCGCTTAAACTGGCCGGGTTTCCGGTTAACCATTTAAAATCAAATATCTCAAAAAAAGAAGGGTCAGTAAAAAATACGCCCGTCTCTTCTCTAAATTTCTTTGTAAAGTGACCGCCTTCATCTACCACGGCAATCTGGTCATCACCATTGGAAAAAATTGAAGTTACTTTTTCGAGCTGTGGAAAATCATTCTTTAAAGCACCCGCCAGCGGAGCCGGAACCCCTGCACTGGTATTGATTGCATTTGCATCGTGAAATTCAGTAAGCACACGATATATCCTGTCTTTTTTTCTATGGAAGGCATCAAAGCTTGTCTCAAATCTTACGACGAGGAAAATTATGATACACACGGCTATCCCAAGGGCAAGGCCAAAAATATTAATTGCACTATATGTTTTATTCCGGCGCAGGTTTCGGAAAGCGGTTTTGAAATAGTTTTTTATCATCGTTTAAATTTTATTCTGTTCGCAAGCTGTTAATGGGATTAGCAGTGCCAGCTTTAATAGCTTTAAAACCCACGGTAAATAAGGCAATCAGCAGTACTCCCACCCCTGCCGCAACAAATACCTCCCAGCTGATTTCTATTCGGTATGCAAAATCCTGCAACCATTTTTTCATGCCCCACCACGCCACAGGAAAGGCAATTAGCGCAGCGATAAATACAAGTCTTATAAAATCTTTTGAAAGTAATTGAACCACTCCTGGCACTGAAGCTCCAAGTACTTTTCTTATGCCAATTTCTTTTGTTCTTTTCTCAGCCGTATATGTTGCGAGGCCAAAGAGGCCAAGGCAGGCTACAAAAATTGATAGCAGGGTAAACAAACTGAATACGGCACCCATACGCCTGTCTGCCTGGTACAAGGCATTAAATTCTTCATCTAAAAAGCTATAATCAAAAGGAGTGTCTGCGGCAAAAGTTTTCCAATTATTTTCTAATGTGTTAATTACCTGGCTTTCTTTACCAGGCTGAATTCTTGCAATTATAAAAGAAGTACCAATATCGTAAGTCTGGGAACTTGTATGAAATAAAGCAAATGGGAGAATGGAGCTGTGCAGCGATTGAAAATTAAAATCTTTAACAACACCTATCACTTTAAACTGTTGATCATTGTTACCAGGGTATTTAAAAGACTGGCCGATCGGCTCTTTCCACCCAAGCTGTTGTACTGTTGCCTCATTAATAATAACAGACCCAGAATCGGAAAAACTTTTAGAAAAGTTTCTGCCTTGCAATACCTGTAATTGCAGAGTTGGAACAAAAAAATCATCAACTATATAAGAAGTCAGCGTAATATCTTTTGCAGTTTGACCTTCCGTGTTTTGCACTGGTACATAGCCATCAGCAAATAAAAATTTTGTGGGCACGCTGGTCGTAATACTGGTATTTGTTATGCCGGAAAGAGCTGCAACCTGTTGCCTGAACGCCTGCTCATTTTTGCCCAGCCGGTTACTATTGGCAATCACGATCACATTATTTTTATTTAAGCCCATATTTTTATTGCGGGTAAATTGTAGCTGCTGATACATTACAAGGGTACAAACTATAAGAACAGTAGAGATTGCAAATTGAAAAACCACCAGGCCATTTCTTAAAAACAGCGTTCCAAAACTAGATTTTAAAATTTTACCTTTTAATACTTCAACGGGTTTAAAAGAAGTAAGATAAAAAGACGGGTAACTCCCGGCTAAAAAACCAGTAAGAAGTATTATTGCAAAAAGGAAAAGCAAATTATTATTTAAAAAAAGCAGGCTAAAGGAAAGTGATTTGCCAGAGAGATGATTGAATGGATTTATTAATATTGCGACCAAGAGCAGGGCAATCACACTTGCAATAAGGGTATAAATAAAAGCTTCAGTAAAAAATTGTTTTACCAATTGAGATTTTACGGACCCAAGAACTTTACGGATTCCCACTTCCCTGGCTCTTTTTGCAGCCTGGGCTGTGGACAGGTTCATAAAATTTACACAAGCCAGGATTATAATAAAACAGGCAATGACAGAAAAAATATACACGTATTTTATATCGCTTAATGTTTTAAGATTAGAACCAACCCCTGCCGAGTAAAGGTGAACTGCAGTTAGAGGTTGCAGGTGAAGAATATATTTACCCCCTTTTTTTTCAAATTCATCAAAGGGTTGGCCAATGCGCCGGAAAGCATTTGCAGCCTGTGTTTTTACCATTGCCGGAAATTTTGCTTCCAGCTTTTGAAGTGCAATGGCATCGTTGGCAACATGCTCACGCATCCGTACAAAAGTGGTCATCAGTGTCCACACCCAACTCCAGCTAAATCTTTTTACAAGCGGATAAGAACTCA
>JBDSDN010000215.1:0-4075 GCA_039920545.1 Ferruginibacter sp. | reverse complement strand
ACGCTGGGTACCCGGCCGATTACTTCTATACCCACAAAAATCATCAGGATAACAATATAAATTATCTGCTGGTTGGCAGAAATAAATTGAAGTATATTTTCCATTATTATAAAGTTTCTATTTTAATGATAGTTTGTTTAAAGTCATTTAATGAATGATGAAATTTTCGGCTTCATAATTAACTTGCATTTCTAAAAAACTATCAACTATCAACTATCAACTATCAACTATCAACTATCAACTATCAACTATCAACTATCAACTATCAACTATCAACTATCAACTGTCAACTGTCAACTATCAACTATCAACTATCAACTGTCAACTGTCAACTGTCAACTATCAACTATCAACTATACAATCCGTTCATTCGTAATTATTCCCTCGTGTGAGATGCAGGTTCCCTTTACCAGGTCATCTTCAAAGTTTAAATTGAGATTGCCTTCTTTATCAATAATGAGCTGCAAAAAATTCATAATATTCTTTCCATATAATTTGCTTGCATCGCTGGGCATACCAGAGGATAAACTCGAGTTACCGACAATGCTGACCCCATGGTAAATAACCGTTTCATTATTTTTTGTTTGGGATGTATTACCTCCTGTGGCAGCTGCGATGTCAATAATTACCGAACCATATTTCATGGCCGCCAGCATTTCATCTGTGATTAAAACAGGGGCTTTTTTGCCAGGTATTTGTGCAGTGGTAATTATGATATCTGCTTTGGCAACGCTTTCTGCAATCCGAACTTTTTGCCGCTGCAAAAATTCATTGCTTTGCTCTACGGCATAACCCCCGGCTTTGCTGGCATCAGCTGCTCCCTCTACTTCTATAAATTTTGCACCGAGGCTCATCACTTCTTCTTTTACAGCAGGGCGGGTATCAAAAACCTCCACAACCGCACCTAATCTCCTGCCTGTGGCAATAGCCTGCAAACCTGCTACACCAGCGCCCAGGATAAGCAGTTTAGCAGGAGGAATACTACCCGCAGCCGTCATAAACATGGGGAAATATTTCGGAAATAAATTGGCGGCCAGTAACACTGCCTTATAGCCGGCAATATTTGCCTGGCTGCTCAACACATCCATACTTTGAGCACGAGTAGTACGGGGCAACATATCCATACTGAAAATTGTAAACCCAAGAGCCGCCCACTCTTTTACCATACCAATATTATATAATGGCTGAAAAAAACCGAGCAATATTTTGGATTTACAAACTGCAACATCTGCAGCGGAAAGAGGATTTATACTTAATAGTAAACCGGCCTGTTGCAAAATATTTTCCCTGGTATCCACAGAAGCACCAGCTTCAATATATTTTTCGTCGGCTGCAAATGCAGTAACCCCGGCGCCTGTTTCTACAACAACCTGCACTTTCCATTTTTTTAAAACAATAATATGCTCGGGTAATAAAGAGACTCTTGTTTCAGGGGGGGATTCTTTTACTATACCAATTATCATAAGTTATTCTTACAGCTAAGTTAGGTGAAATTAAAATCTGATACTGAAGTGTTGTTTTACTTTAAAATCTTTTTTTAAAAAAACAATACCCATAAAAAAAAGGTCAATGGTAAGGGTTACCAATTCGTGTTTTTTTATGGCGTTCCAGGCAGCTTCCATACCCCGGCTCCAGTGAATATCATCAAAAATAAATATTGTATGCTGGTTGGCTATGCCAAGAAACCTGTTAAAGTATTCAATGGTCGGGGCTTCCCGGTGATTGCCATCTATAAACACAAAACCAATGGAATTTGTTTCAGCAAAAAGCAATGGCAAAGTTTTTTCAAAACTGCCGAGCAGCAAGATGATATTTTTTAGATTTAATATATCAAAATTCTGTTGCGCAACAGCTGCAATAGCTGTTGCACCTTCCAGCGTATACAACCGGGCTGCGGAATGGCCTGAAGCCAGGTAGGCAGTAGTTGTCCCAAATGAAGTGCCCAGTTCTGCAATTGTTTTTGGCTGGTAATACTTTACCATGCGATACAATAGTTGGGCATATTTTTTTGGCTTTAAAGACGAGACCGCCATTTTATTTATTACCCTGCTGTTGGTTTTAATAACCGATGACCCCGCCCCAAAATCTTCTACTTCAATTATTTTTTTATTTCGCAACAATTTTTTTCTTATTTTTTCAATTTCCGCATAGCAGTCGTAGGGCTTTTTATCATTGAGCACAGATTTTATAAAATCAAAAACAAATGGGGAATGTACGCCATGTCCTTTACCGTTGGAAGCCGTTAGCTGGTAAGCAAGATATTTTTTAGCTAATTGAAAAGATGAATACAAAGAGATTTTTTGATTTATGATTTGTGATTTTTTCACGCAAAGAACGCAAAGGAAAAAAAGAACGCAAGGGATGTATTAGGAAACAATTTTTTCTCTGTATAGTTGTTATCCCTGTCTTTTTGTGTGAAATGTTTTATTTTTTTATCCATTGCTGAAAACTAAATGCATATGCATGTTTTTCATCTGCTTCAAAATTGATGTTTTCTTTTAATACCCATTTTGTTTCATCAATAACCGGGAAGAAGGTATCGCCATTCAAGGTGGCATGTACCCGGGTCATATAAATTTTATCAGCAATCTCCATACTTTGTTTATAAATTTCACCACCACCGATGATAAAAATTTCTTTGCAATTAGTTGCTGCAGCCTGTTCCAGGGCGTCATCAATATTCCCGGCTACCTGAACATTTTCCCGTTGCCAACCCGCCTGGGTAGTAATAACAATATTTACCCTGCCGGGTAAAGGTTTATCCACGGCTTCGTAAGTTTTTCGCCCCATAATAACAACCATACCCCAGGTAGTATTTTTAAAGAAACGCATGTCTTTGGGTAAATGCCAGAGCAGTTTATTGTCTTTGCCGATCGTGTTGTTTTCTGCCGCTGCCACCAGGAGTGAAATCATGAATGCAAAATAAGAAATAAGGCAGAAAGAATAAGGAATTAGAAATTGGAGGTCTGGAAACCCGGTATTTTCAATTTAAAGCAGTTCCTTGGATAATAATGTTACGGATTTATTTAGATTTTTTTTTTGCTTGTCCAAAAAAAGTAAGAAAAACAGACAATCCTAATTGAATACAGTCCGATTAAGGTTTAATTCCCTGATTAAACATTCTGCACTGTAGAATCAACATTTACATTTCGTAATGTTTTTTACTATACCAGCATATAAAATTTTACTGATAACGGTTTTGGGAAAAACAATATTTATAAAATAACCAGGAAATTAATTTTAAAAAAAAAATAAAATTTCTCATCACTACTTTTTCAAGATAGTAAACTCCACTCTTCTGTTCAACTGGCGTCCTTCCGGATTATCTGAACCATCAGCATTGGTATTTGTTGATACAGGTTTTGTCTCACCATATCCATGCGATGTAATCCGTACCGGTTCAATACCTTTTGATAAAATATATTCCATCACAGATCTTGCCCTGTTATCACTTAGCGTCATGTTATAATCATCAGCGCCTTTACTATCCGTATGCGCACTCATTTCAATTTCTATGTTAGGATAATCATTTAAAAACTTTACAACCCGGTCCAGCTCTACATAAGATTCTGGACGTAAATTATATTTATCAAAATCAAAGAACACATTGTTTAACCGGAACACCTGCCCTACTTCAATGGGTACCAGGTACAAATCTTTATGTATTTCTTTGTAGCCGGCTTTTACCAGGGAATCTAAATTTAAGTTTTCGGAAATGGCAAAAAATTTATCTGCCGATGCCCTGATGCTGTAATTTTTATCATACGGTAATACGATTTTAAAAGATCCATCAACCGGGTTAGAAACTCCACTGCCTACTTGTGTACCTTCAGGCAGCGTTTCATAAATCAGCGATGCATTAAGCGGCATTTTGGTTTTAGCATTATACACATTTCCGCTGACCAACACTACAGGGTCAGGCTTTTCTTTTTCCAGGAGTTTTATACGCACAATATCGCTGGCTCCAAAAGCCCCATCACTGCTGGTGAGGTACGCATATTCGCCACCGGCATCTAATGTAAAAAATGCTTCTGAACCTGTCGTGTTTACCGGGCTGCCTAAGTTTACCGGTTCA
>JBDSDN010000214.1:0-3400 GCA_039920545.1 Ferruginibacter sp. | reverse complement strand
GCTTACGAATATACCGCTGCTCTCCGCAGCCAGGCCCTCACCCGAAAATTACCCCAGTTAGAAAAACGGCTAAAAGACTTAGAGCAACTTGTTACAGCGTTACTTAAAAATAAATAAGCAGGGCCAGCTAAATACTATCGCTATGAAATTTAAAATATCTTTGCCCAAATTTTACAAACAAGCATGGACAAGAATTTTAATGAAGATAAACAGCATACTCTTTGCGGCCCGGTAAGCATTTCAGGTACTGGTTTACACACAGGGGTAAATGTGGATATGGTTTTAAAACCTGCCAATGCGGGGTTTGGCTTTCAGTTTCAACGGGTAGACTTACCCGGCGCTCCTATAATTAAAGCAGATTGTGATTTGGTTACTGATACTTCACGTGGTACAACGCTGGAACAGGGTAATGTTAAAGTAAGCACGGTAGAGCATGTGCTTGCAGCCCTTGTAGGCATGGGAATAGACAATTGCCTGGTAGAAATTAATGGCCCGGAAATACCAATTATAGATGGAAGCAGCAAACCCTTTATTGATATAATAGAATCCATTGGAGTTGCAGAACAGGATGCTGCAAAAGCCTGGTATACCATTGACACTAATATTTCTTTTTATGATGAAAAGAAAAGAGTGGAAATGACTGCCTTACCCGCCACCAGTTATGAAATTACTACCCTGATAGATTTTAATAGTCCCGTATTAGGTACCCAACATGCAGGCCTGAAAAAAATGAAAGATTTTAGTGTAGAAATAGGTCCATGCCGTACTTTTTGTTTTTTACATGAACTGGAAATGCTTATTGAGAATAATCTCATAAAAGGTGGAGATATTAATAATGCGATAGTAGTTGTAGATAAGCCGGTAACAGAAGAAGAAATGAGTCGCCTGGCAAAAGCATTTGGCCGCACCAAAGTAGAAGTAAAAAGTGAAGGTTATCTTAACAACCTTGAGTTAAGATTTCCGAACGAACCTGCCCGTCATAAATTGTTAGATGTAATCGGAGATCTGGCTTTAATTGGCTATCCTATAAAAGCGCATATAATCGCCAACCGCCCGGGCCATAGCAGCAATATTGAATTTGCAAAAAAAATTAAGCAATATATTAAAAAGAATAAGCACACCAAAGGAATTCCCCATTACGACCCTAACCAACCGCCAGTTTACAACTTGCAGCAGATTGAAAAAACCTTGCCGCATCGCTTCCCTTTTTTACTTGTTGATAAAATAATAGAACTTTCTGATACGCAGATTGTGGGCATTAAAAATGTGACTTATAATGAGCCCTTTTTTCAGGGCCATTTTCCTGGCAACCCTGTAATGCCTGGAGTTTTACAAGTAGAAGCGCTGGCGCAAACCGGTGGTATTCTCGCAATTAATGCCATGCCGGATGGAGCGTATGATACTTATTTTATAAAAATAGATAACTGTAAATTTAAACAAAAGGTGGGGCCTGGCGATACGATGATTTTAAAAATGGAATTAATAGAACCCATACGCCGGGGCATTTGTGCCATGCGGGGTAGTGTTTACGTCGGAAATAAACTGTGTACTGAAGGTGATTTCACCGCCCAATTGGTAAAAAGAAATTGATCAATACTGTTGACTTTTTGTGTAATTATATTTGAACTTTTAAACTAAAAATCCCAAAACGGGTTTAAGGATAATATGATCCATCCTCATACTTACATCCATCCCAACGCAAAACTGGCCACCAATGTAAAAATTGACCCCTTTAGTGTTATACATCAAAATGTAGAAATTGGTGAGGGCACCTGGATCGGGAGCAATGTTACCATTATGGAAGGTGCCCGTGTTGGTAAAAATTGTCGAATTTTTCCCGGCGCTGTAATAGCAGCTATTCCGCAGGATTTAAAATTTGAAGGGGAAAACACGACAGTAGAAATAGGCAACAATACCACCATCCGGGAATTCGTGTCTATTAACCGGGGCAGTAAAGATAAATGGACAACCAAAGTGGGCGACAACTGTTTAATTATGGCTTATAGTCATATAGCCCATGATTGTGTAGTTGGTAATAATTGCATTATGAGCAATAATACCCAGATGGCGGGGCATGTGGTAATGGGCGATAATGCAATACTGGCAGGCATGTGCGCTATACACCAGTTTGTGCAGATAGGGCAGCATGCTTTTGTGAGCGGGGGATCATTGGTGAGTAAAGACGTACCACCTTATATCAAAGCCGGCCGTACGCCATTAAGTTATGCGGGTGTAAATTCTGTGGGCTTAAAGCGCAAAGGATTTTCTGTAAGCCGCATAAACCAAATACTGGATATTTACCGCATCATTTACAACAAAAATTTAAACACTTCACAGGCGCTGCATTATATAGAAGAAGAATTGCCCGCAACCGACGAACGGGATGAAATAGTAACCTTTATCCAGGAAAGCGGCCGAGGTATTATTAAAAGATTCAGTAAAGGAAGCACAGATGATGAATAGCTACTCTCCTGTTTTCTTTCTGCTGTAGGGCAAGGGAAATGGAGCAAAAGCCCCTTCCTATCCTTCCCCAAAAGGGACGAGAAATGGAGAGGATTAAAGCGAAAATTATATTTTTATATTTTTTGTTACCGGCATTTAAAATTCCATTTAGCATTATTGCGTCGCACTCTTGTACAGTATACCATTATTCAACTTTTATTAAGGCATAGATCGAAAATAAAATAAGTGATTCAAAAAAACAAAGAGGAAATTATTAACTATCCCATTCCAGTTCCCTCTCCTTCGGAGAGAGGTTGCGGAGAGGCCGTGGTTAGGCTTGATAATCTCGGCAAGCGGTACAACCGAGAGTGGATATTCCGCCACTTTAATTATGAATTTGTGCAGGGGAAAACTTACGCCATCACCGGCTCCAACGGTTCGGGAAAATCTACGCTGTTGCAGGTTATTGCCGGTGCTGTTTTACATAGCGAAGGCAATATTGATTTTACAAACGGTAAAAAAGAAATAGCAAATGAAACTATTTATCAACAGCTTTCTTTTGCTGCCCCGTATCTGGAACTGATAGAAGAAATGAATGCTGTGGAATTTTTAAATTTTCACTCTACTTTCAAACCACTCACAGAATCTGTAGAATTTATTTTGTTGGAAGTAGGTTTAGCAGCGGCGGCTAATAAACAGATCCGTTATTACAGCACCGGCATGAAACAAAGGTTAAAGCTGGCACAGGCATTTTTCAGCAAAACCAATATTTTACTCCTTGATGAGCCAACTACTAACCTGGATGCAGAGGGTATTGTATTATATCACCATCTTATAAACGATTATACAAAAGAAAAGTTAGTACTGGTAAGCAGTAACGATAAACACGAATATGAATTTTGCACAGATTTAATTGATATTGCTGATTATAAATAAAAGCAACTTATTTGTTCGTCTT
>JBDSDN010000213.1:0-3248 GCA_039920545.1 Ferruginibacter sp. | reverse complement strand
GGCCTGTCCGTCCAGCAATAAACGGTATGCACGTTCCCGATAACACCGGCATCATACCAATCTGCTAATTGCCTTACACCATCGCCGCTGGCACCCTGGTTGCCCATTTGAGTTACGACTTTATATTTTTTTGCGGCTTCAGTCAAGATCCGTGCTTCATAAATATCATGCGTTAATGGTTTTTGCACATATACATGCTTACCCAATTGCATGGCAGCTAAAGTTGTCACAGCATGATTATGATCCGGGGTAGAAACAGAAACGGCATCAAAATGTTTTGATTCTTTATCAAACATCTCCCGCCAATCTTTATAATATTTTGCTTTGGGAAAATTTTTGATGGAGTTTGCTGCCCTTCGGTCATCTACATCACACAGAAAAGCAATTTCTGCTTTTCCTGATTTATAAAAATTAACAATATCGCTTTCGCCCTTTCCGCCCACACCTACGCCGGCAATTAATAATCGGTCACTGGGAGCAATAAAACCTTTGCCACCTAACACATGGCGTGGAAGAATAATAAAACCAGCAGCAGTAATTGCAGTGTTCCGGAGGAAATCCCTTCTCGATTTTGAAATTTTCTTTTTTATATTTTCAGCCATCGTTTTAAATAATTTAAAACAGGTTAAACATTCATTTTCTTTAGTTCACTAACGGCATAATCCACGGCACGGGCCGTCATGGCCATATAAGTTAAGGAAGGATTTACACAAGCAGCCGAAGTCATAAAAGCCCCATCAGTAACAAAAACATTTGGTGCATCCCAAACCTGATTCCATTTATTTAAAACAGAGGTTTTAGGATCCAGGCCCATGCGTGCAGTGCCCATTTCATGAATGCCCATGCCCATGGTATATCCACTGTCAAAACCTTTTACATTTTTTACCCCCCCTATTTCCAGCATTTCCTTTGCATCATCAACCATATCCTTGCGCATTTTAATTTCATTCTCTTTTATTTCGCAATCAATAGCCAGCACAGGCAGTCCCCATTTATCTTTAACGGTTTTATCAAGAGTAACTTTATTATCATGGTAGGGCAGTGTTTCGCCAAATGCAGTGAAACCGATTGACCATGGCCCGGGCTCCGAAAGCGCATCTTTAAATTCTCCCCCAATATTCAATTCAGCTATTTCCCTGGCCCAGCCACTTCTGCTTGCCCCGCCCTGGTAACCAAACCCACGGATATAGTCCCGCTTATCACCTAAAAGATTTTGATAGCGGGGAATGTAAGGCCCGTTAGGGCGCCTGCCAAAATAATATTTATCATCATACCCTTCTAAAGTGCCACCAGCGCCACAGCGGAAATGATGATCCATTAAATTATTACCCAACTCTCCACTGCTGCTCCCCAGGCCGCCCGGCCAAATATCGGTTGCCGAGTTCATCAAAATCCATGCAGAATTTAAAGTAGAGGCATTAAGGAAAATAATTTTTGCAAAATACTCTGAAGCTTTATTTGTTTCTGCATCTATTACCCTTACGCCTTTTGCCTTTTTGGTATCTTTATCATAAATTATTTCTGTTACGATAGACCAGGGCCGCAGGGTTAAGTTCCCTGTTTTCACAGCAGCCGGAAGGGTAGAAGATTGCGTGCTGAAGTAGGCACCAAAAGGGCATCCCAGCCAGCATTTGTTTCTATATTGGCAATTTGTTCTGCCTTCGAGCGGGGCAGTTATGTTTGCCACCCTGCCCATTATAATTCTTTTGCTTTTGTAATGTTCATTAACCCTGTCCCGCACATCTTTTTCTACACAATTAAATTCCATGGCGGGCATAAATTTGCCATCGGGTAATTGTGAAAGCCCATCATTAGCGCCACTGATCCCTGCAAATTTTTCTACATGATCATACCAGGGAGCAATGTCTTTATACCGGATTGGCCAGTCCACTGCTATCCCATCTGCTGCATTAGCATTAAAATCAAGATCACTCAGCCGGTAACTTTGCCTGCCCCACATAAGAGAGCGACCACCTACATGGTAACCCCGGTACCAATCAAATTTTTTCACCTCTACATAAGGACTTTCTTTTTCATTTACCCAGTAATCCAGGTTTTGCTCATTTAAAGCATAGTCCCGGTTCAGTACAGGATAATCTTTAATCATTTCCTGGGTTTTGCCCCCACGGTGGGGATATTCCCAGGGACCTTTTGTGGCATTTACATAATCTTTTACATGCTCAATGTTTTTGCCTCTCTCCAGCATGATGGTTTTCAGGCCTTTTTCGGTGAGTTCTTTGGCAGCCCAGCCGCCTGCTATTCCTGAGCCAATTACAATGGCGTCATAAGTGTTTTCCGGCATACAATCGATAGTTTAAATATTTATCAGAATAAAAAAATTACACGTCGCATATTTTAATGGCCTGCTTTAAAGAAGCAATTTTATTTTCTGCAGCAGGAATAAATTCCTGGGCCACATAATCCTTAAAGCCAGTAGCAATAATTGCTTTCATTACTGCAGGATAAAAAATTTCCTGCGTTTCATTTATCTCATGCCTGCCCGGCACCCCGCCTGTGTGATAATGCCCAAAATATTGATGATTATCTTTTATCGTTCTTATTACATCCCCTTCATCAATCTGCATGTGATAAATATCATAAAGCAATTTAAAGCTTTCTGAATTTAATCGCTTACATAATTCTACGCCCCAGGCGGACCGGTCGCACAAGTAATCTTTATGATCAACTTTACTATTTAAAAGTTCCATCTGGATAGTGACGCCTTTCTTTTCAGCAAACGCCAGAATTTTCTTTAAACCTTCCACACAGTTATTTAAACCGGTTTCATCGTCCATTCCATCTCTGCTGCCACTAAAGCAAATTAAATTTTTATAGCCTGCTGCTGAGACCATTTCAATGTGCTCAGTATAATTTTTTATTAAAGTAGCATGATATTGTTTATCTGCCCAGCCTTTGGTAAGACTGATCTCTGCCCCGTTGCACATAGAGGAAAAAATATTATTCGCTTTAAGTGTTGGCCAATCTTTTGGCCCTGCCAAATCTATGGCACTAAAGCCGATTTTTTTTACCTCCCTGCACAATTCATCCAGCGGGAGAAAAGAATACGTCCATCTGCAAACAGAGTGGTTTATATTGCCTTTTAGTTTTAATTTATTTTTGAGCTCATTACCGGAAGCAAAAGGAATTGCGGGGGCAGCAATAATTGCTGAAGCACCCAATGCAATTTTTTTTAGTAACGACCTTCTGGTTTGCGTAAATTCCATAGTTAAACATTCATACTTTTCTCT
>JBDSDN010000212.1:0-9250 GCA_039920545.1 Ferruginibacter sp. | reverse complement strand
CTTATAAACGATTATACAAAAGAAAAGTTAGTACTGGTAAGCAGTAACGATAAACACGAATATGAATTTTGCACAGATTTAATTGATATTGCTGATTATAAATAAAAGCAACTTATTTGTTCGTCTTGAAATTCTTCTCATACATCCCCACCCAATCTTTCACAGTCATTTTCTTCATCAGTTCACCAATAAATTTATAAGGAATATCATCTGGTTTTTTAAAGCGCATACAGGATTTACCCATATCTAATTTTGCTTTACTGTGCTTCGGAAATTCTGTTGTAAACCATTTAAGCAATTCCGGGCTGCCATAAATACCCATATGGTAAACTGCTATAAAATTTTTCTGAGAAGCAATATTTACAAAAGGTAGTGGCAACTTTGGATCACAATGATATCCGGGGGGATAAGTATTGTGTGGCACTACCCAACCAACCATACCATAGCTCATCTGTTCTTCAAATCCTACAGGAATATTTTTATTAATGCTGTTGCGAAGGGCTGCCATGGCTGGTTTACGGTCTTCGGGCAGTGAGGCAAAATATTCATCCGGGGTAGTGGCAAATGATTGCATTTTAAATTCTCTTTAGAAAGTTTGAAAGGTTTAAAAGGTTTGAAGTTTTATAAGTTTAGAATCCGCACCAATAATGTCAACTATCCATTTTCATCTGTCATCTCTTATCTTCTGCAATCTTTCAAATATTCCCCATTGCCCATTCACTCCCTTATCTCCTGCTGGCTATCAGCAAATTCAGATCAGTATATTTCAGATCAAACCTTTCACTCAAATGAAAATTTGTAAGTGAGCCTTTAAATAAATAAATGCCGCTGCGGATATTTATTTTATGCCACACAATATTATCAATGCCGCCTTCCTCTGCTGTTTCCAGCAGTAGTGGCATCAGCACGTTACTTATTGCCTGCGAAGCCGTACGGGCAAAACCACTTGGTATATTTGGCACACAATAATGTATTACATCATATTTTTTAAAGACAGGCTTTTTATGTGTAGTTACCATACTGGTTTCAAAACAACCACCATGATCAATGCTTACATCAACAATTACCGTTCCTGGCCGCATGCCTGCAACCATTTCTTCAGTAACTACAATAGGCGTTCTGCCCCCATTACCGCCCAATGCACCCACAGCTACATCGCAGGTGCGTAATTGCTTTGCAAGAATTTTAGGCTCCATCACTGATGTCCACATTCGTACGCCAATATTATTTTGCATCCGCTTAAGCCTGTAAATACTATTATCAAAAACTTTTACGCTGGCACCCATTGCCAATGCTGTACGGGCTGCATACTCCCCCACAATACCAGCTCCTATAATAATAACTTTTGTAGGTGGGATACCGCTAATACCGCCTACCAGTACCCCTTTGCCATTATTAGCGTTACTCAGGTGCTGGCCAGCAATAAGCATTACAGCACTTCCCGCAATCTCACTCATGCTGCGCACAATGGGGTTGTGGCCGCTATCATCTTTCAGGTTTTCAAAACTAAGGGCCGTTATTTTTTTCTCCATCATTTTTTCCAGTACATGTTTCTTCATAACAGCAAGATGTATAGGAGAAATCACATATTGATTTGGTTTAAGCAAGTCACAATCTTCATCGCTTACAGGCGCACTTTTTACAAGAACATCGCAATTAAAAATGGCCTTTTTATCCTGCATAATTTTAGCACCAGCTTCGCTGTAATCTTTATCGCTGTAATTAGCTCCCAGCCCGGCATTGGTTTCTACATTTACTTCATGGCCGTTGGCAATTATTACCCCAGCAGCTTCCGGAGTCAGCGCAATACGGTTTTCAATAAATGAATCTTCACGGGGAATACCAATGCAAAGCATTTCGGTTTTTGGTTTCACATCAAGGGTTTCTTCCAGGGTTTCATACGTAAATGAAGGCGATACAAAAGGTCTTGTTGTGGCCATATGTTATTAAAAATTAAAGCGCCTTACGGCAATTACAAATTACAAATTTATCCGCAGTTTTCTTTCATTATTACTTACTGTTTCTAAATAACAATGCAGTGTGTCTTCAGGAAAAAGACCGGGAATTTTTTCGGGCCATTCCACCAGACAAATATTTCCGGAATATAAAGCCTCCTCCACACCAGCCGCAACAGCTTCTTCTTCATCTTTCAATCTATATAAATCCAGGTGATAAATAATTTCATCATGGGAAGTTTTATATTCATTTATGATTGAAAAAGTGGGACTTCCGACAGTATCTTTTACCTCCAACACATTACAAAGCGCATGAATAAAAGTACTTTTACCAGCGCCCATTAAGCCATGAAATGCAATGACCCGCCCGTCTTTAACTGCAGATACAAAATGGGCAGCAGTTGATTCAATCTCATTCAATGAAAAAATTACCTCCATACTGCAAATATAATTTTCATAATTAGTAAATAGTTAGCCTTCAGGTAAGATAATTTTGCAGTATGGAAAAAATAGAATGGGAGGTAGCGGGAATGACGTGTAGCAACTGTGCATTGAGCGTATCAAAATTTTTGAAAAAAGAGGGTATGCAGGATATTAAAGTAAGCCCGCTTGATGGTGCCGTACATTTTATCAAAAACGAAAGCATATCTATTTCCAGTTTAAAAGAGGGAATAAAAAAACTTGGCTACACTGTTGTTGATGACAATTTAACGACAGAGCCAAAACAATCTTTTTTATCAAATACCAAAAAGCGGTTTCTGTTTTGCCTCCCCTTTACCCTGGTATTAATGTTGCACATGTTGCATAAATGGCTGCCGTTGCATTGGCTGATGAACCCCTGGACACAACTGGTCCTTTGCCTCCCGGTATTTATTACCGGCATGTGGTTTTTTGGCCGCAGTGCCATAAAAAGTCTTAAAAATGGCATGCCTAATATGGATGTATTAATTACACTCGGGGCTTTGTCATCCTTCATTTATAGCCTGGCAGGCGCCATATTAGGTTTAGGAGAAGGCTACCTGTTTTTTGAAACCACAGCCTCTATAATTACCATTGTATTTATGGGAAATTACCTGGAATATATATCCATTCAATCTACACAAAGGGCTATAAAATCTTTGGCAAAATCCCAAAAGGTCATGGCCAATATGATTGCCTTTGATGATGAGCACAAAGAAAATATTTTCCCTGTTGAAAATACACAACTAAAAAACGGTGATTTAATTTTAATAAAAAACGGTGAGCAGGTACCTGCCGATTGTAAAATTTTATGGGGCGATTGTTTGGTAAATGAAGCCATTATTACCGGTGAAAGTCTCCCAGTTGCAAAACAACAAAAAGAATTATTAATTGGTGGCAGTATACTGGAAAATGGTTTAGTAAAAGCACAGGTGACTGCTGCTGGCAATGATACGGTTCTCTCCGGCATATTGCAAATGGTAAAAAATGCACAAGGAGAAAAACCGCCTATGCAAAAGATGGCCGACAGGATAAGTGCGATTTTTGTGCCGGTTGTTATTGGCTTTGCCTTGCTCACCTTCATCATAAATGTTGCTGGTTTTCATTATAGTACCGGTACATCCCTAATGCGTGCCATAGCCGTGCTGGTTATATCATGCCCCTGTGCTATGGGGCTTGCAACCCCCGCTGCAATTGCAGTTGGCCTGGGCCGGGCTGCCAAATCAGGAATTTTATTCCGCAATGCAGGCAGCCTGGAATCTTTTAAAACGATCAGGCAGGTTGTATTTGATAAAACCGGCACCTTAACTACCGGTAATTTTATTATCTCAGGGTTTTATACTTCCATTGATGAAACAGAATTTAAAAAGATTGTCTATTCGCTTGAAAAGTTTTCCAATCATCCGCTGGCAAAAACGATTACAGCGCAATGGAAAACAAAAGATATTATTAAATGGAAAACGATAGAAGAAATAAAAGGGCAAGGCATTATTGCTGTAGATGAAGAAGGAGATATTTATGAAGCTGGTTCTTTTAAAATTTTGCCGCCCGGTTTTAAAGATGCAAATCACAGCATTTTTATTTCAAAAAACAAGCATATTTCAGGTTGGATAGATCTGGAGGATGAGATAAGAAGTGAAGCCAGTCAAGTGATACAATGGCTGCATTCCCAAAATATAAAAACCATTTTACTTAGTGGCGACAAAAAACAAAAATGTATGGAAGTGGCTACACAGTTAGGCATACACGAAGTTATTGCAGAACAAACGCCACCCCAGAAACTGCAAAAAATTGCATCGCTTGTCAAACAAACACCCACCGCAATGGTAGGTGACGGCATTAATGACGCACCTGCCCTGGCCAAAGCGACCCTGGGTATTTCATTAAGTGAAGCCTCGCAGATTGCTATGCAAAGCGCTGATGTAATTTTAATGAACCATGGGCTTAAAAACTTACCCCTGGCCCTGGGCCTTGGCAGGCATACTTACCTTACCATAAAACAAAATTTATTCTGGGCATTTATATACAATATAGTTGCCATCCCTGTTGCTGCCATAGGCTTGCTTACGCCCACTGTGGCTGCGCTGGCAATGGGTTTCAGCGATGTAGTTTTAGCTGCTAATTCTGTAAGGTTGTTTGTAAAAAAGGTTTTATAACTTCATTGCTCCAGGAATAATCTGTATTGAGTAATAGTCATTTCATATTAAAAAAATACTGGGGCTATGACAGTTTCAGGCCTCTACAGCAAGAGATTATTGATGCCGTACTTTTTAAAAAAGATGTATTGGCATTGCTTCCTACAGGCGGTGGAAAATCAATTTGTTTCCAGGTGCCTGCCATGATGATGGAAGGCATATGCCTGGTGGTAAGCCCACTGATTGCCCTTATGAAGGACCAGGTAGAAAATCTTAAAATAAAAGGCATCCCTGCCCTGGCAGTTTATTCAGGAATGCATTTTATGGAGGTAAAAAAAACTTTACAAAATGCCGCTTTTGGGAGTTATAAATTTTTGTACGTTTCCCCGGAAAGGCTGGAAACAAATTTATTTTTAGAATTTTTACCGGCCATAAAACCCTGCCTTATTGTAGTAGATGAAGCACATTGCATTTCGCAATGGGGCTACGATTTTAGGCCCCCCTATCTCCGCATCGCTAATTTACGAGAACAGCTACCCGAGGTGCCTGTTATAGCATTAACAGCATCTGCAACCCTCCCTGTACAAAATGATATTTGCGACAAATTACTTTTTAATAAAACCCAGCTACGTTTTCACCAGTCTTTTGAAAGGGCAAATCTTTCTTACAGTGTTTTTCAGCCGGCGGCTAAACAAACAAAACTGGTAGAAATTTTAAAGAATGTGCCTGGCACGGCCATTATATATTGCAAAAGCAGGAAGCATACACAGCAAATTGCATCACTTTTAAAACTTCATCATATTAATGCAGATTTTTATCATGCAGGGTTATCTAATGATCAACGTAATGCAAGGCAGGAAGGCTGGATAAAAAATGAAACCAGGGCTATTGTATGCACTAATGCTTTCGGGATGGGGATAGATAAGCCAGATGTAAGAGTAGTGGTGCATTTTGATATTCCTGATTGTATTGAAAATTATTACCAGGAAGCAGGGCGTGCAGGCAGGGACGGTAAAAGATCGTATGCAGTGTTATTGTACGATCAAAATGAATTAGATGATTTGCTTAAAAAAATAATACTGCGGTATCCCCCTGCAGAAGAAATAAAAAAAACTTACACTGCATTAATGAATCACCTGCAGGTAGCGGCAGGCAGCGGCGAAGGCATTTCATTTGATTTTGATATTGCGGTTTTTGCCACAAATTTTAAATTAAATATACTGCAGGTAACCTACTCCATTCAGGCAATGGCGCAGGAGGAATTACTTAGTTACAACGAAATATTTTTTAAGCCTTCCATCGCTGAATTTACCGTTTCGAAAAATGACCTCGCAGAATTTGAACAGCAGCATCCTGAGCTGGAAAAAATTTTAAAAGGCCTTTTAAGAACCTACGAAGGGATTTTTGATTATCCCTGCACTATCTATGAAAGCCTTCTGGCAAAGTTTTTAAAATTACCTGTAACAGAAATTATCGAAAGCCTAAAAAAACTACACCATTATCAAATCATAAAATATGAACCGGTATCAGAGAAGCCACAGATTTTTCTTTTGAAAAACAGGATGTACGCAGATGATTTTAAAATGGATACTAAAAAAATAAAACAGCGGAAGGAGCATTTTGAAGAGCGTGTGCACGCTATTATTGAATTTGTAAATAATAAAAAGTTATGCAGGAGTAAAATAATTGCAAACTATTTCGGGGATAATGATGTACCGGATTGTAAGGTATGCGATAACTGCATTAATAATAAAGAGGCAAAATTATCACTGCAAATGTTTGAGCAACTTTCAGATAAAATATTGGCATTGGTACAAAAAGAACCAATACCATTAAATACGCTGATTAAAACGCTTAAACCCGCTAAAGAAACTACTGTATGGAAAGTGATTGATTACCTGTTGGCAGAACAATTGCTGGTTTCAGATAGTAATAAAAACATAAAGTTGAAATAGGTAACTGCTAAGGAGAAGGAGTTCTCCAAAATAAAAAAGGGACCCAGATAGAAATCTAGTCCCGCTTTAAAATCCAATATCCTATGAAAAACCGAAACGAAGATAATAGAGTATAAATTATAAACCAAGTTTTTTGGAAACTATTTGTAGAAAATATACTACGCTTGCAGGGAAAAATTTACAGATATTTTATTTTTATATTTATAGTTTACTATTATTCAAAAGAATTTTTACAAGAATGCTTATTTAATTTTTGTAATGTTTTGAATTAAACAGATAGCTGGCTCCCTGGTACCACGCAATTGCCTCATCTTTCAGGTTTTCCGCCAACTTTATTTTTGAGGCAGCTCCGGTTTTAAAATCAATCTTAAAAATGCTGATTTTCTTTTGTGGCGATAATATAATCAGGGTGTCATTTTTTATATAACCCATTTCCTGGTAAGTGCTTATAAACAGGCGGTCATTTGTTACAGGGGTTTTATTAATATCATATCCCATGAATTTGCTGGTATAATTCAGATTCATTAATCCCAATATAGTTGGGGCCAGGTCTATCTGGCTGGTAAATCTTGTTTGTATAAATGGCTTAATAAGAGCAGGGGCATAAATAAAGCAGGGGATGTGATAGCGGGTGACTGGCAAATCAGTTTTGCCTGCACTGTGGCTGCAATGGTCTGCCACAATCACAAACAAAGTATTATTAAACCATGGCTTTTGTTTTGCCATTACTAGAAATGTGTTGATGGCATAATCTGTATATTTTACGGCTCCCTCTGTGCTTTGAGTTGAAGAGGGAATGTCAATATGGCCATCAGGATAAGTATAGGGCCGGTGATTGCTCACCGTCATTATATGACTAAAAAAAGATCGGCCCGCCTTATAAGTTTTATCACATTCATCTAAGGCAATAGAAAATGCATCTTCGTCTGCTACGCCCCAGGCTGTTTCATGATGAATCCTGTCAGCAGGAATATCTCTTTTATCTATGACCTGGTATCCATTGTGGCTAAAAAAATAACCCATATTATCAAAAAAGCTGTTGCCCCCGTAAATATATTTCACATCGAAATTTCTTCCTTTTAAAATATTGCCCATGGTAAACATATCTTCATTATCTGGCCGGCGAACTATAGATTGCCCCGGCGTAGGAGGAATAGCCAATGACAAAGCTTCCAGCCCTCTTACTGTACGGGTACCAGAAGCATAAAAATTAGTAAAAAATAAGCTCTGCGGAATCAATGAATCTAAAAAAGGGGTAATATTTTTATCGTTGCCAAAATATTTTAAATAATCACCGCTAAGGCTCTCTACGCTGATGAGTACAATATTCCATTTATGTTCCGGACTGTCGCTGGTGATCCTTCTTACTATACTTAATGAATCTCCTGTAAACACTGCATTCGGCTGATGCAGCATTTGCCTGAGTATAGCAAAATTCTTTTTATTTTCATTTACAGCATAAAATTTTTGATAATCAATTTCATTATGCCAAAAGGCAGCCCCAAATTCGTAAATACCATTGCCGGCAAGTTCGTTTATGTAATTATTGCTGCTTATATTTTTATACCGGTTGTCTGCCAAAAAATAAGCCCCGGTAGTAATAGCCATAAATATTAAAAAAAAGACTGTACGTTTTGCAAAGCGCATACTAACCTCCTGGGAAGCAAATATTTTTTTTCTGGTTAAAAACAGTAATATAAACACCATTAAAAAAACGCCAGGTAATATGAGCGGAATATTATATGATTCCCTGATATTGCCGAAAACTTCGTTGGTGTAAATTAAATAATCAACCGCAATAAAATTAAAACGCACATTAAACTCATCCCAAAATGCAATTTCTGCACCTGCATTTATTACCAGTATTAAGCTGATGATTGTAAATAAAATAAACAGTGGGATCCGGTTCCATTTCTTTTGATACCAGCTATCCTTCATGAGCCAGCAATACAAGGCAACAGGGATAGCGAAAAAAGTTGCTACCACCAGGTCATAAAAAAAACCGATGAGAAAAATGCCGATAAATTTAAGGGGGGTTAACTCCAAATTGGGCCAACTATAAAAAAATAAAATAACCCTTATTAAAAAACTGAGGCTTACAACTAACAAAGCGACAACTGCAACCGGGCCAAAACGGTGGTTGTAAATAGATGCTAATTTATTCATGCTCCAAAAGTATAAAAGCAAATCAGTTTGTAATCACGCAAAGATGCAAAGGGAGAATTCAAATGCAAAGTATAGGTTTTATTTTTGCGCCTTTGCTTCATTACTTTCTATGAGTGAAATTTTTAAAACCACCCTGACTTTTTCGTTGTCCTGCTTCTTCCCCCTAGCCCTAATGCACCCAGCAAGCCACGGACAATACCGGTACCGGCTGTTCGAAGCATACTTTTTACAATCGTGTTACCAGCTACTTTTTCCAGCATAGAAGGTTCTTCTTTTACAGCTTTTTTAGTTAGGGTTGCAACAGGGGCATTTCTATCTTCGGCTTCCTGCAATTTGGCATTAAGCATTTCATAAGCACTGTTACTATCAATATCATGACTGTATTTCGGAACCAGTTTACTTTTAGCGTTAATGCCAGCTACTTCTCCATCGGTCAAAACATCCATCCTGCTTCGTGGAGCACATAACATAGTATGGGCTAAAGGTGTGGGAATACCTTTCTCATTCAGCATGGTTATCAGGGCTTCCCCAATACCCAACTGGGTTATTAAATCTTCTGTTTTATAAAAAGTTGTTTCGG
>JBDSDN010000211.1:0-5141 GCA_039920545.1 Ferruginibacter sp. | reverse complement strand
GAAGGTAGCCATTCGTAAATTTGCCCTCCGCTGGCGATTAATTGTAGACTATCACCATTGCAGATTGTTGCGATACTAAAGCTAACCTGCCCCAGAGGCGAGGGATTCACCAGCACTGAAGTAGAATCTAAATGGCTGCAACCATCGGCATTTTTTACGAGCACAAAATATTTCCCCGCATCATTTGCCTGAATATTATTTATAGAAACTGTATCGGAGGAAGCAGAAAATCCATTTGGGCCCGACCAGGTATATTGGGTACCACCGGTGGCCTTAAGTAACAAACTATTTCCGGAACAAACAGGTGAATTAGAATTGGCAGTAGTTACCGGATTTTTACTGATTACTATCGTTACTACCGGGGAGGCAACACGGCATTGGGGAGAATTTAAATTACCGGCTTCTGCTACCGTTAACCTGTAGACGTAATTCCCGGCAGCGGTGGATGTAATAAAACTTTTTGTATAAATGGTGCCCGTTGCACCTGCAATATCTGTCCAGCTTCCGGCAGCATATTGTTGCCATTGGTATGAGGGATTACTAAAACCTGCTGACAATGAACCATTGAACGTAAAAGATTGTGCCGTTCCTTCACAGATCGTTACGCTTTGAGTTGTATAGCCGCTAATAGAAGAGGTAAGCCGGGGCCCACAAGGCCGGAAGGTAATATCATCGAGGCCCAGGTCATTCCCATTACCGCCGATAGCATTATTAAAAATACGGAGTACCACGTTAGATGCCGCTGCCGGAGTGGTAAAGAAAAAACCAAATTGTTTCCACGTCGGTGAAAAAAAAGGGTTAATACTTTTTGTGTTATAAGTCTGTAAAATTGTGCCATCTGTTTTTTCAATGCTGAAAGTAAGGTCTGGTTCAATGCTGTTTGGCGCTCTGGAAGGATTGATGACATTTATTACCCAGGCTGCGAATTCATAAGTGGTGCCTCCACACAAACCTTTTACAGTATCTAAATAAAAAGAGCTCGGTTGAAACGTTGCGTTTACCAGCATAAAATACCCATTGACATCCCCGGTATGATCTGCAGGAATAGAATGCCAGTTGCTGCCAAAGCAGCCGGAGGTACTGTTCCTGACTGCATAAAATCCATCATCCGGGCAATCAGAAGAAAAATATTGATAAGTAGTTGTGGCTGCAGATAATGGAGCTCCGGGGTTGGCGCCGGCACCAAAAGTCGTGTTTATTATAGGGTCTCCCAGGCTTCCCTGGCATAATTGGGCCTGCAATTCACTGGTAATAACAAACGCTGATAACAATAAAATAAAACGGTTAAAAGTATTCAATTCCTAATTTTTTATTGTAAAAATAACCTCTTTTTTATCTTTAAAATAATTTAACCGTTGCATACGGTAGCGTTTTCTACTCTCCAATGTTGTTTCATTAACATCAGCATTTTTAAAAATTATTGAAACCCATTTTTTTTCGTAGGAATAAAGTTATTTCTCTACTTTTTTCTGAACCCTGAAGAAATTTTATAGACTCGTAAAGGTTTCAGTAACATTTAGAATTTCATTTATATTAAAAAAGTGGTTGAATATATTTAAATTCAACAGTTTTTACCATCCAATGAAACTGCCAGACTACCGCTCTTCAATGATTTTTTCCATTGGATGTGTTAGCCAATGTTATTTTGTAACAGTGGGTATATATTTGCGTCCAATTAATAAAACTGTCATGAGAAAACTAATATTTTTGCTTTTTTGTATTGCTACTACAAATCAGCTTATAGCCCAACAAATAACAGGCACTGTAAAAGAGAGCGATGCTCAATTGTCTAACGGGGCCACTATTTCTTTATTACGTGCCAAAGACTCAGCAATCGTAAAATATACTGCCACCAAAGCCGATGGAAATTATAAATTCATCGGAATAGCTCCCGGGAGTTACCTGGTAAAAGCAAGTCATGTTGGCTATGCATCAAAAATAAGTGCACCCGTACAATTAGAAGCCAATGATGTCTCTCTACCTGAAATAATGCTTTTAAAACTTACAGGAAATTTAAAAACCGTAACTGTAACCGCAGAAAAACCTGTGGTAGAAATGAAAGCTGATAAAATGATTGTAAATGTAGAAGGTACCATCAACGCTGTTGGAAACGATGGCCTGGAGTTACTTAGAAAATCTCCGGGTGTAATGGTTGATAAAGATGATAACTTAAGTCTCTCAGGCAAAAACGGCGTGCAGGTGTATGTTGATGGAAAACCAAGCCCTCTTTCAGGTGCAGACCTGGCCAGCTATTTAAAATCGCTGCAGGCCACCCAGATAGAACTGATAGAAATTATAACCAACCCATCAGCAAAGTATGAAGCGGCAGGAAATGCAGGAATTATAAATATTAAACTGAAAAAAAATAAATCTTACGGCACAAACGGAAGTGTAAATGCGGGGTATAATATTGCAACCTTTGCAAAATACAATGGGGGCTTTGCTTTAAATAACCGCAACAGTAAATCCAATATTTTTGGTAATTATAATTATAGCCAGTCTTTAAACGTAAACAATTTTGTGTCCCACAGGGAACAAAATGACAGTATTTTCGATCAGTCTAACCAAATACTCAGCCGCAATAAAGGCTCACATAATTTTAAAACCGGGGCAGATTTTTTCCTGAACAAACGAAGTACCCTTGGCGCAATAGTGAATGGAAATATTTCGGAAAATCTAACTGAAACAGGAGGACCGCTAAACATCATTTATAAGCCCACTAATACGATTACCCGTGTATTATATGCTACAGGTGATAATAAACAGAAAAGAAAGAATGTAAATTTCAATCTTAATTACAGGTATGCAGTTAGTGGGGGTAAGGAATTAAATATAGATGCCGACTATGGTTTTTTCACCTTAAGAAACGACCAGTTACAACCTAATAATTATTATACTCCAGCCGGTGTAAAATTAAATAGTAATGTTTATCACATGCTGTCCCCAACAGATATAAACATTTCTTCTTTTAAAGTAGACTATGAGCAAAATTTTAAAAAAGGGCGATTAGGCCTTGGCGGTAAAATAGGAAATGTAAATACCGATAATGATTTTAGAAGGTATGATGTGTATGGGAGTACCGAAGTTTACAACAAGGATCGCAGCAACCGATTTAATTATACCGAAAATATAAATGCCCTTTACGCAAATTATAACCGGGCCTTAAAAGGCTTTACACTACAGGCTGGCTTGCGGGTTGAAAATACAAATTCCAAAGGGGTTTCAACCGGCTTACAATATGATGGTAGTATTAATGATTACAAAGACTACGATTCTTCCATCAAAAAAAATTATATAGATTTTTTTCCGAGTGCTGCATTTACATTTAATAAAAATCCCCTGAAGCAATGGGGCCTTACCTACAGTAGAAGAATAGACCGGCCTGCATACCAGGACCTGAACCCGTTTGAATTTAGATTAAATGATTACACCTTTTTAAAAGGCAATACCCAATTACGCCCCCAGTATACTAACAGCATTGGCCTTAATTTTACGTATAAGTATAAATTAAATACCTTATTAAATTACAGCCATGTAAAAGATATTTTTACCCAACTGCCGGATACAACAGAAAGATCCAAAAGTTTCCTGACCAAAAAAAACCTGGCTACGCAGGATATTGTTAGCCTTAACATAAGCTACCCCTTCAAATATAAGTGGTATAGTTTTTTTGTTAATTCCAATTCTTATTATTCTAAATACCTGGCAAATTTTGGCGGTGAAGGTCGTAAGATTAACCTCAGCGTTTTTGCTTACAGTTTATATATGCAGAATAGTGTGAACCTGGGTAAAGGCTGGAAAGGTGAACTCAGTGGTTTCTATAATTCTCCTTCAATATGGCAGGGCGTATTTAAAAGCATTGCGATGTACAGTGTAGACGGTGGTATTCAAAAAACTATTCTAAAAGGTAAAGCCACTGCTAAAGCTTCAGTGAGTGATATTTTTAAAACCCTGAAGTGGAGCGGCAGCAGCAATTTTGCAGGCCAAACCAGCACCGCCAGCGGCCATTGGGAAAGCCGCCAGTTTAAATTAAATTTCAACTGGAGATTTGGTAGCTCACTGGTAAAAGCCAGCCGTCAACGTAAACTTGGTACAGAAGAAGAAAATAAAAGAACTGAAAACGGCGGGAGCATTGGCAATTAGCAGGAGAGAGAATCCCGATTAATTACATCAAAATAGCACTTCCGATGTTGGTTTGTTTAAAAAATTTAATGTTAATAAAGAAATAAAGGTCATAGTCCAAAACTATCGTTGCCTTTCAAAAGTGTATCTATATCCCTTTAATAAAAATTATGTTTTCAGCAGTTTAATCCACAGATTTATTTTAAGCAAGTTTCTCCAGGCATTTATTTAAATCTACGGCTTTGCCCAAAACTCCTTTAAAAAGATCTCCTTCTTTTTTAAGGCGGGCGAAAATATTTTTAATATTAAATTGAGAAGGGTGCAATCCTTTTTTTACTTCTCTCCAATGCAGGGGTGCAGAAACCGTAGCTCCTTTTTTAGGCCTTAAGCTATAAGCGCAGGCAAGGGTTTGTCCACGCCTGTTTTGCAGGTAATCAAGATAAATATTTTTATTGCCACGCTTTGCCAGGTTTCTTTCCAGGCTTGTAAAACGAGGTAAAATTTCCTGTACCATTGTACAGACCAGGTGAGCAAAATCTTTCACCGTTTCATAAGAATACTTTTTACCCATAGGCAAAAATATATGGAGGCCGGAAGAGCCGGAAGTTTTACAAAAACATTCGGCTCCTGCTTTATCTAAAATGGTTTTAAATGCAAGAGCAGTTTCTATTACCTGCTCAAAATTATTTTTGTCGGAGGGATCTATATCAATAATTAAATAATCGGGGTAATCAAGTTTTTTAGTGGTGGAGTTCCAGGGGTTTATCTCTATACAACCCAGGTTATTCATATAAGCCAGGGTGGCGTTATTATTACAGATAATATAATCAATATCTTTTTTTGTGCTCTCAGAATAGAGGGGTATGCTTTTCACGAATGATGGTGCTTCCTCTCCGGCATCCTTATGAAAAAAACCAGCATCCATAATACCGCCTGGATTTCTTTTGAGGCTTTCGGGCCTGTCTTTTAAATAAGGTAAAATATATGCTGCTATTTTTTGATAATAATCTATAACGTCT
>JBDSDN010000210.1:0-3686 GCA_039920545.1 Ferruginibacter sp. | reverse complement strand
ATGCCATTGGCATGAGTTTGTATTTGCAAACCGATGAAAGAAAAAAAACGGTGATAGATAACCATGGAGAAATAAAATGGCAATCCATGATAGATCAACTCAACGACCCGGAAAAAATTATGTTCACTTATGCTCATGTGTTGCCAAATTTTTTAACTGTGGCAATCAATAAAATGGAGTTGGTGGAAGTATAGTTTTTATTCTATACCAAATGAAAAAATCAAACTGCTGCCATCCACACCACCACTACCGCTGGCATTCATCATAGTAAATGCATGTTCTCCTTTAGGTAAAGATTTATTTATTACCAGTTCTGAATAACCGATTCTTCTTTTCCTAGACTTTGCCTGCTCGCCTATTCTCCGACGTTTTAATTATGCATCATTTTAATAACCCCGGTCAAGAATTTTTACAATGCTTAATAATCATTATTTTTAAGGTACTGTTTTTTTAAAAATCATCATGGAAAAATCATTACGGGAAGCATTTAATAAAGATTTTACGACAGAAAAATACACCGCTTATATACAAAAAATAGAAGCGCTCCACCCAGGCTCATTAGAATTCAGAAATGCGGAAACACCGATCTTCATTCCCAAAGATTTTACAAGAAAAATGCTGGATGCCTGCGAAGATATTATAGACGTAATAACAGCCCCCAATTTTAAAGAACTTACGCAGCGAAGTATTCCAAAAGATTTATTTGTTCCCGGCGAAAGCAGCCACCCCGAATGTGTAGTTTTTGACTTTGGTATTTGCGAAAATGCCTCCGGCGAACTGGAACCACAATTAATAGAAATGCAGGGTTTTCCGAGTTTGTTTGCTTTTCAGGCCTTTCACAGTAAGTATACAGCCGATTATGCAAATGCGCCTGCCAATTATTCATCATATTTAAACGGTTATACTAAAGAAACCTACATAGAATTATTAAAAGAAATAATAGTTGGCAACCACAATCCGGAAAATGTAATCTTACTGGAAATATATCCTGAGCAACAAAAAACACGGATTGATTTTTATTGCACTGAACAACTACTCGGCATAAAAACAATTTGCCTTACTGATTTAAAAGCTGATGGCAATAAGTTGTATTATGAGAATGTGGGCAAAAAAACAACAGTAGAACGCATTTACAACCGACTCATTTTTGATGACCTCAGGCAACAAGAAGGACTGGAAAATATCATTGACCTAACAAAAGAATATGACGTAGAATGGGTACCACATCCTAATTGGTTTTACCGCATCAGCAAGTATACCCTGCCTTTTATTGACAACCCTTTTGTGCCCCCAACTTTTTTCCTAAACGAAATAACAGAACCTGTGGACTTAAATAAATATGTGCTTAAACCATTGTTTTCTTTTGCGGGCATGGGCGTAATTATTGATTTGACCCAGGCAGATATAGACGAGGTTAAAGATCCTGAAAATTGGATACTGCAGCAAAAAGTTAATTATGCTCCTGTTATTAAAACGCCGGAGGAGCCTGCCAAAGCAGAGATAAGATTATTTTATTTCTGGAAAGAAGAATGGAAAAGGCCAAGAGCCGTGCACAACCTGGCCCGTCTGAGTAAAGGCAAAATGATTGGAACCCGCTACAATAAAGATAAAACATGGGTTGGCGGTACGGTTGCTTTTTTTGAACAATAAAAATATAATATAAAATAACTTCTGATGAAAAATGGTTTAGCCCGGTTTGAATTTTATTTACAAAAGATGGAAGCGCTTTTTGTTGCTTCATCTAAAGAAAAAAATGCAGCCTTGTGGTTGTACACTAATAATGCCCGTACCCCACTTTTTATGTTGGAAGGGCTGGCGAAATTATATGCAGGGATTCATAATAAGAAAAGGTTTGAGAAAATTAAGGAGTACTTTAAATTGCTGGAAGATGAATTGGGCGCCATTGATTATTATGACTCCTTTGCCAGGGAGTTCGCCCAGGATGCTGCCATACCTACTGCCGTAACGGAGTATCTCCAGGCACAAACACGGGAAAAAATTCAACACTTAAACGACATTTTAGTAACCGAAAAATGGATGGGCGACACCCCTGTACGCATAAATAAAATACGAAAGAAATTGAGCGGAGCAGATTGGCTTAAGCCAAAAGAAGAAGTAAAAGGGATGCTGGATTTTTACAGCAGTTCTATAGAAGAAATTGAAGTATTTGTTCTATTTGCAAATAAAAGTTTTACTGATATTGAAACTGAAGTGCATGCGCTCAGGCGCAAGTTAAGGTGGCTCAGCATTTACCCCCAAGCCCTGCAGGGCACCATACAACTTACTGACAGCAGCTTTACTGATGAGAATATTCATAACTACCTGACTCCCGAAATTGTAAACTCTCCCTTCAATAAAATGCCGGATGCCGGCAGCAATACTGTATTCCTCCTGATTGAAAAAAATTATTTTCTTGCGCTTAGCTGGATGATAGCTGCCCTCGGAAAACTAAAAGATGGCGGTTTGAAAATTATGGCCATTACAGAGGCGCTCCAGCAAACCGGTAACCTTACTCATGATGAAGCACAAAAGCAAGCCTTCAGCTTATCAGGAACTGATGAAAATGGCCTGAAAAAAATATTATCTGATGCAACTGATATCTGCAAAAAATATTTCTCAGAAAAATATTTAGATAAATTAATTCATGGTATAGCGGTCGTAAAATAGTTTAATAACCCCCTTCTTAATTAGGTCTTTGCCCTCTTCCCGAATTAATTTTATACAGTTTAAATTTTCATTGCTCATTGCTCATTCCCCATTGTCCATTGCTCATTGCTCATTGCCCTAATTAATAAACCACCACTGAATACCAAACCGTATCATCATTTGCTGTGTGGGATAGTGTGGAGCCGCATAGTTATTGTTTATAAAGCCAAAGCCATTTTGAAAACTAACGGTGTTTAAATTTTCGGCCCGTAAATAAGCAGTAAAGCCTTTAATTCTAAAATGGATAAAAGCAGTTACATCGGGCAGGTTTTTGATAGTGACTGAATCCTGTGGAAAAAATTGGCCCACCACGGGGGAATAATTATTGGCTTTGTACGGCGTATAATACCGCACCTCAAGACCCGTACTTAAAAAAAGATTTTTATAAAAATTACCTTCCAGGGCCAGGCGCTGACGGGTGAAAAGCAACGGAACTTTTACAGGTGCGTTGGGATCAGTTTGCTGCCCTATAACATCTATATAATAGTTTAGTTTTTTATTGAGCTTAATTTTTTTTGCAGCCGAAACCTGTAATAAATTTATAATTTTACTGTATTGGGCGGTATGATAATAATCTGAAAAATAACTATAATTAGTAATTAGGTAATTAGTAAAACCCAGCTGTACAAATGGGTTGTTGGCAGTGGCGCCAAATGAAGTTATATTTTCTTTATTAAAATTATTATTATTACCAAGATTGTAGGACGAGCGGTTATCAAATACAAATGACGGCGTACGATTTACGTTTGTGAAAAAAAGATTTATATCCCCTAATTTTTTATTTAAATATCTACCCAGGCTTGCATAAGCACTATAATCCCCACTGCTAAGGCCATTGAGGTAAAATTCTCCCTTTAGCAAAACATCCCATAATTTATTACGGGTACGGTTGCGGTATTCTCCATGCAGAGAAACATTGTAAAAAGTTTTGTTGCCGTTCTTCAATTCAGCTTTAATATTTTGCAACGTAGCACCTGCCA
>JBDSDN010000209.1:0-4859 GCA_039920545.1 Ferruginibacter sp. | reverse complement strand
AAGGGCAGCGTTGTAAAACTTAAGATCGTTACTGTTGAGGCTGAAACTGATGTTTTTACTTTCGCCGGCTTTTAAAAATATTTTTTGAAACCCTTTCAATTCTTTTACCGGCCTGGTTATGCTGCCTACTACGTCCCGTATATATAATTGAACCACTTCGCTGCCATCCACACTGCCTGAATTTTTTAGTATAACCGTAGCCGTTATATTACCGGAATTGGTTAAGCTGTTGCTGCTCAGTTTCAGATTAGTATATTCAAAACTGGTATAACTTAAGCCATACCCGAAAGGGAATAAGGGTTCATTGGAAACATCTAAATAATTGGACCTAAATTTTCCAAACCATTTGCCCTCATCCAGCGGTCTGCCGGTATTTTTATGGGCATAATAAATCGGTATTTGCCCGACGTTTTGCGGAAAAGTTGTGGTTAATTTCCCGGAAGGATTTACATTTCCAAACAATACATCTGCAATTGCATTACCTGCTTCACTGCCGCCAAACCAAACATTTAAAATTGCCGGTACATTTGCATTCTCCCAGTTTAAAACCAGCGGCCTGCCGGTAAATAGAACTAACACAACTGGTTTGCCTGTTTTTACCAATGCCATTAAAAGATTTCTTTGTGCCTCGGGTATATCAATAATACTCCTGCTGGAGCTTTCACCCGACATCTCGGAGGCTTCTCCTAAAGCCGCTATGATTACATCTGCCTGGTTCGCCATAGCCAGGGCCTCATTCATAAGCTCAGAAGCTTTGCGGTTATCCCGGTGCAAAGATCTTCCAAACATGGTTTCCCTATCTTCTAAAAGGCTGTCCAGCTCCAGGTTTGAGCCTTTTGCATATAAAAGCTTTGCATTGTTTCCTAAAGCATTTTGCAAGCCCTGTCTTACCGTTATTGCGGTAGCAAGATCGGTTGAAACACTCCAGGTGCCCGGCATATTTTCTTTAGAGTCGGCCAGGGGCCCGATTAATGCAATGGTTCCACTCTTTTTCAAAGGCAAAAGATTTGGCCCTTTTACTACTCCCGTAAAAGAAGTATTTTTTAACAGTACAAAACTTTCTGCAGCAATATCCCGGGCGGCTTTAAGATTAGCAGGTGTAAAAATTTCTGTTTTAGCCCTTTGCTCATTCAAATATTTATAAGGGTCATTAAATAACCCTAATTTATATTTTGCTTCCAGCACAAGACGGCAGGCGTCATCAATTTGCTTTTGTGTAACTGCTCCCTGTTGCAGAGATTTCTTTAGCGTGGTTAAAAATCCTTCTCCCACCATATCCATATTTATTCCCGCATTTAGTGCCCTTGCAGAAACCGTTTGAAGATTGCCTATACCATGACTGGTCATTTCGTTTATACCCGTATAATCTGTAACAACAAAACCTTTAAAGCCCCATTGTTTACGCAGCACATCATCCATCAGCCATTTGTTAGCTGTAGCAGGCACACCCTCTACTTCATTAAATGAAGCCATAATGCTGCCAGCTCCTGCATCTATAGCCGCTTTATAGGGCGGAAAATAACTATTGTACATTGTAAGCCGGCTCATATCTGTAGTATTATAATCCCTGCCAGCTTCTGCTGCACCATATAGGGCATAATGTTTTACACAAGCCATAATACTGGTGCTTTTGCCAAGATCATCACCCTGGTAGCCTTTTACCATAGCCTTTGCAATTTGAGAACCCAGGTAAGCATCTTCTCCACTGCCTTCTGCAATGCGGCCCCAGCGTGGGTCACGGCAAATATCTACCATGGGGCTAAACGTCCAGCAAATACCATCTGCACTTGCTTCAGTAGCAGCAATTCTTGCACTTTGTTCTACCGCTTTCATATTCCAGGTACATGACAATCCTAAAGGAATGGGAAAAGTAGTCTGGTATCCATGAATAACATCCATCCCAAATATCATGGGTATTTTCAGGCGGCTCTCTTCTACCGCAACTTTTTGAACTGCCTTAATTTTTTCCAGCGATTTAATATTAAACAGTCCTCCAACACTCCCCTCTTTTATTTTTTTACCGATGTCAGAATTAGAGGCCTGGCCCGTGACGATGTCGCCTGAACCTGGCAGGTTGAGTTGTCCTATTTTTTCATCCAGCGTCATTTTTTTCATCAGTGCATCAATAAAAGTTTTCATTTTTACATCTGAAACCTGTGCGCTGGTATTCACTCCAATAAACAATAAAATAATTACCGGTAATCTCTTTAAAATTTTCATGTTGACATCTTTATAAGTGCTGAATTTTATTTTGATTTGCTGAGTAAAAAAGGTTTTATTTTTTTCTGCCAGATCACATATCCCTTTGCATTCATGTGCAAACTATCTGAAGTAAATATTTCATTTTTAATAGTGCCATTTTTGTTTAACATAGGATGATAAACATCAATGAATGCGGCACGGGTTTTATGCTCCATAAAATTTTTAATGAGCGCATTAGCTTCTATAACTTTCAACTGAATGTTTCGCCGGCTGGGGCTGGGTTTTATTGATATAAATGCGATGGCGGCCTGCGGCAATTTATTTCTTATCATGCCGAATAATTCTTTAAAACTGTTTAGCACTTTTTTAGCCGTCACGCTATCATCTGAAGCCAGGTCATTTTCTCCGCAATAAATTACCACTTGTTTAGGATGATACCGAAAAATTACCTCTTCCCTGTATCGTATTACATCCGCTAAAACGGAGCCGCCAAAACCACGGTTTATAATAGGGTAACCAGGGAAAGAAGCCTGCACATTTTCCCACCTACGAAAAGAAGAACTCCCGACAAATACTATCGGAGGCTGGTTTAGGAAAGGAAAAGCAATAGAATCGGCTTTATTGAAATCAGCTATTTCATTAGCAAAATTCTGGGCATTAGTCACACCGGGCGTAACAGCCAGCAAGAAAATAATAAACTTTAAAAATAATTTTTCCATGTTATCCGTTAGGTTGCTATGTATATTGTCTCTTGACATCCTTTTCAGAAAAATCTCACTCTCCATGAAAGTTAATCTACTTTAATCACTTTAATTCTTTCTGAGATACCATTTTCATTAATGGCTTCAATAGAAAAATAATATGCCTTTTGACTATCCATTGCTTTAAACCAATATTCATTCACATCATGCACCATAATACAGTTATATAATTTATCCGGGTCTGTCCCAAAATAAATATTCCAGGCCCAGGCATTTTCGTCGGGGCTCCATTTAAGCCAGGCACTGCGTTTATCCTTTTCCGTTCGTAATACGACCAATTGCTTTACTATACCGGGCTTTGCACCAGAGCCTTTGCCGAAAACACGCAGGCCACTGATGGCAAATTTGCCGGTCGGCATGTGTACGTTTTGCAATTTTATATACCTGGCCCGAACTGGCTTTTGTAATTCAACATAATCATGTGGCACATCGGTTTTGTTCTGGCTTTTATCTATCAGCATATTCCATTTTTTTCCATCAACAGAATAATACAGTTTATATTGATGATAAATATTGGTTTGCTTCCCTAAAAATTCTACATCCTGGTCGGCATAATTTATTTGCACCGCATTTACGGTAGATAAATTTCCCAGGTCACTTTGAAGCCATTCCCCGGCATTACCAGTGGTTGCACTCCAATAGGTTTTTATACTTTCATCCACGGAGTTGTTTGCGTTATATGCTGCCAGGGTCGAAGAAACCATTACAGGCTTTTTGTAATTTAATAACATCCAACCGGTGAATGTTCCAGACCCTGCTGAAGTTAGTTCAGGAGAAGGTTGTTGTTTTGATAATTTATCTTTGGCGCTTGTCTCTACGTTATTTTTGCCCGAAGCAGCCGGAGATATAAAAGGGGTTGGCAGCTTATGCGGATAATCGCCAAAAGCCGTGTTGCAGTACATCACATCATCATTATCAAACCCTGCGGGCCAAATGCCTAACCGCCTTTCAAAATTATTTTTTACAGAGATGGCTATGGTAGAAACATGCCAGTATTTATTATTAACATCCACAAAAGTAGAGCCATGCCCGGCACCTCTTGCAAACCCGCCGGGTTTAAAACTCAAAGGGTCTGATTGTGGCGTGAAGGGGCCCAGGGGCGTAGGGCCAACTATTACCCCATCTGCATATCCGCTAAACTCTGTGCCGGGTGCACCATATTGAAAATAATATTTTCCATTATGTTTTGTCATCCAGGAGCCTTCAATAAAAGGATCAAGAAAAGTATCATCCATATACTCACCGAAACGTTGCCAGCCATACCGCCATTCTTCCAGAAAGTACAGTTCTTTACGGGTGCCAATGGGGTGCATCGTTTTCCTGTTTAATTCAACCCCATACACCGGGTATTTATTACTGCTTCCATTGTACATATAAAATTTTCCATCATCGTCAGTAAAAAAAGCAGGATCCCAACCGCCGATATCAAAAGAATCAATCAAAGGCTTCCAATCATTGGCCTTAGGATCAGTGCTCATCCAGATCGTGAATTTATTTGTATAGGTAGATCCAAATACGACCATAGTGTCTCCAAGTATTCCGACTGCAGGCGCACACAATTCATCATACCCTTCATTCCAGGGCCGGAGAAATTTCCGGGATATAAATTTCCAATTTAGCATATCGCTGCTCCACCAATAACCCCATTGGTTGGTGCTGAATAAATAA
Organism: Ferruginibacter sp.; assembly: GCA_039920545.1. Taxonomy (GTDB): domain Bacteria; phylum Bacteroidota; class Bacteroidia; order Chitinophagales; family Chitinophagaceae; genus Ferruginibacter. Next base: position 228 of record JBDSDN010000209.1, on the reverse strand, counting down.
TAATCGCCTTTGTAGTTTACAATTACGGGATCGGCAGTGGCCCTGTGTTTGCCCCATTCTGAAAAATTCGGTATGGGAGTATATCCATAATCAATGTTGATGGGATTGCAATAAGTTGTTTGCTGGGCACGGGAAGAAAAATGGCTGCTAAAGAGAAGCATAAAAAACAATACTCGTTTCATAAGATTGACTTTAAGATTTCTTAGAATTATGTAAGGTCCTCTTTAA
>JBDSDN010000208.1:0-2692 GCA_039920545.1 Ferruginibacter sp. | reverse complement strand
TGGCTTCCAGCATGACCAATGTAACCGGCATCGTGGCTGCGGGGCTTACTTTGCCGGTTGAAGTTTTTATAAAATCTGCCCCGGCATACATGGCTATATCACTGGCTTTACGAACCTTATCAAAGGTGACTAGTTCACCCGTTTCCAATATTACTTTAAGCCTGGCGCTACCACAGGCTTCTTTAATAGACGCAATTTCATCAAACACATAATTATATTCCCCTTGTAAAAATTTTCCCCTGCTAATAACCATATCTATTTCATCGGCGCCCTGTTGTACCGCAAATTTGGTGTCACTTATTTTTACATTGTGCGGTGCCTGGCCACTGGGGAAGCCGGTAGCTACTGAAGCCACTTTTACACCTGAATTCCCTAAAGCAGTTTTAGCAATTTTTACCATGGATGGATAAACACAAATGGCTGCAACCGTTGGCAGGCCTTCATATACATCCAGCAGGTGCATGGCTTTATAACACAATTGTTTCACTTTTCCTTCGCTGTCTTTTCCTTCCAGTGTTGTAAGGTCTATCATATTTAGCGCCAGTAACAACCCGTTTACTTTTGTTTCTTTTTTAATACTTCTTTTTGTAAACCTTGCTGCTCTTTCTTCTATGCCTACTTGGTCTACCCGGGGAGAAAGTGTGAAGTCTGGTTGGTAAACAATTGCTTTTTCAGTCATATCATTTTTTGTAACTATCAAATTTAGCATAATCAGGTTTAATAGTTGTTTACTCAAAAGCCATATTAACTGTTTACATTTTGAAAATTTTTTCAGAAGTGTATCCGTTGTTTCCAATTATCAGTTATTATAGGCTGGTACGCCACTTTACTTTGCTTCATGGCTAAGGGTTTGGCAATATATTTTGATACCGGTACGTATAGTGCGCTTTATAAACTAATACTGGTTTATTATTTGGGCAAGTTTGAGAAGAAATAACTTAATCGTAGACATCTTTTCTATGACCTATATCAATAACGGACACCTTCAGAATCTTGTCCTCAATACTGTAAATAACACGGTAATTTCCAATTCTTATCCGGAAGCCGTTACATCCGGTTAATTTTTTACAACCAGATGGCCTTGGATCAGTTGCTAAATTATTAATCGCTTTTACAATACGATTGAAGTGAGGAGAAGGGATTTGCCCAATTGTTTCTGAGCATAGCGATCAATAATGAGTTGATACATTATATTTTTCGTTTGGCCTTTAATTCTTTTATTGCCTGCTCAAAAGGAATAAAATTGCTCTTACGTCTTATAGCTTTATCATAAACTTTGATATCCTCCATTTCTTCTGCCAGTTGCAATAATTTTTTATATTGAATAATAGGAATCTGCACTGCCAAGGCTTTGCCTTTTTTATTGGTTACTATCTTCTCAGTTATGCTCATAGTTAAAAATATTATCAATCAAATTTAAAACAAAATTTCTGCATCAGATTATTGTTACTCTTTTTTAGTATTAAAATAACCGAACTTCGAAAATGTGAAATTTGCTTAATTAATAATTAAATGTACAATTCCCGATTCAAATGTAATATCGGAATGCCGATAACATCGGCAAGTGACACAACGATGATGAGTAAAGATAAAATGCTTGTCCCCAAAAAGAAATTATGAACCGCATTGCCGAATCAGAATTGATACTGGATAAACGTGGCGCCATTTACCATATTGGCGCAAGGCCCGACGAAATTGCTCGGACCATTATTTTGGTAGGCGATCCGGACAGGGTGAAAGTAGTAAGTAAGTATTTTGATTCCATAGAGTTTGAATGGCAGCACCGGGAGTTTATTACCCATACAGGGTATCTTGGCAAAAAAAGAATCAGCGTTATCAGCACGGGCATTGGGCCGGATAATATTGATATTGCCATGAATGAAATTGATGCACTGGCAAATATTGATTTTAAAACAAGGTTGATAAAGGCTCCGCTTACTTCTTTAAACATCCTGCGGTTTGGCACTTCCGGCTCTTTACAAAAAGATATTCCGGTAGATAGTTTTGTGGCAGGCACCTATGGCTTGGGCTTTGATAACGTAATGCACTTTTATTCTACAAAAAATAACGAAGAAGAACAAGAAGTTATTGATGCTTTTAAAGTACATACAGATTTAAACTCGGGCAATGTAATCCCTTACATATACGAAGGCAGTAAAGATTTATTAAAATTATTTTCCACGGGGTATCACCAGGGAATAACTGTGGCTTGCCCGGGCTTTTATGGCCCGCAGGGAAGAATATTAAGGTTGGGCCTGGCTTATGAAGGTTTAATTGAGAAGCTTACTGATTTTAATTTTAAAGGGCATAGTATTGCCAATTTTGAAATGGAAAGTTCTGCAATATATGGATTAGGAAAATTGCTGGGGCACCACTGTCTTAGCCTTAATGGAATTGTGGCTAACAGGGTTGAAAAAGAATTTTCTAAAGATGGAAATAAAGCGGTGGAAGAATTGATTAGGCAATCCCTTGGGGTAATTGCAGATGCTGCGCTTTAAGGGTTTCACAAAAGAGGCTTTTTTCACAAAGACCCAAATAAAAATGCAAAAGAAGATAAACCACTATCGCACAAAGTATCTCAAATTTTCCTTTGCTCCTTTGCGTAAAAATGTTTGTGGCTTTGCCTGAAAATAAAATATGACAGACGGTTTGCCACAATGCGTAAAAATGCTTTTGTTTATATATTGATGTT
>JBDSDN010000207.1:0-10489 GCA_039920545.1 Ferruginibacter sp. | reverse complement strand
TTACTGCCTGCCGCAAATACAGTGGAGTCAGTTCCATGAAAATCACGATGGAAAATGGCATCTAATACCAGCCGGTTATTTATCACACTATAAGGTGCTGGCCGCATTAACCGGGAGAATGGGAGGCCACGTGTAGCAGGATTAGAAGTATAATTTGCTACTATGGCTGCCGCACCCGTTGTATCAATCATAAACTGACCGGTTCCGATTGCGCCATTAAACCAGTCATCGTTGCCAGATTGTACGGCACTGTTAAAATAATTCGCCCTCAAATCAGCATCTACTCCAAAATTTGCTTTTATGATTGGAATTGTAATTTGGCTAAAAAGAGTTTGGTGCGTACAACTAATTATAAAAATCAGTAAAATTTTTTTCATAGTCAGGTTTTTTAACTAACCAACGGTTAGTGGGATTCTGCTGTATAAAAATTATTCACCAATCAATGGGCGACAATTTTTATCTGGCAAAAGTCTGATGATACCGGCCCATTGTTAGTTTGTGCTATTACACGGTAATACATCGTGCCCGGATAAACATCTGTGTTGTCAGTAAATTTATATGAACGAGAATTTCCATTAGCCATAGAGCCTTTCATGGCCCAAACCGCATAAGGATCTGTGGGATCTCCCTCGTAAGTAACATAAACATCGAAGCTAGTAACTTCAGACGGAGCAGAAACGCCCCAGGTAATAGTTGTTGATTTACCTTGGCGGTGACCCCGAACAAAAGTGAAATACGAAGTAACTGGCTTGGCTTCCTGAATACTTAATTTTGATTTAACAGGAGCTTCAGATGCAGACACCTGGGTGCAACAGAATAAAGCAGTAGCAACAATTGCAATTTTCATAGTATTGAATTTTTAAATGATAAATAAAAAAATATTAGATCAGTTTTTTAAACTAAAACCGATATAGATACATAAGATTTATACCATGCTTTAATTAAAGCCATTTCGGGAATTGCATTTTAAATTAAATTCGCATTCGAAAATGCGGGATGCAATTACCGTATTTTGGTATGTTATGAATCGGTTGGATGGATATAGCTTATTATAAAACTCATTTTGCAGAGATTTATTGTATAAAATAAAACTTTTTTTTCTTTAAGCATTTTTGTATGGACTAATTGAAAACCATTCTTTTATATAGGTGAAAAAAATAATAATAACTATCGATGGTTGGTCATCCTGCGGTAAAAGCACGCTGGCAAAGCAACTGGCCACTTCACTCGGGTATGTTTATATTGATAGTGGCGCAATGTATCGTGCCATTACCCTATATTTTTTGCGCAATCATACCGATTGGACAGACCTGGAAGAAGTGAGAGAAGCATTAAATTCCATTAGTCTTCATTTTGAATACAACTTTAAGTCTCAGCAATCAGAAATTTTTTTAAAAGAAGAAAATGTTGAGTACGTTATCCGAGACCTGGTAATCGCAGAAAAAGTCAGCGATGTTGCGGCCATAGCCGCCGTTAGGACATTTGCTGTGGCCCAGCAACAAAAAATGGGCAGCCTTAAAGGTATTGTAATGGATGGTAGGGATATTGGCACAACAGTTTTTCCTGCGGCAGAATTAAAAATATTCATGACAGCAGATATTTCTGTGAGGGTAGAACGCAGGTACAAAGAGATGTTTGAAAAAAATCCCAACATCACAATAGAAGAAGTAAAAAACAACCTCGAGATGAGGGATTATATTGACTCTCACCGGGAAGTGAGTCCTTTGCGAAAAGCAGAGGATGCAATACTACTAGATAATACTGAAATTACCCAGGAAGAGCAGTTAGATTTTGCTTTGAAACTTGTTGCCAAAATTTTATAGGCAGCTAGTTAAAACGGTCGATAAGATTTTCGATTGTTAAGGCATTTTTATAAAACAAGCCGAGTCTTTTTATAACTTTTTCTACAACTGCATCCGGGCAACTGGCACCGCTGGTAATTAAGATTTTTACCGGCTCTTTTTCTGGTAAATAACCTTTAGACAATTCTTCAATTTTAGCATGAAGGTTAAAGTGTAATATTTCTTCTTTGGAAATAATTTTTTCTGCATCATTTACAAAATAGGTGTTCAATTTTTCTTCACACAATTCTACTAAATGAGAAGTGTTGCTGCTGTTGTACCCACCTACAACTATGGCCAGTTCTGCCTCCTGTTGTAAAAGCCCATACACTGCCGATTGATTATCATTGGTAGCGTAGCATAAAGTATCTTTTGTATCAGCAAACCTTTCCTCAATATCAGTGTCATTCAGCATATATTTTTGCACCATTATTTGCTTTAAAAAATCGGCAATGTCCTGGGTATCGCTGGCCAGCATAGTAGTTTGGTTCACAACACCAATGCGTTGTAAATCATTTTCAGCATTAAAATTATCGGAATACCTCCCCGCAAATTCATCGTAAAACAGGGCGCTTCGCTTCTCACCAGTGATATATTTACCTAAAGTTATTGCTTCGGCCATATCATTTACAATAACGGTTGGCGTGTTGGCTGCAGCATGGGAAAATGTGGCCCTGGTTTCTTCATGTGTTGGTTTACCGTGGACGACAACGGTGTAACTGTTTGAAGCAATCTGTTCACTGCGGTTCCATACTTTTTCTACAAAAGGGCAGGTGGTATTGTATTTTTCAGTTGGGATCCCAATATCAATTAATTTTCGTTCTATGTCCAGGGTTGTGCCGAAAGCTGGTATAATTACCACGTCTTCTTTTGTAAGCGAATCAAAAGGAATTAATATATTGCCTTTAGTATCCTGTAAAAATTGTACTCCTCTATCAACCAGATCAGCATTTACCTGTGGGTTATGAATCATTTCACTTAATAAAAAAATTCTTTTGCCGGGGTTTTCTTCAATAGTTTTAAAAGCTATTTCAATAGCATTTTCAACACCATAGCAAAAACCAAAATGGCGGGCAAGGTAAATTTGAACAGGTCCAAAATCCAGAAGAGTAGGGGTAAAATCTTTCTTCATTTTATCCTCCTGCCTGCGAAAATTTTTAATGGCGGAAATTAAAGGACTCCGGTATGTTATCGGGATCGTAAACTGCTTCATCTTGTATATTACAACGGCAAAGGTACAAGGTTGCCACGCATTTAAAAGGAAGGCGCAACATGTTTTAAGAACTTCCAGGTTTTGGTTACAGACGAAAACCAAGTTTAATAATTTTCCTCACATTTTTTCATAAATTAAAAAATGCTGAATCGGCAAAAAATCTCCTTTATAGTCAAGTTTAAAACCGTTTGCATTCATCTCTTTGTTTAATTGGCCAACTGTCGTTTTATGTAATGGCTTTATAAGTACAGCAGGATCCTCACCCCGGTACTCTATTAGTAGTATTTTTCCTGATGGCTTTAAAACCTTTCTCAAGGCCTGCAGCATTTCCCGGGGGAATTCAAGTTCATGGTAAACATCAACCATTATCACAATATCAGTACTGTTAACCGGAAGATTTGGTGATTGTGCAGTGCTTTTTACAACCTCCACAACAGAATCTTTAAGCCTGGCTTTTTTCTTCAACAACTCATCAATCATTTCATTTTGTATATCTACCGCAAATACTTTACCCAGGGGAACTTTTGTAGCGATTCTAAAACTATAATAACCTGTTCCTGCTCCAATGTCTGCAACTACAAAATTTGGTTGCAGCGGTATTTTCGCTAAGGCCAGGTTTGTATTTTCTTCTTTGTCCCGGCTATTTCTTTCCAGCCAGCTGCTTCCCTCAGCACCCATCACATATGATATTTCCCGGCCTAAATAAAACTTACCAATTCCTTCTTCGGAGGCTCTGGAATAAGTGTACCCTGTGGTTGTTTCGGGCAGACTACCTGCGGCTTTTTGCTGGGAATTACATCTGGCAAAAGAACTGCAGAGAAATAAAATTGCTAAAAGAATTTTTATTTTCATTGCAAAAATTTTAATATGCTTTTCACTATTTATTCTTTTATGCCATGAACAATGTTTACAGGGGATAGTTGCTAAAAAGATAAAATAACTTGTATAAAATTTATTTCCCTGGCAAAAATTGTTTTCTACTTTCAGATACAGCCTTAAATTCTCCGCATCTCATGTTTAAAAACTGGGTGAACAGTTCGTTTATTTTCTCCTACATTTGATATAATCAAAAAGCAAATAAATGAAGTCATTAGCCATAATTATTTACATGGGTATTTTATTTGGATGCAATCAATCACAAGAACAAAAAAAATCAGATAATCAACCAATGGAGCAGACTTATTTTAAGCCAGTAGAATGGGCTCATACTACCAACGTGTACGAAGTAAACCTGAGGCAGTACACGGCTGCAGGTACTTTCAATTCATTTGCCAAAGAGCTACCCAGGTTAAAACAAATGGGGGTGGAAACATTGTGGTTTATGCCCATTACCCCTATTGCAAAAAAAAATATGAAAGGTAGCCTGGGGAGTTACTATGCCTGTAGTGATTATACAGCAATAAGCCCTGAATTTGGTACATTAGATGATTTTAAAAAGTTAGTAAAACAGGCTCATGATATGGGCTTTAAGGTAATAATAGATTGGGTGGCAAACCATACAGGTTGGGATCACCGGTGGACAAAAGAACACCCTGAATATTATAAAAAAGACAGCACGGGAAAATTTAATATTGCAAGTGGTATGGATGATATCATAGAACTGGATTATGGTAATCCCGCCTTAAGAAAAGCAATGATTGATGCCATGACTTTTTGGGTTGATGAAGCAGGTATTGACGGTTTTCGTTGCGACCTGGCATTTTGGGTAGAATTGGATTTTTGGAAAGAAGCCCGTACAGCACTTGAAAAAACCAGGTCACTTTTTTGGCTCGACGAATTTGATGCCCTGGAAAAACCAGAATACATGCAGGTATTTGATGCTTCCTACAGTTGGACCTGGATGCATAAAACGGAGGAATATTATAAAGGAAAATCAGGATTAGATAGTTTGAAAAAAGTTCTTGACCAATATGATACAGCCGGCGGTAATAATAAAATAAAACTGTGGTTTACTACCAACCACGATGAAAATAGCTGGAACGGAACGGAGTATGAAAAGTATGGCGAAATTGCTAAAGCCCTGGCGGTATTTAGTTTTACGTGGGATGGCATTCCTTTGATTTATAGTGGACAGGAACTTCCAAATATGAAACGCCTGAAGTTTTTTGAAAAAGATGTGATAGAATGGAATGGCAAAAATTTAATGGAGGATTTTTATCATGCACTCCTTACCCTAAAAAAAAATAACCCGGCTTTAAGGGCAGGTGACATCAATGCTAAAACATTTATTTTGCATACTGATCATGAAAATAATATCCTCGCTTACCTCCGTAAGAATAATGAAAAGGAAGTAGTGGTATTTTTAAATTTAACTAAAGACGCTGTGAAATTTACAATTTCAGAAAACATTCTTGCAGGTAATTTTAAAAACATTTTTGCTGACAAAAACTCAATTGACCTGGGCGGTAAAACCAGTTTTGAATTAAAGGCCTGGGAATACCAGGTTTACGAGAAATAACTAAGAAGAAAAATAATTAAAATTATTCTGATGAATGGCAACAACGAATAATTTCTATCTATTTATCTTAAATACCTTTTGATTTTACTACAAAAAAAATCATTTTGTTATATGGCTACAACTAAAATTAAAAAAGCTCACCATGAAAATGGTGAGCTTTTAAATATATTACTTTGTTAATTTCTTTCAGCATTTAATGAAAGCTGGTAATCATACATACCTTCATAACCAGGGTAAAACCCACTAATTGTAATATCCTTTGCGCCGGTAATAGCGTTGTTCAATTCTGAAAGTGTATTTACATTTTTATCATTAACTTTTAAAATAATAAAACTGTCTTTCATCCTGGTTTGCTGGCCCAGCACCCCGCCATCATTGATTCTTTTCACAACAACGCCACCGGGTATGCCAAAGTCTTTTGCTTTTTTGGGATCCAGCCCTACCAGGTCGGCACCAAGAATACTGCCGGCGGTAACTTCATTTTTTACTATGTCAAAATTGCCTGCATTATTTTTCAACATTACAGTAGTTGTATTTTCTTTATCGTTCCGGATAAAAATTACCGGTACTTTATCGCCTGGCTTGTAACGGCTTACCTGCTCCTGAACTTCAGCCCCACTTTGCACTTCTATGCCTCCTATACTTTTTATAATATCCCCTTTTCTTATGCCCGCATCAAATGCTCCGCCGGTAGTAGGTACATCTCTTACGTAAATCCCGTAAGCATTTAATGGAATGCCTTCTTTCTTTTTATCATCATCACTCATATCACTTGCCGGCAGGTAGTTTATACCGAGATATCCTCTTTGAACTGTTCCGAATTTAATGATATCATCAACTACTTTCTTCACGATATTTACTGGTATAGCATAAGAGTAACCGGAATAATAACCCGTAGGTGAAGCGATGGCAGAATTTACTCCAATTAATTTGCCATCTGTATTAATAAGGGCCCCGCCACTGTTCCCCATATTTACTGCAGCGTCAGTTTGTAAATATGATTCTACTGCACCCCCGGCGCTTCCAGATCTATCGCGGTTTAAGCCTAAACTCCGGGCTTTTGCGCTGATGATACCCGCTGTTACAGTGGTTTCCAGGTTTAAAGGATACCCAATTGCCAAGACCCATTGTCCTACTTTTACTTCTTCAGAATTTCCATAAACCAGGTAGGGAAGGGCGGCAGCTTCAATCTTAATTACTGCCAAATCATAAGCGGGATCCGTACCGATCACTTTGGCTTTATATATTTTCTTGTTGCTGAGCGTTACCGTAATTTCATCTGCATTTGCCACCACATGATTATTTGTTACAATGAAGCCGTTGTCACTAATGATTACCCCTGAGCCGGATGCCCTTTGTTCCGGAATACTATTATTACCTCTTCCACCAAATAACTGGTTCATCATATCTTCATCAAAAAAATCACTGAAAGGATTTTTAGGTTGTTGCGTACGTGGAAGATTATTCGTTAGCTGTTTTGCATTTGTTTTAGTTTTAATATGCACAACAGTTGGAATTGCTGCTGCAGAGGGGATAGTAAAATCTACGGCCCCGGGCGGGTTACCGGCATTATCCGGGAAACCTGCATATTTATAGTTGGCAGGAAACAAGCCGGGCTGCTGTCCGCCGAATGAAATATCTTTTTTTATATAGTTATTGTACCCCCAAATCATGCCCAGGGTTGTTAAGGTACTTACTGCAACAGTTAAGAGAATCTGTTTAAATTTCATTTTTAAAGGTTTTATTTTTTTGCAATCTGCCCGTACAAAAGTATCAACTATTGTGCCCGCATACAAAGTAACGATAGCATGACAAAAAGTGATTTACCGGCTGACAGGTTTAACATTATATTAGTAAGACTTTCGTAGATGATCCATTACAAACCTAATAAAAATTGCATGGTATCAACACCATCGGCATAAGTAAAAAGATCCGGTTTTTGGGTATTCCCAAATTCGACGCCGCCATTACCTGCAATGCATTGCACAGCCCCATTATTCTTTAAATGCTCCACCGGATTTTTGCCGGGTTTATAATATTCAAAATTCAACTGGCTGATGGGAGAAAAAAGAGAACTATTTTCAATCACTAAAGTGCTTCCATTGGTCATGTAATAAATATTATTCAGTAAAAGAATGGATAGTTGATAGTCGTAATTATTTTTGTATTTATGGTGGCCTTCAAAATATTTATACCTGTCAAAGGATTTTAAAAGCGGGACAAAATCGTAACCTTCAGGTACATGTATTTTTGTAACATTTCTGCAGCCCAGCCCAAAATATAAATGAATGTCATCTGAAAGTTTTTCCAGCTCCAATTCATTTTCTTCTCCAGATAAAATTGCAACCGAAGTTCTGTTTTTACGGATAATGTTCGGATATTTTCCGAAATACTGTTCAAAATAGCGGCCTGAATTATTACTACCGGTAGCAATGTAGGCATCGCAGTCCTTAAGCATATCAGATGTGGAAATATGATTTTGTATGGCAATATTCTCTGTGTGTAAAAACTTTATTAAATGTTTTAAAAGCACATCATCTTTTGTAGATAGTTTAATTAATTGGTGATGCCCGGAAATAAACACAGCTAAAAAATCCTGGAAGCCTACCAGTGGAATATTTCCCGCCATTACTATACCGACCTTTTTAGGAAGAATATTATCATCTATATGGTAATAAGCTGCCCAGGCTGCTAATTTATTTTTATCCAGAAAATTATCTGCAATTTGAGTACATCCATAATCGATAAAGCCCGGGGTGAACCATCCATTATGCTGGTAGGCTTTTTCTTTCACGGCTTTCCATTCGTCATTGTTATTTTTTAAATAATTGCCCAGGCATGTCATTAAATCAATTCGTTCTTGTAAATTCATGTTGATATTATTAAATTGCATCAAAATTAATACTGATGGCTATAAAGATAACAGATGAATGCATAAACTGCGGGGCTTGTGAACCGGAATGCCCGAACAATGCCATTTACGAAGGTGGTGTGGAGTGGGCAATTTCCGATGGTACAACCATAAAAGGCTCCTTTACATTAATGGATGGTGCGGTATTGGATAGCGACCAGCGGAATGCGCCGATTGCGTCCGACATTTATTATATTGTACCAAATAAATGTACGGAATGCCAGGGATTTCATGAAGAACCACAATGCGCTGCAGTATGCCCTGTAGATTGCTGCGTACCGGATGAAGATTACCGGGAAACGGTTGATGAATTAATGAATAAAAAAACGAGATTGCATATTTAATTTTTTTTGTAGCCGTATGGCTTAATTTGGCAGGTGATATTTCCTGTTACATTGGCGAGGGTATTTTTAATAATACTTTCGCCTTTTTGTATATACAGGTATGTATTATTATTCATTATCTTGCCGGGCAATTAAGATATTTATGAAAATACTATGGGGCCTTCTCCTGGCGGCATTTTTTTATTCCTGTACACAAAAAAAAATTGTAGAAAGTAAAGATAACGGCCAGGAAAAAATGATGCTGATTGATGCAGATAAAGCATTTTCTAATTTAAGTGAAGCCCGGGGTATGAAGCAGGCTTTTTTAGAATTTATGGACAGTAACGGCGTGTTGTTACGGCCTAAGCATACGCCAATTATAGGCGCAAATGCCATAGAATACCTGATTCAGTTAAATGATTCTTCTTACACCCTTACCTGGCAACCACAGCATGCAATAGTGGCAAAATCTGCAGATATAGGGTATACTTATGGTTTATATGCATTACATCCCAAAGTAAAGGATACGGTTATTTATGGTACCTATGTAAGTATTTGGAAAAAACAGCAGGATGGCAAATGGAAATTTGTTTTAGACACGGGAAATGAAGGTATAGAAGAATAAACATCAACAGTTCGAATTCTGAAAAAACTCGGGTTTAATAGTGGAATTAATAAAAGAGTCGAATCAGGTGTTACTCTATTGTAAAAATAAATTCTTCTAATTGTCCATACACAATCCGCACAATCAAAAATATTAATTATTGGAGCCAAACAAAAATCATAAATGAAGAAAAAAATTGCTTTAGTCACAGGTGGATATTCCGGTGAAGCTGTAATTTCTTATAAAAGTGCAGAATCGATTTATAACAATATTGATCAAACGAAATGGGAGTGCTATATCATAGATATCCACCCCTCAGGATGGTTTTATAAAAATGATAGTGGCGATAAAACCAATATAGATAAGAATGATTTTTCTCTAACACTGGGCAAGGAAAAAATTATTTTCGATGCAGTCTTTATAGGCTTACACGGTACGCCGGGAGAAGATGGAAAACTCCAGGGATATTTTGATTGCCTTAATTTGCCTTATACTTCTTGCGATGCAGCAACATCTGCTCTTACATTTAATAAAAGATACACAGTAGCAGTAGCATCCTTTGCCGGGCTTCATGTGGCAAAATCAATATGTCTTTTTAAAGATGACAAAACGGGGCCGACACAAATATTAGAACATATCTCACTCCCGGTTTTTGTGAAACCAAATAATGGGGGAAGCAGCTTAGGCATAAGTAAAGTAAATGAAGCAGCCGGATTACCCGAGGCAATTGTAAAGGCTTTCAGGGAAGATACACAGGTATTGGTTGAGGAATTTATTAAAGGCCGTGAACTTACGATCGGAGTTTTTAAATCTAAAGGCAAAATAATTCCATTACCTATAACTGAGATCATTTCTAAAAGAGAATTCTTTGATTTTGAAGCAAAGTATGAAGGGGCAAGTGAGGAAATTACTCCAGCCCAAATTGACGAAGGTATTGCAGAACAGGTGAGAAACGAAGCAAAAAAAGCGTATACAATTTTTAATTGTAAGGGCATTGTGCGGATGGATTATATTTATGAAGACAAATCAGGATTGCCTTTTTTACTAGAAATAAATTCTGTACCCGGGCAAAGTGCCGCAAGTCTTGTGCCCCAGCAGGTGAGGGCAATGGGCTGGACCCTGATGGAATTTTATACGGC